>NZ_CAXAOQ010000022.1:0-109530 GCF_963970575.1 Pseudomonas sp. EA_65y_Pfl2_P74
TGGTCTGGCCAGACAAGAAACTGGGAGCCGATGGGCACTGTGATGTTGAACCCGGATCGGCAGCAGCAGACCGAGAAAAGAGCGGCATAGTTAGACGGCGACGCGACAACAACCTTGAAAAACGCCGTTCTTCTTGGGTGGTGCTGAAGTCGCCGGCAAGGAACCTGTCGCACATACCTTGCAATTCTTGGGGAACGGCATACTCGCTTCTTCCTGGTATGTCGGTAAAGGGAACACCCTTTTCCTTGGCCAGTTGATGCATCACCTTGAGATAAACCGTCGAAAGCTTGCCACTAACCGGACGCTTAAGTTGAAGTCCGGCGGAGACAGTGGATTGTGACGAGGGTTTCCCCTCGTCGTGGTGGTTGGGTTATTTGGAGATTTCCACGCGATCTAGCGCCTGGTTAACCGCCAATTCGCTGAGCATCACGACTTGCGCAATGCCTAGCGCGGTTTTGCGGTGGGAGGTGTCGAGTATGGCGGCGAAGTTGTTGAGCATTTCGCTGGCGGAGCCGAGGGTTTCGCTGGCGTTGGCCAGCAGCGATTCGGTGTCGTACTTCGGGTTGGCGAGGTACATGCGCTCGGGTTCGTTGGTGCTGGCCATGATCTGGTCGGCGGGTTTGAGGTAGTGGTCGAGGGCGCGTTCGGCGGCGTCATGGAATTTCTTGGAATCGGGGGATTCGTAGGGGGATGTGGGGTCGGTGGCTGGCGGGTTCGGCGTTACTTTGAACATGGTGAAACTCCTAGTTAATTAAAGAGGAGCCTTCACCTTCGCTACCAAACGAAGGGTGGCGGCCATACGCGGGTTGGTAGACCGGTAACTAGGACCCGGCACACCCGAAGGTGTCCTGCGCATGGCCACCATTGAGCAGATACCCGACCGGGTCTGCAAACGGTGCGCGATGCGACTAGTTATGGCGGGCTACCAAACCCGATCACTGTTTTTCAGTGACCGACAAACGATAGAACCCGCGACCTAGACGCACAAGCCGGCGGATTCTGGCGTAGTCGTAGGCGATGGCGCAAGACGTTGTAGGGTTTGAGTGGTTACCGGACACCTCCGTTAAACAGCCCGGTCATCTCCCGTTTATCCACTGTTCGTGATGACTGACGATTCAGCCACTGACGCTGTTCGATGATTCGTCAGCCGTCATGACCGGAACGTACTTTTCAGGCCAAAACAGTCATTTACGCACCTACCTCGTTCAAGTCTGCGTCGCTAGAGTGCAGCCCTCCTCAAACGATGGGCGTACTTATGAATCTCTGGTTTCGACTGCTCTGCATGCTTCTACGGCGACCATGGCGCAAACCGGTCAATGCACTGGCATCGACCGTCATCCGCATGCGTGTGTGGCCATTGGATCTGGACTTCAATCGACACGTCACCAATGGCCGCTATTTCACGATGGCTGACGTTGCACGCATGGATTTTGTTTTGCGCAGTGGCGCCTTCCGCGTGGCACTGCGCGCAAAAGCACTGCCGATTGTTGGGGATACCTGGGGTAAGTTTCGACGTGAGCTCAAGCTGTTTGAAGCGTTCGAAATCCACAGCAAGATGCTGGGCTGGGACGACAAATGGAGCTTCATGGAACACCGTTTTGTGAGCAATGGCAGGGTGGTCGGCGTCGTGGTCATGCGCGGGCTGTTTCGTTCGGCAAAGGGGACTGTTGCGCCAAGCGAATTTGTCCAGGCGCTGGGATTACCCGAACAATCACCCGAGATGCCGCAGTGGTTGACATCGTGGTCGATGAGCTGTGACGCCATGAGCGGCCAACTCAGAGCCGAGGAGCAGTGAGTCGTCAGCCGCTCAGGGTTATCGAATCGAGAGCGATTGTGCCTGAGAAGCTGGGCTCTACCGGGCCGCTGAGCCATACCGAGCCTTGCCCGTCCCACCGCACGGTTACGGGGCCGCCGTCGCATTCGACCTCAACGATGTTGTCGAGCAAACCTCGGCGTATGCCGTTAACCGCTGCCCCGCAGGAACATGACCCTGAGCCAAGCGGTATGGCACCGCCGCGTTCCCATATGCGCAATCGGATGTGTTGGCGGTCGATGATCTGGACGAAATGCACGTTGGTGCGCTGGGGAAACAGCGGATCGGTTTCGAGGCTCGGGCCGAGAGTGGCGACGTCGACGGTGCTCAGGTTATCTACGAAATAGGTGCAGTGCGGGTTGCCCATGCTGCATGCGGCGGGCTCGCCGGGTAGAGGTAGCGCGAGGGTGTCATGTTCCCGCGCCAGCGGAACGTCTGACCAACCGAAAAGTGGCTTGCCCATGTCCACCGAAATAGTCCCGGACACTGTGCGTTTGCAGGTGAGCAGCCCCCGACGGGTTCGCAACGTGATTGATGTTCGACTGGCTTCGCGCATCAGTCGGTCGGCGGCGCCGCGAGTGGCGCTGCCGCAGACATCGAGCGCAGTGCCGTCGGCGTTCCAGAATTCCACACGCGCATCGGCGTCTTCGCAATCGAGCACCACGGCGAGCTGATTGAAGCCGATGCCACGGTGACGGTCGCCCAGGTACCGGGCCAGGTGGCCGGTGATGGGGTTGGCGGTGTTGCGTGCGTCCACCAAGATGAAGTCGTCACCGTTGGCGTGCATTTTATGAAAGGTGAGCGGCATCCGTTTGGCCTTTGTTGCGCGTCATTTGAATAAGGGCTGGCGGCGGTGTGCAGTTGTCCCCCGTCAGCGGGTAATGCGCTTTCGGGAACATGAAGTAGAACTCTTGCGAGCCTTGGGAAAGCCGCACGGGGTTTTGACGTCTTCGGCTTGCACGGGCCGGAGGCTGAAGTTCATCGCTGCCCTGCCCTCACTTTTTGCCGATGGCCAGATGATGCGCAACCAGCGCATTGGCATGCCCGTGGCCCATGCCATGTTCATCTTTGAGCCACGCCACCAGCTCCATGTGTTTTTTATCGCCGACGCTGGCGAGCAGGTGCAGCCATTGGTCGATCGGCTGGCCGTACTTTTTCTCGATGGAGGGGAAATACGACGCCGGGCCTTTTACTTTGTTGTCTTCGCTCATGCTGCACGCTCCATTGGGTCGCGACGGAGAGTCGACGCACGCTCCTTGTCGGCAAGGCCTAAGAGTGGACGCGAAGTGCGGTTCCGGCAACTGCCCCGCGCTACCGGACGCCGCAAAATCCTGTGGGAGCGGGCTTGCTCGCGAAAGCGTCCGGTCAGTCAGCATAGATGTCGACTGGTTAGACGCTTTCGCGAGCAAGCCCGCTCCCACAGAGTTTGAGGTGAATGGGCTTATTGCGTATCAGAACGGCCCGGCAGCATGCGTACGAGGGTGTTGTCGCGCACCCAATAGTGGTGGAACAAGCCTGCCGCGGCGTGCAGGCCGATCAGTGCGCGAAGTCGGGGAATGGTTTGTCGCCGGCGGCGAGCAAGCCCGCTCCCACAGGGTTTGAGGTCAATGGGCTTATTGTGTATCAGAACGGCCCGGCAGCATCCGCACCAGCGTGTTATCCCGCACCCAATAGTGGTGGAACAAGCCTGCCGCGGCGTGCAGGCCGATCAGCCAGTAGCCGGCGCTGCCGATCAGTTCGTGCCAGTACTTGAGGCGTTTGGCGAAGTCCGGGTCGATGGCGACCGGGGCCGGTACGTGGAAGCCGAAGTATGGGAACGGTTTGTCGCCGGCGGCAAGCATCAGCCAGGCGAGGATCGGGGTGGCGATCATCAGGCCGTAGAGGGCCAGGTGCATCAGGTGCGAGATGCCGGTCTGCCAGGCCGGTGGTTTGGGGGTGATCGGTGGGCGTGGGGTCAGGCGGCCGATGAGGCGGATCCACACCAGGGCGAAGATGCTGGCGCCGAACAGGCCGTGAAAGCCCATCAGCAGGCCGCGCGCTTCGCTGCCCTTGGGCATGAAACCTTTGAGCTCGACGCAGGCATAAACACCGACGAACAGCGCCAGCATCAGCCAGTGCAGCATGATTGAGAGTTTTCCATAACGGTTTACGGCGTTGTCGCGGGTCATAAGAAGCGCCTCGTGATTGTCGTGAGCGACGGTCGATTCATTCGACGGTCTCGATTCGGTTGCCGGGCGAACCGACGGCATCACCCTGCCCGCCCAGTCTTAAGACAGTCTGAAGATCGGCCCGCAGATTACCCTTTTTTTACCTTCAGACTTCGTTAAGAAATGGTTCGGATACTTCGCTCAAACCATTGAGGGAGGCGTTCTGCCCATGCCCGATTTCCACTGGAACATCCCCCGGCCCCTGCACTTCGGCCAAGCCGAAACACCGCAGATGACCTTATCCAGTGCCTTGCCGGACGATGTTCAGCGACCGGTGTTCGAGGCCTTTATCCAGCAACGTTTTCGCAAGGCCCATGGCGCTGACATCCGCCACTTCATGCCCGAGCTGTTCGGTATGCACAACGGCGACGGTGAGTTGTGTGCGGTGGCCGGGCTGCGCCGCGCGCATCTGGAGCCGTTGTTTCTTGAGCGCTATCTGGATGAGCCGATCGAGCCGCTGATCAGCGCCGCAGCCGATCGCCCGGTGGATCGCGACGCGATCGTCGAGGTGGGCAACCTTGCTGCCAGCGACACCGGCAGTGCGCGCTTGAGCATTATCGCCATCACTTACTTGCTGGCCATGGGCGGTCTGGAGTGGGTGACGTTCACCGGCAACATCGGGCTGGTCAACAGCTTCCATCGTCTGGGCCTGAAACCGGTGACGTTGTGCGCCGCCGACCCGGCACGCCTGGGGGACGACCGTCACAGCTGGGGCAGTTATTACGAAAGCAAACCGTGGGTTCATGTGGGCAACATCCGCGCCGGTTTTATCCATCTGCGCAATATCGGTCTGTTCACGCGCCTGGGTCTGCCAACCTCGATTGAAGGAGCTTGCCATGTCGCTTGAACTGCAACGTTTCAAGGAAACCCTGCGCAGCCATGCCGGGCGCAATGACAACACGATTGCCCTGTGGGGCGACACCCTAAGGCTCGATTACGCCACGTTGTACGCCGAGGTGCTGTATCGCCAGGAGCGTTTGCGCGATGAAAACGTGCAAGTGATTGCACTGGCGCTGGACAACGGCGTCGACGCGATGCTCTGGGACTTGGCCGTGCTGTTCGAAGGCCTGACCTGCGTGACGCTGCCGCCGTTTTTCAGCTCGGCGCAACGTGCTCATTGTCTGGAGCAGAGTCAGGCCGAACGGGTGATCGCCGAGCCGGAACTGGAGGCCGAGTTGCTCGCAGGCGGTTATGTGAAAAGCGGCGAGTTCTGGTGCCGTACCTTCAGTGGTCCGAGCCACATGCCCGCCGGCACGGCCAAACTAACCTTCACGTCCGGCACCACCGGCACGCCCAAAGGCGTTTGCCTGAGCGCCGACAGTTTGTTGCGGGTTGCACGCGAGCTGCATCAGGCCAGCGAACCGACCGCTCCTCAGCATCACCTGGCGCTTTTGCCGTTGGCGATTCTGCTGGAAAACCTTGGCTGTTATGCGGCGCTGTATGCCGGTGCGACGCTGAGTCTGCCTGGCCAGAAAACCCTCGGCATTCAGGGCGCCAGTGGCGTGGATGTGCCACGCCTGCTGGGCTATCTGGCCAGCCGTGCGCCGGAGAGTCTGATTCTGGTGCCGCAGTTGTTGCTATTGCTGGTCGGCGCCGCCGAACAGAAAGCCTTCGATCCCCAGACTCTGCGTTTTGCGGCGGTGGGTGGCGCGCGGGTGTCCGAGGATCTGCTGCACCGCGCCCAACGGGTCGGCCTGCCGGTTTATGAAGGTTATGGCTTGTCCGAGTGTGCCTCGGTGGTCTGCCTCAATCGCCCCGGTGCCTGGCGTCCGGGCAGCGTCGGCAGGCCGCTGCCTCACGTTGAAGTGCGCGTGGCCGAGGACGGCGAAGTGCTGATCAAGGGTTCGCCGCTGTTGGGTTATCTGGGGGATGCGCCGTACGCCGAAGAATGGTGGCCAAGCGGCGATCTGGGCGAGTTCGATTCGCAAGGGTTTCTCTACCTCAAGGGCCGCAAGAAGCATCAGTTCGTCACCAGTTTCGGGCGCAACGTCAACCCGGAATGGGTCGAGTCCGAGCTGACCCAGCGCCGCCACATCGCCCAGGCGTTCGTCTATGGCGAGGCGATGCCGCACAACCACGCCTTGCTCTGGCCACATCGCCCGGATTGCACCGACGCGGAACTGGCCGCTGCCGTTGCCGAAGCCAACGACGCCCTGCCCGATTACGCCCAGGTACACAACTGGACGCGCCTGCCACAACCGTTCACCGCCGCCAATGGCTTGCTCACCGCCAATGGCCGCCCGCGCCGCGAGGCCATCGTCGCGCAGTACCACACACAACTGACCGAATCCGCCGTCTCTGAGGAATCCGCATCATGAATTTTTTCGACACACTGCAAGAAGCCACTCAACAGGAACGTCACGAGCTGTTCAATCTGCCGATCATTCTTGATGCGCTGCAAGGCAAGGTCAGCCTTGAAAGCTATCGCGCATTTCTCGCCCAGGCCTATTACCACGTACGCCACACCGTGCCTTTGATGATGGCTTGCGGTGCGCGTTTGCCGACGCGTCTGGAATGGCTGCGCAAAGCGGTGTGCGAGTACATCGAGGACGAGTACGGCCATGAACAATGGGTGCTCAACGATATCGCCGCGTGTGGCGGTGACCGCGATGCGGTGCGTGATGGTCAGCCGTCGCTGTCGATCGAGTTGATGGTCAGTTTCCTTTATGACCTGATCGCTCGCGGCAACCCGGTGGGGCTGTTCGGCATGGTCAACGTGCTCGAAGGCACCAGCATTGCCCTGGCGACCCACGCAGCGGGCAGCATTCGCGAGCGTCTGGCGCTGCCGGAGACGGCATTCAGCTACCTGAGCTCCCACGGTTCGCTGGACGTTGAGCATATGCAGACCTATCGCCGACTGATGAATCAGTTGGAAGATCCAGAAGACCAGGCCGCGGTGATCCACGCCTCGAAAGTTGTCTATCGCTTGTACACCGACATGTTCCGTGGCTTGCCGCGTGACGCGGAGGCTCAACATGCAGCTGCGTGAAGCGCGTGTGGTATTGACCGGCGCCAGTGGTGGCATCGGCATGGCCATCGCCAATGCCTTGTGCGCCGCCGGCGCCCGGGTGCTAGCCGTGGCCCGCCACCAGGAAGCCTTGCAGCCGCTGATCGAGCGCTACCCGCAAAACCTGTGCTGGGTGGCCGCTGACCTGACCTTCCTTGCCGACCGGCGCAATGTGCTGGCTGCCGCCGAAGCCATCGGTGGCATCAACCTGCTGATCAACGCGGCCGGGGTCAATCACTTCGCCATGCTTGAGCAACTCGATGACAGCGACATCAACGCGATGCTGGCGGTGAACATCAGTGCGCCGATCTGCCTGACCAAACTGCTGCTGCCGCTGCTCAAGGACGCCGACAGTGCGATGGTGGTCAACGTTGGCTCCACGTACGGCTCGATCGGCTACCCCGGTTATGCCAGTTATTGCGCGACCAAATTTGCCCTGCGCGGTTTTTCCGAAGCCTTGCGCCGGGAACTGGCCGACACCCGGGTCAGCGTGCTTTACGTCGCGCCCCGCGCTACGCGCACGTCGATGAACAGCGCGGCGGCGCAAGCCTTGAACGATGCGCTGAAATCCAACGTCGATGACCCGCAAGCCGTGGCGTCTGCGGTGATCCACGCGATTGCCGGCGACCGTCGCGATTTGTATTTGGGCTGGCCGGAGCGCTTCTTCGTGCGCCTCAACAGCCTGCTGCCGCATCTGGTGGATCGAGGCCTGCGCAAGCAGTTGCCACTGATCCGTCGCCTGAGTGAAAAACCCGACAACGAGCCGCCAAAACCATGAAGAAAATCTACGCATGTCTACTGCTCGGCGCGCTGAGCCAAAGTGTTTGGGCGCTGGACACCGCCGATCAGCAACGCCTGGCCGGCATTCAACAGAGCTGGGCGCACATTCAATACGAAACACCGGAGAAACAGCGCGCCGCCGCTTTCGAGCAACTGTCGGCGCAAACGACGAGCTTCACCAGCCAACGCCCGGCCGTGGCCGAAGCGTGGATCTGGAAAGGTATCGTCACCAGCAGTTGGGCCGGTGCCCAGGGTGGGCTCGGTGCGTTGGGCAAAGCCAAAGACGCCAAGGCTGACCTGGAAAAATCCCTGAGCCTGGACCCCAAAGCCCTGCAAGGTTCGGCCTACACCAGCCTCGCCGCCCTGTATGATCGCGTGCCGGGCTGGCCAATCGGTTTTGGCGACAGCGACAAGGCTGAGCAACTGCTCAAGCAGGCGCTGCAACTCAACCCCGAGGGCATCGACAGCCTGTACTTCTGGGGCGATCACCTCTACCGTCAGAAGCGCTACGCTGAAGCCAAAGCTGCGTTGCAAAAAGCCCTGCAAGCGGCGCCCCGCCCGGGCCGGGAAACCGCCGATGCCGGGCGCCGTAAAGAAATCGCCGCGTTGCTGGTGGACGTGAACAAGAAACTCGAATGACAGGAGTCCGTGTGCGTTTATTACTGATCGAGGACGATGAGGCCCTCGGCGAGGGTATTCATCAAGCGTTGGGGCGCGAAGGCTACACCGTCGACTGGCTCAAGGACGGCAGCAGCGCCCTGCACGCCTTGCTCAGTGAAACCTTTGACCTGGCGGTGCTTGATCTGGGTCTGCCGCGCATGGACGGCCTCGAAGTGCTGCGTCGACTGCGCGACAGTGGCTCGAACCTGCCGGTGCTGATCCTGACCGCTCGCGATGCCACCGAGGATCGTATCGCCGGGCTCGATGCCGGCGCCGACGATTACCTGATCAAACCGTTCGATCTGGCCGAACTCAAGGCGCGTTTGCGTGCCTTGTTACGACGCAGTGCCGGGCGCGCCCAAGCGCTGATCGAGCACGCCGGTATCAGCCTCAACCCCGGCACACAGCAGGTCACCTATCACGGCCAGCCCGTGGCGCTGACGCCCAAGGAATATCAGCTATTGCATGAATTGCTCTCGCCACCGGGCCGCGTCATGACCCGCGACCAACTGATTCAGTTGTTGTACGGCTGGAACGAAGAAGCAGAAAGCAACACCCTGGAAGTGCATATCCACCACCTGCGCAAAAAGTTCTCCACCGACCTGATCCGCACCATCCGTGGCGTGGGTTATCTGGTGGAGGAGCGCCGATGAGTTCGATTCGTCGCCGTACGCTGACGCTGATCATCGGCCTGATGCTCGCCGGTTTAGCGGTATTGAGCGTGTTCAATCTGCACGACAGTAACCACGAAATCGCCGAAGTCTACGACGCACAACTGGCGCAAAACGCGCGGTTACTGCAAGGCGTGATGCGTATGCCGATCAATGGTCAGGCGCACAGTGATCTGTATCAGGCGTTCAATACTGCGCTGGGAGAAGCAGAGCCTCGCGTCGACGGTCATCCTTACGAAAGCAAAATGGCCTTTCAAGTGTGGGACCCCAGGAATGAAGTGCTGGTACACACCGCCAGCGCCCCCACCTTCACCTCCCCGCCAACCCAGCCTGGCTTTAGCGATGTCGTGGATTTGAAAAACCGCCAATGGCGCGCATTCATGCTGGAAGACAAGCAGAACGGCCTGCGCATCTGGGTCGGTGAGCGCGATGATGTACGCGCCGATCTGGTCGACCGCATCGTCCGTCACACACTGTGGCCGAACGTGCTCGGTAGCCTGATCCTTGCGGCCATGGTCTGGCTCGCCATCGGCTGGGGCCTCAAACCGCTGGCGGACATGGCGGCGACCCTGCGCGCCCGCCACAGCGGCTCGCTGGAACCTTTGCAACTGACACCCTTGCCCAGCGAGCTGGAACCGATGCAAGCAGCGCTCAACCGCATGCTCGCGCAGATCCAGGAAGTGCTCGGCCGTGAACGCCGCTTCATCGCCGACGCCGCCCACGAAATGCGCACACCGCTGGCGGTGCTGCGGGTGCATGCGCAAAACCTGCTGGAGGCCGGCACCGAACAGGAGCGCCGCGACTCGCTGCAATTTCTGATTTCGGGTGTCGATCGCACCAGCCGACTGGTCAATCAGTTGCTGACCATGGCCCGCCTGGAGCCCAAACCCAACCCGCCGCCTCTGCAACATATCGACCTCAGCGAAACCGTGCGCAACAGCCTGGTGCAACTGACCCCGTGGTTGCTGAGTAAACAGCTGGAACTGGCCTTTGAAGACGGCGCCCAAACGCTCCATGTCCTGGCCAGCACCGCCGCCATCGACATTGCCCTGAACAACCTGATCACCAACGCCGCCAACTTCTCCCCGGACCACGGCGTGATCACCGTGACGCTGACTCAAACCGACGGCTTCTGCCATTTGAGCGTCGAAGATCAGGGGCCGGGCATTGATGAGGAAGATCAAGAGCGCTTGTTCGAACGGTTCTACAGCCGCGGTAACGCGCAGGGTGCGGGATTGGGGCTGACCATCGTCAACACCATCGCCATGCGACTGGGTGGGCGGATTACGTTGGTCAACCGGGCTGAGGGTGGATTGCGGGCGACGTTGTCGATGCCCGCAAGGCAGTGATCTGCGACGGTCGATGGATCAGGTTGAACCTCACTGACAATCGCGGTCACTTGCCAGCAGCAGGCCGCGGCCCTACAGCTCCACCGAGGCTACCCGAGCCCGACCGGCATTCTTCGCTTCGTAGAGCTGCATGTCCGCCGCTTCGATCAAGGCCTCGAAAGCAAGAACGCCCGTAGGGGTCACGGTCGCCACACCGAGGGAGACCGTAACCACATGATCGGCATCGGAGGTCGAATGTTCGATGGCCAACGCTCGAACATTCGCTTGCATTTTTTCTGCAATCTCGACGGCTCCCGCATAACTGGTCGTGGGCAAAAGGCAGGCAAACTCTTCGCCGCCGTATCGAGCGACCAGGTCGTAGGGGCGTCTGACCGTTTCAGATAACGCCTGAGCAACAGACCTCAGGCAACTGTCTCCAGCCTGATGGCCATACTGGTCGTTGTAGCGTTTGAAAAAATCGACATCGGCCAGGATCAAAGACAGGGGTTTTTGCTCTCGATAACACTGGCGCCAATCAGCTGATATCTCCTCATCGAATTTGCGCCGATTGGCCACTCCCGTCAGACCATCCAGCAACGCCATGGAGCGCAGCAGATCGTTCTGCAGTTTCAGAGTCAGGTGTGTTCGCACCCGCGCCCTGACCACGATCGGGTTGATGGGTTTGCTGATGAAATCTACCGCGCCCAGTTCCAGGCCCAGCACCTCATCAGAGTCTTGCTGTTTCGCCGTAACGAAGATGACAGGAATGTCTTGAGTCGCCGGGTCTGCCTTGAGGCGACGACAGACTTCATGACCGTCCACGCCATCCATGACCACATCCAGTAGCACCAGATCGGGAATTTGCGCCTGGCATACCGTGATTGCCTGTTCGCCGCTGGTGGCCATGAACACGTCGCAGTCCTCACGAAACAGCTCATGCAGGACCCGGATATTGGTCGGTTGATCGTCGACAATAAGCAGTTTTGGGCGTTTGTGCGGCTGAAGTAGCCAAGTCTTTTTCAATTGCTCCATCAGGCAGATCTCAACAGTTCACGCCCTATGGGCATCGCAGCACTAAAGTCCAACGACTGCACCATAACAACGAGTTCGTTGAATTGCGGGCGCAGTGCCGGGGGCGTTTTTGACAGCAGTCCAGTTGTCAGTTCAATGGCTTGAAGATTACCGGTTTCCAGCAAGAGCAAAATCTCTTCAAGGGACTCTTTCCATTGCGCAGATTCCATGACTTCCCTATCGGTAAGGATTTCTGTTGATGGGCTCTGAGAAAATTCGACATTCATCTGTAAAAGGCTTTGTTGCAGCAGCCTGCCAAGCTCCTCAAACCAGGAGGGGTCAGCCAAGAGCCTTGCTGCGGATTCAGCATCCTCGTGTTTAAGCTTGTGTTCCAGATCACCGGCCAACCGTGACAATGCCCTGGCCCCCAAGGTGCCGCTGCTGCCTTTAATGGCGTGGAGAACGAAAACAGCCCCCGACGCCTCTTGTCGCTGGATCTGATCATGCAACTGCACCAGTTGTTTTTCCAGCTCGGGGCCAAAGTTCATCAATACATTGCGGATCAACTCGAGGTTACCGCCAAAGCGATTGATGATCGACTGCCGGTCCTCAATGAGGGCCTCATCCCTGTCGGTTTGGACAAGGTCTGTCGATGTTTGACTGCCCTCGCGGCCGGTTTGACAGAGCAGTGTCACGACCAGTTGTTCCAGGTCTACCGGTTTACCGACGTGCTCATTCATCCCCGCCGCCAGGCAGGCTTCTCGGTCTGCACTGGAGGCATTGGCCGTCATTGCCACAATCGGTAACGTCGCAAAACGCGAGTCGGCACGAATGCGCCGGGTTGCTTCCAGGCCATCGATATCCGGCATCTGGATATCCATCAATACGGCGTCGAAGGGCACACGCTCATTGAGCACCTTGCTGACACCCTCCAACCCACACTCAGCCAGCGTCACTTGAGCGCCTTCACTGGTCAGCAGTTCACTGGCAATCTGCCGATTGAGCATATTGTCTTCGACCACCAATAAGCGCAGCCCCGCCAAGCGTTGTGACCCGGCACCCGCTGGTTGCACCCGCGCAGATTGCAGAGGGTCTTTACCCTCGAAGGCTCGCTGAACCGAGTCGGCCAACTGCTTGGGAGTGACAGGTTTGGTGAGAAACCCGGCAAAGGGAGCATCGCCTTCAAGATAGGCATCTGTCAGCACTTCACGGCCGTAGGCGGTGATCATGATGATCAGTGGTGGTGGCGCGTCACGGCTCTGCTGCTTGATCAATTGCGCAGCGTTCAAGCCATCCATCCCCGACATCCGCCAGTCCATCAGTACGACATCGTAAGCCTCGCCGCGCGCCTGGGCGCTGTTGACCCGTTCCACCGCTTGCGCGCCTTCACTCACATAGTCTGCGGTCCATCCCAGCGCATGAACGGTTCGTAACAGCAGTTCGCCCGCCATTGCGTTGTCGTCGACGACCAGTAGGCGCATCGGCACATCAACGCCTGGGCAGTCGGATCGCAGCAGTGCTTTCTGAGCGACATTCAGGGTGATATCGAACCAGAAGCGACTTCCGACGCCGTACTGGCTCTCCACTTGCAACTCTCCCCCCATCAAACCGACCAACCGCTTGCAGATCACCAGCCCCAGACCGGTGCCACCAAAGCGCCTGGAGGTCGACGCTTCGGCTTGGGTAAAACCTTCGAAAATGCGCTGAAGTTGCTCCGGGCTGATGCCGATGCCGGTATCAGAGACAGCGATGCGCAATTCAACGGCGTTTTCCGTGCGCTTGCGTTGTTCAACGCTGACGACTATCTGGCCTTGCGGGGTGAACTTGAGCGCATTCCCCGCCAGGTTGATCAGCACTTGTTGCAGTCGCAGGCTATCGCCGATCAGGCCGTTGGGCAGATTGGCGTCCAGGTCGAACATGACCTCAACCTCTTTCTCACCCTGGTTGCCCGCCAGCACGACGGCAAGATCGCGCATCAACGACTCAAGTTCGAACGGGTGCACATCGAGTTGCAACTTGTCCGCCTCGATCTTGGAATAATCGAGAATGTCATTGAGCAAGCCCAGCAGCGATTTCGCGGCGCCCTGCGCTTTGCTCACGTAATCGAGCTGGCGCCCGTCAAGCGGCGTGTTTTGCACCAACTGCAACATGCCCAGCACAGCGTTCATCGGCGTACGAATCTCATGACTCATGTTGGCGAGAAAGGCCGACTTCGCCGCACTCGCCAGATCGGCCTGCTCTTTGGCGTAAAGCAGGCGCGATTCCAGCTCGCGCTGGGAGGTGATGTCCCGGTTGATACCGGTCACACGCAGCGCTGCCCCGGTCGGCGTGCGCTCGATCTGCGCGGCGGCATGGATAAAGCGAATCTGGCTGTCCGGGCCTGTCACCCTGAATACCGTGTCGTACTCATCCACCCCATCGACGGCGGCACTGAGCCTTGCAGCCGCAGCCTCGACATCCTCGGGGTGAACACGGGTGTACCAATGCATATAGTTCAGGCCGTTGTCGCGCAACGCCAAAGGCTGCCCGTAAAACTCGAACATGCGGTCATTCCACTGCAAGGCATTATCCGACAACGTCCAGGACCAGATCCCCAGTTCCGCCACTTCCGCGGCCATCAGCAATTGATGATGCACCGCCATCAGTTCGCTACGCTGTCGCTGTGTCGTTTCCAGGCTTGCCGCCAGCTCCTTTTCTGCCGCTTTACGTTCGGTGATATCGACGGCGATGCCCAGGTAGCCAGTCAATTTCCCATCGTCATCGCGCATGGAGGTAACGACCAGCGTCACAGGAAACCGTGAGTCATCCTTGCGTACGTAAGTCCACTCTCGAGTTTCTGCGCTTTCATGCTCGGGTTTATGGGTAAACACACCAATGCCATTAATGGTCTGACCATACTCCTGGCTCAGTTCCTGGCCCCGCGCAGTGACTTCATCGGCTACATGGAAGAGCGCCGGCGTGTGCTTGCCCAGCACCTCTTCGGCGTCATAACCCAACAAATGCTCGGCGCCGTTGTTGAAGACACGAATGACGCCTTCAAGATCTGTCGCAATGATCGACACCTCAGTGGCCGAGCGCAGCACGCTATTCAACAACACATTGAGGTGCTGCAGTTCTGACGTTCGCTGTGCGACCTGCTCTTCCAGGCTTGAATTGAGTTCGAGAATCCGCGCCTCTGCAGCCTTTTTGGCCGAAATGTCCCTGATTGTCTTGGAGGCACCGACGACGCGGCCACCCTCGCCATAAATCGGAGAGATGCTCGCGGAGACGTCGATCAGTTGTCCGTCTTTGTGACGGCGCTGAGTATCAAAACTATCGATACGATCGCCCGCCCTTACACGCTCAAGGATGTGCGACTCCTCACTGGCCAGCTCCGAGGGAACAATCAGATTGGCCAGTGTGTGGCCCACGGCTTCTTGCGAGGTAAACCCAAAAAGATGCTCAGCCCCTTTGTTCCAGTTGGTGACAACGCCATCAAGGGTTTTACCGATAATCGCCTCTGCCGAGCTTTCAACAATGGCGGCTAGCCTTGCCTGTTCGGCAATAACCTGACGTCGACGTTGACGACTGACACTGCCGACCCCCACCAGAGTCGCCAAAAGAAGGGTGAGAACACCGCCCAGCAACAGCACCACCTTCGGTGAGACCTGACGCAAACGCTGGATGAACAGCGAATTGGCGCCAAGTTCGATTTGCCACCGCCGGCCGTAAACCTCGCGCTCCACCTGATGAGTGATCAGCGTTGCAGAGCTGGCCGAGTTGTCGGCGCTCTCATAAAACAACGTCTCTTGCCCCGGGACAGTGATGTCCCTCAATTTCAGGTGCACGGCCTTGTCTTCTATGCGCAGGCCCGTGAGGACCTGCTCGGTCTGCAAGACTGCATAGCTCCAGCCGAACGCGGCGGCGTCACGTTCGGCTGCCGTCGCAGGTGTCACGCCGTTGCGAAAAATGGGCATCAACAACAAGAACGACTGCTGCGGTTTGCCAATGGCCTGTACCAGGGTGATGGGCGCTGTTATCTGCGTCATGCCGCTCTGTATTGCAGAGTGAGCAGCTTCGCGCCGAGCAGGTTCCGAGGCTATGTCCAGGCCAATGGCGGGCTGATTGCCTTCAACAGGCTCGACATACTGGATAACGTAGCGCTCGCCAGGATGAGCCGAGAGTTGACGAATGGAAAAATCAGCGGCGCCATCGGCCCGGGCTGACTTGATAAACGCGCTTTCATCGCGTTCCGGTACGCGCCTGACAAACCCGATAGCTCTTGCGCCGGGGAACTCCACGGCCAGGTCACGCGTTTTCTGATAACGACTGAACAGTTCACGACTTATCCCCTGCTCCCCCGCTGTCACTACTGCACCGCGAGCACCACGCAAACCGTACTGGTAAAGATTGAGGCGACTTAAAACCAATTCAGCGGCCTCGGCTGTAGCTGCAACGATCGCTTCTTGAGCGTGGCGCTCGTTGATACGGTCAAGCACCCAGCTACCCAGAACGCTTGCCCCCAGGCCCACAACCAGGGTAATCGCGACGCCCCAGTTCAATGTAAAAAATCTGGATTTCTTCACCCGGTTTGCCCTGCTGCAGAAGACTTTCAGCCTTCACATTTAAAGTTCGACCCTGTCGGGGAAGTGTTTGCAACTTAGCTCAAAGTGGGAACAGTAACGTCTAGCCCAGCAGATAAAAACGACTTTATTTGCGCAAAATTGATCGGGCGGCAATACAGATAGCCTTGCATGATCTGACAACCCAGTTCCAGAAGTGCATGAGCCTGTTCCTGGGTTTCGACACCTTCGGCCACCAACTCCAGACCTAGCGCCTGACCTAACTTGATGATTGCTGCGATGATGGCCGAATCGCTTTTATCGGTGATCATGTCTCGCACAAAACTCTGATCTATTTTCAGAACATCGATCGGAAACCGTTTCAGGTAAGCCAGGCTTGAATAACCGGTGCCGAAATCGTCGATCGAAATACGAACGCCGAGCGTTTTGAGATGAAAGAGGGTTTCTCGGGCGCTTTCAATGTCCCGTGCCAGTACCCCCTCGGTGATCTCCAGTTCCACATATCTGCCCTCCAATCCAGACTCAAGCAGGATGTCTTCGACCATGGTCAGAAAGGACGCCTCGCGAAATTGCACGACGGAGATATTCACGCTGATGGAAATGTCATGGCCCAGTTCGCGAAGTGTCCTGGTGTCCCTGCAGGCCTGCAACAAAACGTATTTACCAATAGGGATGATCAGCCCGGTTTCTTCTGCCAGCGGGATGAAATCGGCAGGAGAAACCAGCCCCCCTTCAGGATTGCGCCAGCGGATCAGCGCCTCCATGCCAATGATGCGGTTATGCCGGGCATCAACCTTCGCCTGGTAGAAAACTTCAAAAACGCCTTCTTCCAAAGCGTTACGCATGTGGCGTTCAAGCAGGTGCCTGGCGCGCATGCTGCTCTCGATATGCGAGGAAAAAAAACAGTAGCGATTACGCCCTGAAAGTTTCGCCTGATACATGGCCGCATCAGCATGTCGGTGCAGCGATTCCATGTCGTCGCTGTCTTCAGGGAACACGCTGATGCCGATGCTCGCCGACAGGTCGTAGCGGTTACCCTGAATTGAAAAAGGACTGGCGATGATCTCGAGCAGCCTTTGCGCGAAGTCCCCCATGGCATCGAACCCGACCACCTCTGGCAGGAGCAGGATGAACTCGTCTCCCCCTTGCCGGCTGACAGTGTCCTCCATGCGCAGGGAACCCGATATTCGCGCTGCAACCTCCCGCAGCACCAGATCACCGACCGAGTGGCCCATCGAATCGTTTATGACCTTGAAGTTGTCCAGATCAATCAGGAGCATCGCCACACGCCCCTGCCTGCGACGGGCCTTTTGCAAGGCCTGCTCGGTGCGGTCCTGCAACAGGATCCGGTTGGGCAGGCCCGTCAGAGCATCGTGATTGGCCAGCCTCTTGGCCTCTACGCGCAAGGCGATGTGAGCTTTGATATGGGCTCTGGCAACCGGAATATTCAACGGTTTTTGAATGAAGTCCACGCCACCGCACTCCATCGCCAGTAATTCAGCGCTTGTTTGCGTATGAGCGCTGACAAAAATGACCGCGACGCTAAACAGTTCCGGGTCAGACTTGAGTATCCGACACACCTCGAAACCGTTCATACCGGGCATTTCGATATCAAGCAAGACCACATCGGGCCGGCATTGACGGGCGATATCGAGGGCTTGCTGACCACTTTGGGCCGTATGGACTTCAGCCAGGTCAGACACGGCACTGCTCAGTGTTCTCAAGGCGGTAATCTGGTCATCAACGATCAGGAGGACCGGTTTGAGACTAAACGGCTGATTGCGCATTCCGTTGCTCCTCGCAAATTCCTTGCATTGAATAACCGACAACCCTGAGTCCGCGCCCTGCTCCACCCTCGCACTACCAGACACGCTCAGGCCAGACCGGCCAACCGTTGAAGCCTTTCAACGTCTGCTTCGGGTTCGCCATTACTCATGGCGGCGGCCAAACGCATCACGACCTGTTCACGACGTACTTGCAGGGTCGGCAAGACATAAATAGCACCAATCAGCTCACGCAAAACCATCGGCAGACCCCAGTTTGCTTTCAATCGAACGGCAAAAGGCGCCGCAAAATCGCGGACAGCGTGCAAGAGTGCCTCTTCACTAACGCTATTGCCCAGGTTCTCCCATTTCTGGGTCTGGTAATACACACAGAGTTCGCCCATGCGGTGCAACAGTGCGGCCGTTTGCATCGGCGCAGGATCAAGCCCGCACTGCTGGGCCAGAAGCACAACTCTTTCAGCCAACCGCTCGGAATCATCCAGAAGTGCCTGAACCCCTGGCATGAGCATAGCGCCGGGGTGCGTTGCGCTCTGTCGCAACGCCTGGCTGATCGCCAGGTTGACGCTGGTCAACCCGCCTAACCGGGTGAGTGCCGCTTTCAGGTTCGTGCACGGCTGGCCCTGGCCGAGATACGCGGCGCTGTTGGCGGCAGCGATCAAATGGGCGCACAAGGCCGGGTCATACTGCCAATCATTGGCGAGTTCGCGCAGATCCAGTACGGCGCCGCCATAGCCAAGCTGAAGCTTTTCCTTTACCGAGGCGAGTAAAGGCAAGTCCAGTTCGTCCGCAGTCAAACTGCCGAGATAGCTGGGTAAGTCTTCAGTATTGATCGTGGGGGGGCGCAGCGGGTCATCCGGCGGAAGCAGTGCCTCCAGGCGCTCGACAAGGCGTGAAACCTGAAAGGGCTTGGTAAAAAATGCGCTGACCCTCAGCGATTTCACCGCCAGCACGCTGTCTCGGTCGGCGCGCCCGGTGATGATGATCAGCGGCATGTCGTGATCTTTTTGGCGAATGCTGTGCAGCAGGTCAACGCCCGGCGCATCTGGCAGATTCCAGTCCGCGATGACCAGTTGATAGGTACCTGGGTGCCAGGCAGCCAAAGCGCTAGCAACGTCGATATAGCAATCGACCTGTGCCGCCGGGCGAATACTCAACACCAGTTGTTTTAAAAGATCTGAAATCCAAGGGTCATCATCCAGAATCATCACTCGCATTCGGTATTCCTCACCGGATCGACGGCCTGCTTTACGACGTGTAACAAACTATCGACCATCCGCAGCAATAGTAGTCGTTGGGCGTAGATCGTGGGATCCGGTCGTTATCAACGCAAGACGTGGTGGCTCACTGTGGCGCTCATCTGCAACTCAATTGACCTGCGCGAGTTTTTCACAAACAACAAAGTCCGGCTGCATCCTCCGATTGGCCTGACAGGGTTGGAAGTCGAGCGACGGGGTACGTTTAGCGTCGGTTTGAATCAGATCAGACGCCAGCGTCGTTAACAGTGTAGAAAGGAATGAGCGCAGTACAACCGCGCGTTGCTCTTTCCCTCGCTGGAGGTTCACATCATGCTCACTGTCAAAGACCACAATGACCGGGCGACGGCCGCTTACGCCGCACACACCGGTGAATACTGGATCGAATCGCTCAAGGACGGCCGGCATGTGTTGATCCGGCCACTGGCGGACAACGACCGCGAACGCGAGTACACATTTATCCAGCGTTTGTCCCCCGAGTCCCGCCACATGCGCTTTCTGGCGCAGATCAGCGAGCCGGGCACGGCGCTGCTCGATCAGTTGATGGACATTGATCAAAAGCAACGCGCCGCTTTCATTGCCCTGGTTCACGAAAACGGCGAATTGATCGAAATCGGTGTCAGCCGCTACGCCGCCACGGGCGAGCAGGAAGGTGAATGCGCCGTGACTGTCGCCGATGAGTGGGCGCATCTGGGCCTGGGTACCTTACTGATGGAGCATCTGATCAAAGCGGCTGGCAAAAACGGTTTCACGCACCTGTACTCGGTGGACTCGGCCAACAACACGGCCATGCGCGACCTGGCCAGAGCCCTGGGCTTTGAAACCCACACGGATCCCGACGATAGCCGCCAGGTCATCCATCGCCTGCATTTGTAGCGCCACGTCGCGCACTGGCAACCAGGGCGTCAGATCGAACGCTGGTTGACCCGAGCCATCAGTTGCTCGGCCGACTCCTTGCGCTCTGAATAACGATCGACCAGATAGGCCTGACTGTCGCGCAGCAACACGGTGAACTTCACCAATTCTTCCATCACATCGACGACGCGGTCATAGAACGGCGAGGGTTTCATCCGCCCCGCCTCGTCGAACTCCATGAACGCCTTGGGGATCGAGGATTGATTGGGGATGGTGAACATGCGCATCCAGCGCCCCAGCACGCGCAACTGATTGACCACATTGAACGACTGTGAACCGCCGCAGACCTGCATCACCGCCAGCGTTTTGCCCTGAGTGGGACGAACGGCGCCGAGCGCCAGGGGGATCCAGTCGATTTGCGCCTTGAACACTGCCGACATCGCGCCGTGGCGCTCCGGCGAGCACCAGACCTGGCCTTCCGACCACAGCACCAGATCGCGCAGTTCCTGCACTTTGGGGTGTTCGACAGGGACATCGTCGGGCAGGGGCAACTCTGAAGGATTGAAAATGCGCGTCTCGGCGCCGAAGTGCTCGAGCAGGCGCGCGGCCTCTTCGACCAACAGACGGCTGAAGGAGCGTTCGCGGGTCGATCCGTAGAGCAACAAAATCCTTGGCTTGTGCGTGCTTGGCGGCTTCGGATGCTGCTCGCTTTCGAACAGGCTCAGGTCAAGATTGGGCAGTTGTTCAGACATGGGGAATCCTGCTTAAAGGGTGCCGATCCGATCCAGCTCGCGCTTGAGTTCATCGCGGTTGAGTCGGTCAAAGGGAAGGTCGAGAAAGGCCTGGCAACGCCGTTCGATGCGCCCCAACGTCGAGCGAAACGCCGCCTCGACCGTCGCGTCGTCGCCGGCCACGTCGGAGGGATCTTCAAGGCCCCAATGGGCTTTCAGCGCCGGGCCGAAATACACCGGGCAGCTTTCGCCGGCGGCCTTATCGCAAACGGTAATGACGATGTCTGGCAGGTGGTCTTCGAAAGCGTCGTTGCCCTTGCTGTACAAGCCATCGATGCTGATGCCGGCCTGCTGCAAGGTCGACAAACTGCGCGGCAGCACCTGGCCTTTGGGGAAGCTGCCGGAACTTACCGCCTCGTGTGTCGACGGGGCCAAGTGATTGAACATCGCTTCAGACAAAATGCTGCGGCAACTGTTGGCCGTGCACATGAACAAAACTCGCATGGAGTGCTCCTAAAAAGTGTGGGGATTCAGCAACACGCGCTATCGCGCACGGGACGTCCATCCATGTTGCGCAGACGGGCGGCGTTGTCCTTGAGCCAATCGGCGTTGGCCTTTGCAGTCACTTGCAGGATGTCGCGGACCCACTCGGGCAGATCCGGGTTGAGCCGGTAATAAACCCATTGGCCCTGACGGCGATCGAGCAACAGCCCGTTACTGCGCAGTTGCGCGAGGTGGCGGCTGATTTTCGGCTGGCTGTCGTCGAGAGCGCACATCAGCTCGCAGACGCACAATTCGCCTTGGTCGGCGATCAACAGCGTGGCACGCACTCGGGTCTCGTCGGCCAGGCTTTTGAAGAGTTCAGGGGGGGTGATCATCTGGACGCACCATACATACGGAAAATTGAATATACGGATATCCATATATTAATCAACCCCGGCCCCAAGCACATCGAAGCCCCCCTGTGGATGGGTGTTAGCTGGGTTAACCGCGTAAGAGCCCCTGCTCGGCTTCACACAACCCCACCACATAGTCCCAAACCACCCGCAGCCTCACCGATTTGTGCAACTCGCGCCGCGTGCTGATCCAGTAACTGCGCTCGATGCTTTCATCGGGCAGCAACGCGACCAGGTCCGGATCGGCGGCGGCCATGTAGCACGGCAACACGGCAATCCCCAATCCCGAGCGCGCCGCCTCCTGCTGGGCGATGACGCTGGTGCTGTGAAACACCACCCGAGGGCTGCGACAGAAACTGTTGAGAAACATCAGTTCCTGACTGAACAACAAATCATCGACATAACCAATCCACGCGTGCCGCCCAAGATCTTCGCGACTGCGCAACGCCGGCGCGTTGGCGAGATAGCGCTGGCTGGCATAGAGCGCGAGGCGGTAATCGGTGAGTTTGCGCGTGACCAGCATGTCGGCCGCCGGGCGCTCCAGGTGGATGCTGATTTCCGCTTCTCGGTTGAGGATGCTGACAAAGCGCGGCACAGCCACCAGTTCCACTTCCAGCCCCGGGTAGCGTTCGAACAGGCCGATCATGCGACTGGCGAGGAATTTGATGCCCAGGCCTTCGGTCACACCGACGCGGATCTTGCCCAGCGGCGCCGTGGACTGGGTGATTTCTTCCTGGGCCAGCAGTGCGACGTTTTCCATGGCTTCGGCGTGTTTGAGCAACGCCTCCCCCGCCGGGGTCATTTCGTAACCTTGGGCGTGCTGGACGAACAGCGCGGTGCCGAGGCTTTTTTCGATGGCTTCGATGTGGCGGGCAACGGTGGCATGGGTCGTGTTCAGCCGGCGGGCGGCGGTGAGCAGCCGGCCGCTGCGTTGCAACTCAAGAAAAAACCGCAGGTCGTTCCAGTCGAACATGGGGTGTCCTTGTCAGCGATCGTCATTCAAGGCTGTTTAAAAACGCACAGCGGCTGCGCAAAAACTAACATTCTTTTAACGAAAGCTAACAACTAGAGTGTCCGACAATAAAAACAAAAAGCGAGGTCAGGGAATGCAGACTTCCCTCGATGAATACGACTACATCGTGGTCGGCGCCGGCCCTGCCGGGTGTTTGCTGGCCAATCGACTGTCGGCCGATCCACAGCAGCGCGTGCTGTTGCTCGAAGCCGGCGGGCGCGACAACTATGCGTGGATTCACATTCCTGTCGGTTACCTCTTCTGCATCGGCAACCCGCGCACCGACTGGTGCTTCAAAACCGAAGAACAACCGGGCCTCAACGGCCGCGCACTGAGCTATCCGCGCGGCAAGGTACTGGGCGGCTGTTCTTCCATCAACGGCATGATCTACATGCGCGGCCAGGCCAACGACTACGACGGCTGGGCGGCCGAAGGCAATCCGGGCTGGGCCTGGAACGATGTGCTGGCGCTGTTCAAACAAAGCGAAAACCACTTTGCCGGCGCAGCTGAGTTTCACGGCGCCAAGGGCGAATGGCGGGTTGAGCAACAGCGGCTGTCCTGGCCCATTCTGGATGCATTTCGCAGCGCTGCCGAACAAAGCGGCATTGCCAGCATCGATGACTTCAATCAGGGCGATAACGAAGGTTGCGGTTACTTTCAGGTCAACCAGAAGGCCGGCGTGCGCTGGAACGCGGCCAAGGCCTTTCTCAAACCGCTGCGCAATCGCGTGAACCTGACGGTGCTGACCGGGGTTGAGGTCGATCGGGTATTGCTTACGGACGGTCGCGCGACGGCAGTCAGTGCGCGTCACGAGGGTCAGGTCAAACGCTTCAAGGCGCGCAAGGAAATCGTCCTGTGCGCAGGCGCCGTTGGGTCGCCGAATATTCTCCAGCGTTCGGGCATCGGTCCGCGTGGGTTGTTGGAGCGACTGGGGATCGGCGTGCTACATGAACTGCCCGGGGTGGGCGGCAATCTGCAGGATCACCTGCAATTGCGCCTGATCTACAAACTGGAAAACGCCCGCACCCTTAACCAGATCGCTGGCAGCGTGTGGGGCAAGATGGGCATGGGCCTGCGTTATCTGTATGACCGCAGCGGGCCATTGTCGATGGCGCCGAGTCAGTTGGGCGCCTTTGCACGCTCAGGGCCGGAGCAGACATCAGCCAACCTTGAATATCACGTACAGCCGTTGTCTCTGGAGCGCTTTGGCGAGCCGTTGCACAGTTTTCCGGCGTTCACCGCTTCGGTGTGCGATCTGCGCCCGCAGAGCCGTGGCCGCATCGACATTCGCTCCGCCAACCCACAAGACGCACCGCTGATTCAGCCCAATTACCTGAGCCATCCTGAAGACCTGCGCGTGGCGGCGGATGCGATTCGCCTGACCCGACGCATCGTCAGCGCCCCTGCCCTGCAAGCGTATAAACCGGTCGAGTATCTGCCGGGCGACAGCCTGCAGAGCGAGGAAGCGTTGCACGAAGCGGCGGCGAAAATCGGCACGACGATTTTTCACCCGGTCGGTACCTGTCGAATGGGCAATGACGCCGATGCGGTGGTCGATGCGCAGTTGCGCGTGCATGGTGTGCCGGGTTTGCGCATTGCCGACGCCTCGATCATGCCGCGCATCACCTCGGGCAACACCTGTTCGCCGACGCTGATGATTGCCGAGAAGGCCGCACAACTGATCCTCAAACCAACACTAAACACCCACCCTGTGGGAGCGGGCTTGCCCGCGATGACGGTATGACATTCAACATTGAAGTTGGCTGAAGCACCGCTATCGCGAGCAAACCCGCTCCCACAAGGAGATTGGCGTTTGATTCATGGGCATCGCGCATCACCAGGACACGCAACACCAGTGGAACAACAAAAACAATCACTGTGAGGGATACCGATATGTCAGAACACGTTCAGCCGCTGGATGCCGCGAGCGGCGCCAGCACCAGCAATGCCACGCAGAAAGTCATCTTCGCCTCGTCCCTGGGGACGGTGTTCGAATGGTATGACTTCTTCCTCTACGGCGCCCTCGCGGCGGTGATCAGCAAGCAGTTTTTCGCCGGGGTCAATGACACGACTGCCTTCATCTTTGCGCTAATGGCATTTGCGGCGGGATTTGTCGTACGGCCGTTCGGGGCGCTGGTGTTCGGTCGGTTGGGTGACATGATCGGGCGCAAGTACACGTTTCTGGCGACCATCATTTTGATGGGTATCGCGACCTTCTGCGTGGGTTTGCTGCCGAACTACGCCAGCATCGGCATCGCCGCACCGATCATTCTGGTGTTGTTGCGCATGCTTCAAGGCTTGGCGCTCGGCGGTGAATACGGCGGCGCGGCAACCTATGTCGCAGAACACGCGCCCATCGGCAAACGCGGTTTGCACACCAGCTGGATTCAGTCCACCGCCACCCTCGGTTTGCTGCTATCACTGCTGGTGGTACTCGGTTGCCGCTACTTCACGGGCGATCAGTTCGAAGTCTGGGGCTGGCGGATTCCGTTCCTGCTGTCGGTTGTGCTGCTGGGCATCTCCACCTGGATCCGCCTGAGCCTGCACGAATCGCCGGCCTATCTGAAAATGAAAAAGGAAGGCAAAACCTCGAAGGCGCCGATCCGCGAATCCTTCGGCAAATGGGAAAACCTCAAAGTCGTGCTGATCGCCCTGTTCAGCATCAATGCCGGGCAAGCGGTGACCTTCTACGCGGCGCAGTTTTATGTACTGTTCTTCCTCACGCAGTTCTTGAAAATGGACCCGGCGGTGGCCAACACGCTGCTGATCATCAGCGTGGTGATCGGTGCGCCGTTTTTCATTATTTTCGGCTGGCTGTCGGACAAAGTCGGACGTAAACCAGTGCTGATGCTCGGCCTGTTGCTGGCCACCGTGCTGTACTTCCCGATCTTCAAATCCCTGGCCCACTACGCCAACCCGGCGATTGACCAGGCCAGTCGTCAGGCACCGATCACCGTGCTGGCCGACCCAGCGACCTGCACCTTCCAGTTCGATCCGGTGGGCAAGGCCAAATTCGACAGCCCGTGCGACAAGGTCAAAACCTTCCTGGTCAAACAAGGCCTGCCCTATTCCAGTGTCGCCGCACCGACCGGCAGCGGCGTGCAGGTGAGCATCGGCGACGTGAAGATCGACGGCTACGACGAAGCGGCCCTGCGCGGTGCCGTGACGTTGGCCGGGTATCCGCAACAGGCCGACCTGCAGCAAATCAACAAACCGATGATCGTCGCCCTGATCGTCGCCCTGATCATTATCTCGGCCATGTGCTACGGGCCGCTGGCGGCGCTGATGGTCGAACTGTTCCCGACCCGCATCCGCTACACCTCGATGTCCCTGCCGTACCACATTGGCAATGGCTGGTTTGGCGGTTTCCTGCCGACCGTGTCGTTTGCGCTGGTGGTGTACACCGGGGATATTTTCTACGGGCTGTGGTACCCGGTGTTGATTACCGGGGTCAGTCTGGTGGTGGGGATGATCTGTTTGCGTGAGACGAAGAATATCGATCTCGACAAGAACTGAACAGGCCCTCCAGCACGCCTTCAGTGGATGGGGCAAGCCCTCCCGCCACTGGAGGATTGAAATACCGCAGTTGCCCCGGCGCGTCGAGGCCGTGCCGAAAACTTCTCTGGGGGTTGCCCTTTGCATTGGCCAAAACTCGTCTACGATAATTTCAGAGCAAAGCCCTGCGACGCAGAAAAGCGTTCGTGACGTGGGGGATCGAACCTCCTGGATCGAGGATCCTTCCATGTACGCCACACGACGCACCCTCGTGCACATCTCCCCTCCAGTCGACGCCTGCCCGAGTGTTCAACCCCGGACGAGTCTCATCGTTAACAATCGCTCGCAGCATGCCGGATGCATCCGGCGTGGCGAAAAACAGTAGTGCTGAACAGTCTGGACGTAGCAGCACCCTCATGACGTCGTTCGGACTCAATGAACGGAACCGCGAAAACATTGGTTCCACTGGGTTTACCGAAAAAAGGACTGCCGACATGAACTATGAAAGTGAAGACGCGTTAGCAAAAATAGATCTGGCAATATGGCAACACGATCAGCCAGCGCAAAAGCAGGTTGAGGGTGTCACTGGATTCTTCTTCGGTTCCAACGGCGTAGACGTCGTGGCACAGGGAGACTCCTGGTTCGACTATTTGCCCGGCGTGGACATCATCAAGTGGCTGAAGCTGACGTCCGGCTACAAGATCAAGAGTTTCGCTTCGGGTGGCGACACGCTGGAAAACATGGTTTACGGGACAGAAATCAAAGACGGAGCCTGGACCCGACCGCGGCCCGAGTTTGAGGATGTACTGGCGGAAATCAAACGGATCAAACCGGCATTTTTTCTGTTTTCCGGTGCTGGCAATGACATTGCCGGTGACGAATTCGCGTCTTTCCTGAACCATGCCGATGCCTCGCCCGCCTCACTGGTGCGAACCGATTATGTCAATGACACCGTTGACCGGGTCTTTCGTAACGCCTATGAAGACATGATCAAACGAGTAAAAGCCGCTCACCCGAAAATCAAGATCATTTTCCATGGTTACGGGCGTGCTATTCCGACAGGCAAAGGCGTGGTCAACATTGGTAACTACCGCTTCATCGGCCCATGGCTGCGCCCATCGCTGACGCGCAAGAACATCATGAACCCGCAGGTTCAACGCCAAATCGTCACGGACTTTATTGATCAGCTCAATACCATGCTCAAGTCTGTTGCCGACGCTCATCCCGATGTCTATTTCATTGATCTGCGAAATCTGATCAACGACGACGACTGGATCAACGAACTGCACCTGAACGCCTTGGCTTACAAGCGTATGGCCAAGCAATTTGAGGACAAGATGGATTCACTGTTGACGTCAAAACAGGCGCTAATCAAAGCCCAGGCCAAGACCACCGCGTTGGAGGCATTCAATAGACTCGAACAATCCCTTGCAACGGTTCAAGCGGGCATCCAGGTGCCCGTACAGAATCAGTGGGCGCCTGTGCAAGCGCCACCTGCGGTCAAGCGCACACCGCGGTCTCGTCAGGTTGCGCCGACAAAAGGCAAAACGGCGACAAAACGCAAGGCCAAGTAAGTATCAGCCCGCCACCGCACACCCGGCGGCGGGCACCTCCTGGACTAAACATCCGCTTCGATCACCTCGAACTTCACCTGATCAGGATAAAACGCGACATGGTTTTTGATCTGATCAACCGATATTTTCGGATGCTCGTAAGTCCACACCGCATTCGCCCCCTCATGCCCCGGCACCTGCAAGCTGAAATAATTGGCATCGCCTTTATACGGGCAGTAGCTGGTATGGTCGGTGCGGGCGAAATACTTCTCGTCGATGTCTTCACGCGGGACGTAGAAGACCGGCGGGTAGTTGGCCTCGTTGAGAACCAGCACATGGGAGGACGCGGCGACCTGGATGCCATGGAATTTCACTACCAGGCAACCTGAGAGTTCTACGAGGGCGATGACTGGACTGGGGCCTGGGGTTTTCATGGGTTTCTCCTGAGACGGCGGTGAAAGCTCAGGTATAGCGCAAGGACTTCCTTCACGGCGGACTCACAGCCGAACGGCCAAAAAGCTCCTCATCTAAACGCCGCCCAACCCTCTCCCGGTGAGAGAGGGCCGCTTTCTCAGGGCATCAAGCAACAATATCGGTCGCCACCGCCTGCCCTACCACACCCACGGCAAAGTCGACCTGCCCCTGCCCGGTCAGATCGACCAGCAGCCCGGTCTGACCGTGCTGCGCGTAGTAAGTCAGAATCGCATCGCCCGCATGGCCGGTGAAACTGCTGACGAAATTCAGCGACGCCGCCCCCGTGGCAAACGCGGTAATGCCCGACAGATCTATCTTGTCCAGACCGCTCTGGAAATCCATGATCCAGTCCGGCTGGTTATTGGTCGAGTCGCTGGCTGCGCCGAACACGAAGGTATCCGCGCCCTCACCGCCCCACAGCACATCTGCGCCGCCACCACCGTAGAGGATGTCGTTGCCGGCCCCGCCAAACAGGTGATTGACCGCCCCGTTGCCGATCAGCAGGTCATTGCCTGATCCGCCCACGGCATTCTCCATGGTCACGCCATAGGCGATGGAGACGTTGCCGACCAGACCGCCGACGTCGGAGAAGGAACCCTCGTTGAGGTTGATCTTCTGGTTCTGGGTGAATCCGGAGAAATCCAGCCAGTCATTACCACCACCGTCCCACACCGAAAACACCACTTTGGACGACGCCGAAGTCGCGCTGTAATAATCGCGGTCAGTGTTGGAATTGAAGCCGTACCTCGTGTCCTCGGCGCGGGTCTCGTAGTTGGCACCGTAGAGTTTCTGCACCGCAACAATGTCGTCCAGCAACGGTGCCGAGGCGTAAGCCCCGCTGCCGCCCTTGCTGAAGTTCTGGTCAGTGTTGGCTTCGCTCCAATAACTCATCAGGCTGTAACCGCGAGTGTCTTCGGCGTACTTGGCGTCGGCGTAAGTCGGGCTGCCGTTGCCCGCGTTGTAGGCGCCAGGGTGCGACAGGCCGAGTGTGTGACCGATTTCATGCGTCAGGGTCTGGCGCCCGTAGTTGTTGGTGTCCGGGGTCTTGTTGACCTGATATTGATCGTTGATCAAGTACCACGATTGGCCATCATAGCTGCCGCCGCTCGGCAAATACGCGAACGCTGCGCCGCCGGTGCTGACGTCGTAATTGCCGAACGTCATGTGACCGTCGCCGCCCTTGCCCTCGGTGAAAGTGACGTTGGCGACGTCGGCCCAGGATTGCATGGCGAGCACCGCTTGAGCTTTTTGCTGGGCGCTGAATTCGCTGAAGTTGCCGAGTTTGGGGTTGTAGTTGGCCGGTTTGTCGGTCAGAAAGCTGTAGCTGAGGGAGATCTTGCCATCGGCATTTTTATCGCCCCACGACAGGCCCTTGCGCAGGATTTCGTCGGCGGCCTGATCGGCAGTGAACGAGGGTTTGCCGTTGACCAGCCCGACACCACGGTCATACAGGTGGCTGAACGTGTCCACGGCGGAGTAGGCGCTGCTGGCCTGGAAAGATGCTTGAGACATGAGTTACGTCCTTGTTGCAAAAGAGTCAGTGTCCGACAGACCACGGCGATCTCCTGGCGAGACCGTCCTGTCGCTCGCGTTTTTCTTTAAGGCGCGAAAAACCTGACACAGCCACCCACGCGGCGCTACTCAATTTCTCGATAGCGCCGGGCATGTCCCGTGAAAGCCCGTCATGTTCGGCAATCCTTTTCATCTGTATATCCATACAGATAAAAGTTGCCCCTGACGCTAACTCCGGCCATTCTGTGCGCCTGTTCGGACATTGATCGACGATGGTGGATATGCGGCTGTACCTCTGTGAAAAACCTTCCCAGGCCAAAGACATTGCGGCCGTACTCGGTGCAAAACGCCGGGGCGACGGCTGCTGGCTGGGAACAGACGTCACGGTGACCTGGTGCATCGGCCACTTGCTGGAAACGGCCCCGCCGGATGCCTACGACGCCCGCTACAAGCGTTGGGTGCTGGCGGATCTGCCGATCATCCCGGACAAGTGGAAAATGACCGTCAAGCCGCGTACCGCCAGCCAGTACAAAGCGGTAAAACGCTTGCTGGGCGAAGCCAGCGAGCTGATCATCGCCACCGACGCCGACCGTGAGGGCGAGATGATCGCCCGGGAACTGGTCGAGCATTGCCGCTATCGCGGGCCGATCCGCCGATTGTGGCTGTCAGCGCTGGATGAGGCATCAATCCGCAAGGCTTTGGCCGCGCTGAAACCGGGGGCCGAAACGTTCAGCCTGTATCACTCGGCGCTGGGTCGCTCGCGGGCAGACTGGCTGATTGGCATGAACATGAGCCGCCTGTTCACCCTGCTAGGCCGTCAGTCGGGCTATCAAGGTGTGTTGCCGGTCGGTCGGGTGCAAACGCCAACCTTGCGGTTGGTGGTGGATCGCGACCGCAGCATTGCCGATTTCGTACCGGTGCCGTTTTGGGCGATCGATGTGCAACTGCTGCACAACGGCACACCGTTTACCGCGCAATGGCGCGCCCCGTCGGATGTTTGTGATGATCAGGATCGCTGCCTGAATCAGGCGCTGGCGCAGCAAGCTGCCGCTGCGATCAGGGGTGCAGCCAGTGCCGGGGTGGTGAAGTTGCGTACCGAGCGCATGCGCGAAGTGGCGCCCCTGCCCTTCGACCTCGGCACCTTGCAGGAAGTCTGCTCGAAGAAACTCGGCCTCGGCGCGCAGGAAACCCTCGACATCGCCCAGGCACTGTACGAAACCTACAAAGTCATCACCTACCCACGCAGCGATTGCGGGTTTCTGCCGCTGAGCCAGCACAGTGAGGCGCCGGGGATTCTCGCGGCGTTGCGTCAGGCTGACCCAAGCCTTGAAGCGCTGCAGAGTTTTCTTGAACCTCAGCGAAAATCCCGGGCGTGGAACGACGCCAAAGTCAGCGCCCACCATGGCATCATTCCCACCGCTGCCGCGAAGAATCTGGAACGCCTGAGCGGCAAACACCGGGCGGTCTATACACTGATCCGCGCACGGTATCTGGCGCAGTTCCTGCCCAATCATGAATACGATCGCACCCAGGCTGATTTCGATTGCGGCGCTCAAGCGTTACGCGCCGTCGGCAAACAGATCATCGAGCCGGGCTGGAAACGCGCCTTACCCGAAGCGCTCGCGCCGGCCAAGGGGCGTGAGGCACCGGTGCCGCAAACCTTGCCAGCGTTATCTCAGGGCATCGAGTGCGCCGTTGCGAACGTGACGCTCAAGGATCTGTGGACACAACCACCCAAACCCTACACCGAGGGCGATTTGATCAAGGCGATGAAGAATGTCGCCAAACTGGTGGAAGATCCACTGCTCAAGCAGAAACTCAAGGACACCACGGGCATTGGTACTGAAGCCACCCGTGCGTCGATCATTCAGGGCTTGCTGGATCGCGGTTATCTGGTGAAAAACGGCAAGGCGCTGGCCGCCACACCCGCCGCGTTCAGCCTGATTGACGCCGTGCCCCGCGCCATTGCCGACCCCGGCACCACAGCGATTTGGGAACAAGCGCTGGACATGGTGCAGAGCGGCGAGATGAGTCTGGAAGAGTTCGTCACCAAACAGGCGGCATGGATGAGCAAACAAGTGACACGCTGCTCCCATCTGAGCCTGACCATCAGCGGCCCACCGCCCGCCGGCAAAGCTGCCACCCCCTGGAAGAAAAAGCGCAAATCGACGCGGAGCAACACCGCCGTCGCTACGAAACGCAAAGCAAAACCGGCAGCCAAAAAATAAAACACGCTACTGTTTCCGAGAGGCCCATCACTTTCAGGAACCCAAAGCATGCCCACCCTAGAACTGCACCCGGCCCAACGCGATGAACTCGAAACCCTCGAAAACCTGATGCAGTTCTACATGTACGACTTCAGCCAGTGGTTGCCGCTGAAACTCGCTGCACATGGCTTCTTCCCTATCCAATCGAAATCCGAATACTGGCGTCACCCGGCAACCCAACCGTTCCTGATACGGGTCGACGACGAACTCGCCGGCTTCGTGACCGTTGATAACGAAACACATATCGAGGGTGCCGAACACAACATCGGCTACTTCTTCCTCGCCCGGCGCTTTCGTGGCCAAGGCGTCGCGCAGTTTGTCGTCTCTGCCCTCTTGAGCCGCATCCCCGGTCAATGGCAAATTTTCCATATCGACGCCAACCTGCCGGCACAGCGCTTCTGGACCAAGCTGATCCCGGAATTGACCGGTGGCGCTTTCACCTTGCACCAGCGTGAAATGGACGGTTACCCGTGCACGTTCTACGCCCTTCACACACCTTTTTCCGTTGCCTGAACGGATCCTTTCTCATTCCAAAACTGCTTTGTCCGACAATATGTAGTGCCCAAAAACAAACACTACAAAACCGTTGACGGCATCGTTTTGCTTTTGCATGATGAAGACGTTCCCCGATCGGGAACATTTGGTAACACGCTTGAGCAAACTCGTCTGACCGCCGAGTTGTTTTTTCCGGATACACGCTGCCCACAAGGCAGATTGAAGAAGCTGACCTGGCCTGAACGTCCAGTACAAGGACGAGAAGCGCTGGCGAAAATTCTCAAGACGCTTGTGGTCGACCCTGAAAACGTCGGCAAGGGGCCTCCCGGTTTTCGCTGCTTCTCTTCGTTGTGACGCTATTGCGTAGCAGTTATTCAACACGACTACATGCAACAGATGCACGACCCCGTACTTCAAACGGGCGAGCGCTGACGTCCTGGTTTCGGTGCCAGGGATCAACTAACCGATGGGCTACCTGTATTAGCGAATCAACTTTGAAAGATCACCAAACTGGTCAAGGGGCAACATCATGAATCTGAACAACCAACCTACTATCGAAGAACTGGCTCGTATGTTCGCTGCGCAAAAAGACAGCCACGACAGCCATATTCTGTGGATCAGCAAGTCGGGGCAGGTGCATATCGACTGCCTGTCGCCCCACGCTGGCGAAGAAGAGTTCGAGCAGAACAACCAGAACCTGTTGGCCCGCCTGAAGATGTACCGTCGCGGCCACGGCTATGTCGGCAAAAAAGCCGCAGCCGACAAGGACTTCATCGGTAATGTTCTGCAAACGCTGAAACAGGCGTGGGACGCGATGCAGAACAAGAACGAAGTTCGGGTGATTGATCGGTTCTGCTGATTTACAACTTCAATAAAAAGGGCCTGCTTCCAATAAGAAGCAGGCCCTTTTTATTGCGTTCCAGTTCAGAGCGGGGGCTCCAGGATTAGATTCATAAATGCCACCGCCGCCGCACTGTGATAGTTATTGCGCCGCCGCAACAACGCGGCCCCACGCTGCGGCGCTTCGCTCTCGACCCGCAGCCTGCGCAATGCCCGATCGGACGTCGCAATCGCTTCCGGCAGCATCGTCGCCATCGGCGAATGCCGCACCACCTCCAGCAACGTACTCACCGAATTCACCTCAATGCGCACCTGCGGCGTGATCCCGTGCTGACGAAAATACTCATCGACCGACAAGCGCGTGATGAAATCCGACGCCAGCAAGGCGAAATCCAACTGCGCGATATCGTCAGGCGTCAGCACTGAATCACTTTCATACAACGGATGCTCGCGCCCGACCATGACACCCAGGGTCTCGGTAAACGCCGGAATGCACTCGATGTCCGGGCTGCGTACCGGGGTGAACGCAATCGCAATGTCCAGCGAGTCATCCGCCAGACCGGCCTCGACGTCGTCCATCGACAACTCGAAGATTTCCAGATGAATCCCCGGATATCGCGCCGCGTAGTCGCGCACCAGCGGCCCGACCAGATACGCCATAAACGTTGGCGTCATCGCCAGGCGCAACGTACCGCGGGTCAGGTCCTTCACGTCATGCAGTGCGCGCTTGCCCGCCTCCAACTCCACCAGCACCCGACGCGCACATTCAATGTAAGCCTCGCCGGCATCGGTGGCTTTGACCGTACGTGAAGTTCGATCAAACAGGCTCACCCCCAGTGTTTCTTCCAGTTGGCGAATCTGCTGCGACAAGGTTGGCTGCGACACATGCAGCGCCTCGGCCGCGCGAGTGAAGCCGCCGTGATCGGCAACGGCCAGCAGGTAACGCAAATGTCGCAGCAGCATGTGGGAGCACCATCTATAGGCAGGGCTTATGCAAAGCATTGTATATCGGTCTTGGACGCTATGGATAAATCGGCAGAAAATCAATCCCACACAGCAAGCCAACCCCTGAAAGGAGTGACACCATGCAACAGTCCCACGCCTACAACGACACCAGCCTGGCCCTGACCACCCGCATTCTGGACATCAAGGCACGCAAGAATCTGTCGTGGCAGGATCTCGCCGACGGCACCGGCCTCAGCCTGGCGTACGTCACCGCCGCCCTGCTCGGCCAACATCCGCTGTCGGAAACCGCCGCCCAAGTGGTGGGCGACAAGCTTGAGCTGGACGCCGACGCTGTCGCGGCCCTGCAAATCATCCCGCTGCGTGGCAGCCTCAGCGGCGTGCCGACCGACCCGACCATCTATCGCTTCCATGAAATGATCCAGATCTACGGCACCACCCTCAAAGCACTGGTTCACGAGCAGTTCGGCGACGGCATCATCAGCGCAATCAACTTCAAACTCGACATCAAGAAAGTCGAAGACCCGGAAGGCGGCTCCCGCGCCGTGGTCACCCTGGACGGCAAGTTCCTGCCCCTGCGTCCGTTCTGATGTGCCCGGCCCGCACTTTGCGTGCGGGCCATCCGATCTCCCTTCAACGAGGACATGCACATGAAAGCCCTGATCGACGGTTTCCTGAAATTCCAGAACGAAGCCTTTCCGCAACGCACCGAACTGTTCAAACACCTGGCAACCACCCAGCAGCCCGGCACCTTGTTTATCACCTGCTCCGACAGCCGTGTAGTCCCGGAACTGCTGACCCAGCAAGAACCCGGCGAACTGTTCGTGATCCGCAACGCCGGCAATATCGTGCCGTCCTACAGTCCGCATCCGGGCGGGGTTTCGGCGACAGTGGAATATGCGGTGGCGGTGCTTGGTGTGACCGACATTGTGATCTGCGGCCATTCCGATTGCGGCGCGATGACGGCGATTGCCAAATGCAAATGCATGGATCATCTGCCGGCCGTCAGCGGTTGGTTGCAGCATGCCGAGTCAGCGAAAGTGGTGAACGAAGCCCGGCCACATGCCAATGACGCGGCAAAATTGAGTTCGATGGTGCGCGAAAACGTGATCGCGCAACTGGCGAATATCCAGACCCATCCGAGCGTGCGCCTGGCACAGGAGAAAGGCCTGCTGAATCTGCATGGTTGGGTGTATGACATCGAGACCGGCTCGATCGATGCGCTGTCCTCGGACCGCCGCACCTTTGTGCCGCTGGCCGAACAACCGGCTACTTGCGCCGTTCACGCAAACACCAGCGCAGCAGCCTGAATTACATTGCGCCCCTGTGGCGAGGGAGCCTGCTCCCCCACCACAGGTTCTTTCAGCGCTTTACACCCAGATCAATCTGGGTCATGCGGCTACGCACGGTAAACACACCATCGCCCGAAAGAATCGCACTGCGCGCAAACAACCGTCCGTTCTCCCAGTTCGAAAGCCCCAGCTCCGGCTTGTTCAGCGCGTACTGGCCATCGACCCAGCGGGTAATGCCATTACCCACGAACGGTGCGTTGACCGCGTTATAGAAGCGCTCCTGAACAGCGGCATCCTCACTGATCAACGACACGGTAAATTGCGGGCTATAGCGGTTGAACAATGCAATCGCCTGATCCAGATCGTCGACGATCATCAAGCTGACTTCCGGGGTTTCTTCCCATTCCCACTCGCGCCCCAAATCCGCCTGCGCCAACGGTTCAGCCAGTGCTTCGGTCTGATAACCCTCGGCACGATAGACCTCGACCGTCGCGTTCTGCCACTCGCCTGGCAGACAACGTTCGCTGCCCTCGACGATGTGCAATTTGCAGCCCTGGCCGCGTGCGGTACCGGCCTGTTGCAGCGCGTCGAGGAACAGCGGCACCAGTTCATCGGCACGTTCGCGCTGAATCAGGCAGACATTCAGGGTGTTGCAGACCTTGCGATCCAGCGAGTTGCGCACCACCGCCGCAAAGCGTTTTGCGTCAGCCTCACGATCGGCTATCAGCCATGCCCCCCCAGTGCCATGCAGGCTGACCGCCGTGCCCGCCTGCTGGGCAATGCTGCCCAATTGACTGACTGCACGTCCTGACCCACGAGCCACCGCCAACGACAGACGTCGATCAGCAAACATCGCCCAACCGGCGGCGTGATTGACACTCTCCACCAGCGACACCGCGCCCACGGGCAGACCGGCCGCAGCCAGCGCCGGGTTCAACGCGTGAGCAACAATGGCCTGCGCCGTGCCCAACGCATCGCTGCCGATACGCAGCACAGCGGTGTTGCCGGTGCGCAAGACGCCGGCGGCATCGGCGAACACATTCGGCCGACCTTCAAAGACGAAAGCGACGATACCCAGTGGCGAGACCACTTGCTCGACCTTCCAGCCATCGTGCTCGACGCTGCTGATGACTTTGCCGCGCGTCGGTGCGGCATCACGCCAGGCGCGCAGGCCGGCAATCATGTCGCGGCGCATGCGCTCATCGGCCAGCAAGCGTGTGGTGGAGCGCCCGCGAGCCTTCGCCCGTTCGATGTCGGCAAGGTTGGCTGCCTCGATCTGCGCCCAGCACTCAGGGGTTTGCAGGCGCAGTGCGAACAAATCGAAGAACTGACTGATCGCTTCGTCGCTGACCGCAGACAACGCGATAAAAGCCGCCGCCGCACGTTCAATCGCCACGGCGGCCGCTTGTTGATCGGCCACCGGAATCAGCAACAACTCGCCACTCACCTGCTCCACCAGCAGGTGGTCACCGGGCTGAAAGCGCGCGGCCAGTTCGGGGCTGACCACGGTGACGCGGTTACCAGCGAAAGGGATCGGCGTGCCAGCGACTAGACGTTCGAGCGCAAGAGACATGAAGCAGATTCACCATGCAGAGGGCGGCCGGAAAATGTAGCGGATTCTTCGCCGGAATAACACTCCCACAAGGTTTGCAGAGCCTGGCTAATCGGGTCAGAACACCGACCAGCCAATGCGCGAACTGAGCATCTCCAGCGCCGCCATGCCCGCCAGCGAATTACCGGCAGCATTCAATTCCGGCGACCACACGCAAACCGTGAACTGCCCAGGCACCACCGCGACAATCCCGCCGCCGACGCCACTCTTGCCCGGCAGGCCGACGCGATAGGCGAAGTTGCCCGCCTCGTCATACAAACCGCTGGTGGCCATGATCGAGTTAACCTGCTGGGTCTGGCGTCGCGTCAGAATCTGTTCGCCGCTGTGCTTGCAGTAGCCGTCATTGGCCAGAAAGCAAAAGGCCCGGGCCAGATCGATGCAGTTCATGCGCAGCGCGCAGTGGCTGAAGTAACTGCGCAACACTGATTCGACGTCGTTGTGGAAGTTGCCGAACGATTGCATCAGGTACGCCATTGCCGCGTTGCGTGCACGGTGCTGGTATTCAGAGTCGGCGACTTTGCCATCGATCATGATCTGCGGATTGCCCGACAGACGCCGGACGAAGTCACGCATCGACAAGGTCGGTGCGGCAAAGCGCGACTGGTTGATGTCGCAGATCACCAGCGCGCCGGCGTTGATGAACGGATTGCGCGGGCGACCGCGTTCGAATTCCAGCTGCACCAACGAGTTGAACGGCTGACCGGACGGCTCATGGCCCAGACGCTCCCAGATCGCCTCACCGGAATGTTCAATGGCCTGCACCAGGCTGAACACCTTGGAAATACTCTGCACCGAGAACAGCGTCTCGGCGTCGCCGGCGCAATACATCTCGCCGTCGTTACCGTACACAGCGATGCCCAACTGGTTGGGCGCCACGGTGCCGAGGGCAGGAATGTAGTCAGCCACTTTGCCCTGCCCGATCAGGGGCCGGACAGCATCAAGGATCTCGTTCAACAGCGCTTGCATGCCGGGTTCCGAAGTCTCGCCCCGTGGGATTGCGGGGACACTGAGGCTAGACGCTGGCGGCATGCATCGAATCACACCGGCAGGCATCATGCAGAATATTCTTGGCTCAATCGCACCCCTGGCAATCGGAGAGTCCCCGAAGGCTGCGACAGTTTGAGCTTCAGGCTAGCGCCGGCACACCGCTGTGGAAACGGAATTCGGCGTCCGGCGATTCGATCAGTTCCTGTTCGGCCGCACGCACCTTATCGATCACCTGAGCCACATCCCTGGCCTCACCATACTGATAAGCCAGCTTCAGATACCCTTGAAAATGCCGGGCTTCGCTTTTCAACAGGCCGAAGTAAAACTTGCCGAGTTCTTCGTCCAAATGTGGCACCAGTGCTTCGAACCGCTCACAACTGCGCGCTTCGATGAATGCACCGACCACCAGCGTATCCACCAGTTTCACTGGCTCGTGGCTGCGCACCACTTTACGCAGGCCCGAGGCGTATCGGCCGGCATGCAGTTGACGCAACTCGATCTTGCGGCGTTTCATCAGGCGCATGACTTGCTCGTGGTGCACCAGTTCTTCCCGGGCCAGACGCGACATCATGTTGATCAGGTCGACGTGGGAGTGATACTTGGCAATCAGGCTCAGCGCGGTGCTGGCAGCCTTGAACTCGCAGTTCTTGTGGTCGATCAGCAGGGTTTCCTGATCGGCCAGTGCGGCCTGAACCCAGGCATCGGGTGTGCGGCAGCCAAGGAATTCGTGGATTTCGGGAAGGATCATGGGGCTCACGGTCAAGGTGTTCGAGCGAAGGGCGCCGATTATACCGGCCTGCCCGAAGACCACCAGCGGCTGGCGTTGATATGCATCAAGTCGCAGGTGCTGGCGCAGCAACTATAGTTGTGCAACGCCGTGCCCTTTACTCGCTGGAGACTCCGCTCATGCAAGCCATTCGCAGCATTCTGGTGGTCATCGAACCCGAACATTCGGAGAGCCTGGCGCTCAAGCGCGCCAAGTTGATCGCAGGTGTGACCCAGGCCCATCTGCACCTGCTGGTGTGCGACAAGAAGCACGACCATGCCGGCATGCTCGGCGTGCTCAAAGCCGCCCTGCTGGCGGACGGTTACAGCGTCACCACCGAACAGGCCTGGAACGAGAGCCTGCATGAAACCATCACCGACGTGCAGCAGGCCGAGGGTTGCGGGCTGGTGATCAAACAGCACTTCCCTGACAGCTCGTTGAAAAAAGCCCTGCTGACCCCGGCGGACTGGAAGCTGTTGCGCCACTGCCCGACCCCGGTGCTGCTGGTGAAAACCTCTACGCCCTGGAAAGACAGAGTCATTCTGGCGGCGGTCGATGTCGGCAATGCCGACGGTGAACACCGCCATCTGCATACCACGATCATTGATCATGGGTTTGATATTGCCAGCCTGGCCAAAGGGCATCTGCATGTGATCAGCGCCCATCCGTCGCCGATGCTGTCGGCAGCCGACCCGACCTTCCAGCTCAAATCGACAATCGAGGCGAAGTATCGCGAGCAATGCAGGGCGTTCCAGGCGGAGTTCGATGTCGATGACGAGCATCTGCACATCGAGGAAGGCCCAGCGGATGTGTTGATTCCGTTCATGGCGCACAAACTGCAAGCAGCCGTGACCGTAATCGGCACCGTGGCGCGTACCGGATTGTCAGGTGCGTTGATCGGCAATACGGCGGAGGTGGTGCTCGATACGCTGGAAAGCGATGTGTTGGTGCTCAAGCCGCAGGAGGTTGAGGATCATTTGCTGGAATTGGCGGTGAAGCATTAAGTTTTGCGGCGTCACACAGGGCCTCTTCGCGAGCAAGCCCGCTCCCACGGTTTGAAATGCATTCCCGTGTGGGAGCGGGCTTGCTCGCGAAACTTTTGACCTTCAGGCGCCAAACGCGTCTTTGAGAAAGCCCGGTGCGATGTAGCGCTGATAGTGCGCTTCCGATAACAGGAAGAATTCCCGATCAATGGCATCGCGCAGTTCCGGCAGGTTCCAGTCGCGAAACTCCGGCAGCAGCACCATCCCGTAGGCTTCCAGATTAATGATCACCCGCGCCCCTCGGGCAATCAGCTGATACGCCCAGCAATACTCGGACTGATGGGGCACAAAGCGGATCTTGCGCTGCTCCAGTTGCTGACGCAGACGCGCCGAATCAAAGATCTCGACCTTGGCCGCCATCACTTGTGACAGCAATTGCTCCAGACGCAGCCACACCGCACGTTTTTCCTCCTCGTTGTAACCATTCCAGTTGATCACTTCGTGATGGAAACGCTTGCAGCCACGGCACACCAGATCACCGTAAACAGTGGAGCAGAGGCCGACGCAGGGGGTCTTGATGGTCTGATTGGGCATAAGGTTGGCAAAGGCACTGAAACGCGGAACAGGTCGGCATGTTAGCCCTTTGTCTAACATTGATCACCCCTCAAACTTGAGGGCCTAACTTACCTTTAATTTTTTTTTGCCGTAGAATCAGCCAGCCTTTTAAGGCGCCAATGTCCGTTAGAAGCTGTTTTCAAAGCGTCACGAGCACAGTCGTTCCTTCAGAGCGGTGTTGGCGAAGGGTTTTTCCAGCGGGGAAAAACTCAACGCCAACCCTCATCAGCTCCCCGTTCTGCAGGCGTAAAACTTTGAAAGCAGCTTCTGTAAGGAATAGCCGGTAATTCTGGCCAAGCGACCCACAACGTCGCGAGGTGCATGAGTACGGCCATTTCGGGATGAGCGTCCCGGACACCCATTTGGGACCACTGATGAGGGTAATAACTGTGCTTGAAGCCTACCGCAAACATATCGAAGAGCGTGCAGCCCTGGGTATCGTTCCCCAGCCGCTTAACGCCGAACAAACAGCAGGCCTGGTCGAGCTGCTGAAGAACCCTCCGGCTGGCGAAGAAGAATTTCTCGTTGACCTGATCACCAATCGCATTCCACCTGGCGTGGACGAAGCGGCTTACGTTAAAGCCGGCTTCCTGTCTGCACTGGCCAAGGGCGAAGTTGCCTCCCCTCTGCTGGACAAAAAACGCGCTGTAGAACTGCTCGGCACCATGCAGGGCGGCTACAACATCGTGACCCTGGTTGACCTGCTGGACGACGCCGAACTGGCGCCCGTCGCTGCCGCGCAACTCAAGCACACCCTGCTGATGTTCGATGCGTTCCACGACGTGGCCGAAAAAGCCAAGAACGGCAATGCTCACGCCCAAGCCGTGCTGCAATCCTGGGCTGACGGCGAGTGGTTCAAGAACCGCCCGACCCTGGCCGACAAGATCAGCCTGCGCGTGTTCAAGGTCACCGGCGAAACCAACACCGACGACCTGTCCCCTGCCCCTGATGCCTGGTCGCGTCCAGACATCCCGCTGCACGCGCTGGCCATGCTGAAAATGGCTCGCGACGGCATCGTTCCTGATCAGCAGGGCGCCATCGGCCCGATGAAGCAGATCGAAGAAATGCGCGGTCAAGGCTTCCCGATCGCCTACGTCGGTGACGTGGTCGGTACCGGATCCTCGCGTAAATCGGCCACCAACTCGGTGCTGTGGTTCTTCGGTGACGACGTTCCTTACGTGCCGAACAAGCGCGCTGGCGGTTTCTGCTTCGGCAGCAAAATCGCTCCGATCTTCTACAACACCATGGAAGATGCCGGCGCACTGCCAATCGAGTTCGACGTCTCGAACATGAACATGGGCGACGTGATCGACCTGTACCCGCACGCCGGCAAAGTCTGCAAGCACGGTACCGACGAAGTCATCACCACCTTCGAAATGAAGACCCCTGTGCTGCTGGACGAAGTCCGTGCCGGCGGTCGTATTCCGCTGATCATCGGCCGCGGCCTGACCGAGAAGGCGCGCGCCGAACTGGGTCTGCCTGCGTTCGACCTGTTCAAGAAGCCTGAAGCACCGGCTGAAAGCACCAAGGGCTTCACCCTGGCGCAGAAAATGGTCGGCAAGGCTTGCGGTCTGGCAGAAGGCCAAGGCGTTCGTCCTGGCACCTACTGCGAACCGAAGATGACCACCGTCGGCTCTCAGGACACCACCGGTCCAATGACCCGTGACGAACTGAAAGACCTGGCATGCCTGGGCTTCTCCGCTGATCTGGTGATGCAGTCCTTCTGCCACACCGCGGCTTATCCAAAGCCGATCGACGTGACCACCCACCACACCCTGCCTGACTTCATCATGACCCGTGGCGGCGTTTCCCTGCGTCCGGGCGACGGCATCATCCACTCGTGGCTCAACCGCATGCTGCTGCCGGACACCGTCGGTACCGGTGGTGACTCGCACACCCGTTTCCCGATGGGCATCTCGTTCCCGGCCGGTTCCGGTCTGGTCGCGTTCGCCGCTGCCACCGGCGTCATGCCGCTGGACATGCCGGAATCGATCCTGGTGCGCTTCAAAGGCAAAATGAAACCCGGCATCACCCTGCGTGACCTGGTTCATGCCATTCCTTACTTCGCCATTCAGAACGGTCTGCTGACCGTCGAGAAGAAAGGCAAGAAGAACGCCTTCTCCGGACGCATCCTGGAAATCGAAGGCCTGGAAGGTCTGACGCTGGAACAGGCTTTCGAGCTGTCCGACGCCTCGGCCGAACGTTCGGCTGCCGGTTGCACCATCAAGCTGTCGAAAGAGTCGATCACCGAGTACCTGAACTCCAACATCACCCTGCTGCGCTGGATGATCGGCGAAGGCTACGGCGATGCACGTACCCTGGAACGTCGCGCGCAAGCAATGGAAGCCTGGGTTGCCAACCCTGAGCTGATGGAAGCCGATGCCGACGCCGAATACGCCGAAGTCATCGAAATCGATCTGGCCGACGTCAACGAGCCTGTGCTCTGCGCGCCGAACGATCCGGACGACGCCCGTCTGCTGTCCAGCGTTGCTGGCGAGAAGATCGACGAAGTGTTCATCGGTTCGTGCATGACCAACATCGGTCACTTCCGCGCTGCCGGTAAACTGCTGGACCAGGTCAAGGGTCAGCTGCCAACCCGTCTGTGGCTGTCGCCGCCGACCAAAATGGACGCTCACCAACTGACCGAAGAAGGCTACTACGGCATCTACGGCAAGGCTGGTGCTCGCATGGAAATGCCAGGCTGCTCGCTGTGCATGGGTAACCAGGCACGCGTTGAGCCGAACAGCACCGTGGTGTCGACCTCCACCCGTAACTTCCCGAACCGTCTGGGCGACGGCGCGAACGTCTACCTGGCTTCGGCCGAGCTGGCGTCCGTTGCTTCGATCCTGGGTCGCCTGCCGACCGTCGAGGAGTACATGGAATACGCTGGCAAGATCGACAGCATGGCGGCCGATATCTACCGCTACCTGTCCTTCGACCAGATTGCCGAGTTCCGTGAAGCGGCTGCGAACGCCAACATCCCGGTCGTTCAAGCCTAACGCTGCAACGCAATGAAAAACGCCGCCCATCGTGAGATGAGCGGCGTTTTTTTATACCCCAAACAATCGGACTCAAATTACCTGTGGGATTGGGCTTGCTGGACAGCGCCATCGACACTTAGCCCGCTGAGAATCACGTCATTGGCAGAAACCTCCGGCAGCTTCGCCAAGGCACTCTTGGCCTCATGTTTGAGCCGCGCCAGGATCAGTCGCTTACCCTCCTGATCCACCCGCAGAAAAAACTCCTGCATGGCCTCGATGCTGGTGCCATCCAGGTTGGGCGTTTCCTCCAGGCTGAGGATCACCGTGTGCACCGGCACCGGCGAATGGCGGACCAAATGCAACGCCGCGCCGAGAATCCGTTCGACATTGGCAAAGAACAACGCCTCACTGGGCCGCACAATCAACACACCCGACTCCGTTGTCGCGCTCGGATGACGCTGCAAGTCGACGAAATCATGCCCGCCGTCAATCCGCCCCAGTACCTGAATATCCGCCGCCGACATCTGCTTGAGCATCAGCAATACACTGATTGCCACCGACACCAGCAAACCATCCAGCACGCCCAATACCAGCACCGCGCCCACAGCACAGAGCACCAATACCCGATCCCGGCGCCAAATGAAGTAGCGACCCAGCGGCTGCAAGCTCAAGCCCCTGCCCAGCGCATGCATGACGATGGCGGCAAGAATCGGCTCCGGCGTCAGGGCGATCCATGGCAACACCGTCAGCACGATCAGCAACACCACCATCGCCGCAACCCCACCCGCCCAGCGTGAAGTCGCACCCGCCGCCTCATTCGCCGATGTCGCCGAATACCCTGCCCCTGCCGGCATGCCATGAAACAACCCGGACAACAGGTTCGACGCCCCCAATGCCAGCAGATCGCGATTGGAAGTCACCCGATCGCCATGCTTGAGCGCAAACGAACTGATCGAGCCGAAAGACTCCGCATACAGAATCATCACCAGCGCAAACCCCACCTCCCCCAACCGCAGCCAATCAGCAAATGGCAGCACTGGCAGAGTCGGCACTTCCAGGCTCAGATCGATGAGTCCGATCATCTTCACGCCATACGCCGGCAGGTTCAGCCATTGCCCGGCCACAATGCCGATCACCACCACCAGCAAGCCACCCGGCACCCGTGGAAAGCGTGAGAACAGCCCCAGCAACACCAGCGCCACAGCGGCGACGCCCGCCGCCGGCCAGTTCCATTGCGGCAGTTGCTCCAGCAGTTGCGGGGCGAAGCGCACCAGATTGGCGTCGCTCAGATGCACACCGACGACGCTGGCAACCTGTTTGAGAATGATCGTCAGCGCCAGACCAAAGGCAAATCCGCGCAACACCGGTTTGGCGATGAACGCGGTGACGCTGCCGAAACGAAAGATCCCGGCCAGAAAAAACAGCGCCCCGGTGACCAGCACCAAGCCGACCGCCAAGGTCGAGCGTAATTGTGGATCACCCTGAGCCAGCGTCGCCGTCGCCGCCGCCAGCACCGCCGCGGATGACGAGGTGGCCGAAACAATCGCAAAGCGACTGGTGCCGAACAACCCGTAACAGAGCAAACCGGCAAACAGCGCGATGACTCCGGCCTGCGGCGCCAGCGCGGCGATGGTCGAATACGCGACGGCTTCAGGCAACAGAAGCCCGGCAATCGACAGGCCGGCGAGTACGTCCTGCCAGCGGTGGGTGGGTTCAACAGGTTGCGGGGCGCTCGACAATCCACTGTCTCCAGACGAAAAAAAGCCGCTGTGCGCATCACGCACAGCGGCCACTGTAGCTGAGTATCCGGCGCTTTGGCCTACGCCGTCAGCGAATAAATCAACGCCGAAATCGCCACCAGCCCCACAGCCGTGACAAACACGTTCGACGCCTGCCCACGATAGCGCGCCATCGCCGGCACTTTACGAATCGCGTACATCGGCATCAAAAACAGAATGGCCGCAATCACCGGGCCGCCGATGGTTTCAATCATGCCCAGAATGCTCGGGTTCAGCGTCGCCACGATCCAGCAGATGACCAGCATGAACGCCGCCACAATGCGATCCAGCGCTTTCGCCCCCGGACGCTTGCCGCTCTTGACGATCAGACCTTTCAGACCTTCGCTGGCACCGATGTAATGACCGAGGAACGACTTGGAAATCGCCACAAATGCAATCAACGGCGCCGCGAAGGCGATGGTCGGGTTGCTGAAGTGGTTGGCCAGGTACGACAGGATCGACAGGTTCTGCGCCTTCGCTTCAGCCAGTTGCGCGGGCGACAGCGTCAGCACGCAACTGAACACGAAGAACAGCACCATCAGCACCATCAACGCATGAGCGCGGGACAGGATCTGCGAACTGCGCTCTTGTGCGTGAACGCCGTAACGACGCTTCTGATCGACCGCAAACGCGGAAATGATCGGCGAGTGGTTGAACGAGAACACCATCACCGGAATGGCCAGCCACAGCGTATGCAGCAACGCGGATGGCGCCGGTACGTGCGAAGCGGTGGCGAGGATGCCGCCATTCCAGTGCGGGATCAGGTACACCGCCAGAAACAGCAGCGCGACGATAAACGGGTAAACCATCAGGCTCATCGCCTTGACGATCACCTGCTCGCCGCAACGTACCACCGCCAGCAGACCGAGGATCAGCACAAACGACAAAATCACCCGCGGTGGCGGCGTAATGTGCAGTTGGTGTTCGAGGAAACTGGCAACCGTGTTGGTCAGGCCCACGCTATAGATCAGCAGAATCGGGAAAATGGCGAAAAAGTACAGCAATGTGATCAGCGCCCCGGCCTTGATGCCGAAATGCTGCTCGACCACTTCAGTGATGTCGGCGCCTTCGCGACCGGAGAGCACAAAACGGGTCAGGCCACGGTGTGCGTAGAACGTCATCGGGAACGCCAGCAGCGCGAGAATCACCAGCGGCCAGAAGCCGCCCAGCCCCGCATTGATTGGCAAAAACAGGGTACCGGCGCCAATCGCCGTCCCAAACAGTCCCAACATCCAGGTGGTGTCCTGGCGACTCCAGCTCGACAGCTCGGCTGGTGCTGCTTCATAGCGTTCGTTGACGCTATTGGCCTGCTCATTCATCCGGTCGGATCTCCGCATTCCGGTCACTTGCCACTCGGTCAGGACGCGTCGGAAAAAACCGACAGACATGCTCCGGCCGAAACAGGGGCACGATTCTCCGTGATAAATCAACAGAAGCAAAGACTTAGCTGAGCAATGGTTGTACGGATCAGATTATTGAATGTCGCTTTTGGCAAAATATATGTCGGCCATGGAAAGGTTAACTGTCGTTTTTAGGCATGTTTCAGTGCCACATGTGACCGAAAAAACTTGATCAGACCGATCGACCCAATATGAATCCAAGTGAAATGCAAAACTGGCCTTCCTTGGCTGTTGGCAGTGGCTGCTCAGACTGCATTGTGTCCTCATGATTTCGCGCTCATCGCTTGCCGGAAAGCGGATGGATCCGAGGGTTTCGCAGGCAAAATCCGGGAGTCGAGCAGGCCGCCTCATACAACGCAATGACAGAGACTGCGGCGAGGCGAATGACCCCGCCGCAGCGTTTGGCTTATTCCGTGGGCACCAGATTATCGAGCACCTGATTGACCGCCAGTTCAGCCAGCATCACGTTCTGGGCGATGCCTAATGCGGTCTGGCGATGGGTGCCTTCCAGCAGGGCGGCGAAGTTGTTGAGCATGACGTTGGCCGAACCGAGGGTTTCGCTCGCATCGGCCAGCAGGGGTTCGTTGCCGGCGGCGGGGTTGGCCATGTACAGGCGATTGGGTGCGTAGGGCGCGGCCATGACTTTGGCGGCTGGCGGATCCAGGTAGTGGTCGAGGGCGCGCTCGGCGGCTTCGTGGAATTTCTTGGAGCCAGGGGATTCGTAGGGGGATGCCGGATCGGGATTCGGCGGGTTTGGCGTTACCTTGAACATAGTCGCTTTCTCTATAAGAGGCCGCAACGATTTCGCCGCTAAGCGAAAGGGTGGCAGCTGTGCGCAAGTTAGCGGACCGGATAAGCAACAAAAACCGGTGCGCCCGAGGGCGCCATGCGCACAGCCACCATAGAGTGCAGGCGAAGGGGTGCCTGACTGAATGTCGCTTGTACAACCGATGTCGTTTATTCGGACCGCTAAGCCCGATCACTGGAAATCAGTGATGCGAACCAAGTTACCGACCGCCCTCCAGGCGCACAAGCCGGCGGATTCTGGCGCACGCGTAGGCAACGACGCAAGAATTTGTGGGCATTGGCACGTAACTACGGATGTCTTTACACGGAAGCCAAGAATCGCGTTTATCAGCTACAAAAGCTGACGAAATATCTGACAGATTGCAGGTAACCAACGTGCGACTCAGGTTTGGACCTATTAGTAAATGGTGGGGTGTATCGCACACAACTGCGCGCGGGCTTGCTCGCAAAGGCGTGTACATCAACCGCGTGGAAGTCAAAAAAGAGAACGGCGCCGCTCAATACTTCACCTGATTCGGTCATTGACAGCCCGGCAACACGGCCAGCATGATCAGCCCCATGAACCTTCGCGCGCTGCACCTCACCCGTACCACCACGACCGCCACCGGCGGGTCGTGGTGTTTGTGCCTGAGGTAACCCCAGCGCAGCAAACCCAAGGCCCCGCCAGCAATGGACGGGGCCTTGTTGTTTCTCCCGTCCGTGCGGCAATTTTTGTCACTCAAGGAGAAACACATGTGCGCAGCACTGTTGATTATCGATATGCAGGTCGGTCTGTTCCAGGGTCCGCAAGCCCCCCACGACGGCGAACGGGTGCTCGCCAACATCCAGCACTTGATCAAAAAGGCGCGTCAACAAAACGTTCCGATCTTCGCCGTGCGCCACACTGGCCCACAAGGTTCGCCGATTGCCGCGGGCAGCCCATTCTGGCAATTGCTGCCAGCGCTTGAACTGGACGCTGAAATCGACATTCTCTTTGACAAATCCCGCCCTAATGCCTTCCACGGAACTGAACTGGCGCAACAACTCAAAACCGAAAAAATCGGAGAGCTTTACATCGTAGGCATGAAGACTCAGTTCTGCATCGACAGCACCTGTCGCGCCGCCGCCGATCTGGGTCTCAAACCCGTGCTGGTGGCCGATGCCCACACTTGCATGGACACTCCGCTGTTGGCCGCCCAAGCCATCATCGACCATCACAACGCAACCCTCGGTGCAGCCTTCGCACGGTTAATCAACAGTGCCGATGTGACATTCTGACGGGGCGCCTCGCGAATCGATGCCGCTGCGCCGTACTGCGGCGTCGATACGAGACTGCTGACCGTCCCGCTCAAACACGATCAGTCGCCAACCTTGAGCGCACTGGATAGCCGGTGTGCTGCGGCCCTTGCTTCTTGCGCGAAGCCGTCCAGAATCAAAGCACCCATGCTTGAATGTCGAACATTGCCATGCTGCCTTGCTATCAGCACTCTGAAACTCATTTGATGCCCTCGACACCGACGATCACAGGAGCCGCGCAATGCCCGCATCCGTTCTGGTACTGGTTGAAACCATCAATGACTATTTGCCGATTCTTGAACATCAGGGCTTCCACCTGATTCTGGCGCCGACACCCGCCGAACGCGCTCAAGCGATCGCCACCCATGGCAGCCGCATCGACGCTGTGCTCACCCGTGGCCCCTTAGGCCTGACCGCCGACGAAATCGCCGCCCTGCCCACGCTGAAAATCATCACCGTGATTGGTGCCGGTTACGAACACGTCGACTTGCAAGCCGCCAGTGATCGCGGGATCACTGTGACCAATGGCGCCGGGGTCAACGCCTCGTCGGTGGCTGATCACGCGATGGCCATGCTGCTGGCGTTGGTGCGTGACATTCCACGTTGCGATGCGGCCGTGCGTCGGGGTGAATGGCCGAAGATCATGCGTCCGTCGCTGGCCGGCAAACATTTGGGGATTCTCGGCTTGGGATCTGTGGGCATGGCGATTGCCAAACGCGCAGGCCTGGGCTTCGACATGCCGATCAGCTATCACAGCCGTCAGGTACGCAATGACGTGCCTTACGCGTTCTGCTCGACGCCGACCGAATTGGCTCGGGCGTCGGACTTTCTCATCGTCGCCACACCCGGCGGCATCGGCACTCAGCACCTGGTAACCCGCCCGGTACTTGATGCGCTGGGGCCCAAAGGTTTCATCGTCAATATTGCGCGGGCGAGTGTGATCGCCACCGCGGACCTGATCACGGCCCTTGAACAACGCCGAATCGCCGGTGCCGCGCTGGATGTATTCGACCACGAACCACAAGTGCCGGAGGCGCTGAAAGCCCTCAGCAATGTGCTGCTCACGCCACACGTCGCCGGTCTGTCACCGGAAGCCATTCGAGGTACCGTCGAGTTGGTGGGCAAAAACCTCGTGGCGTTTTTTTCAGGCCAACCGGTACTCACACCGATTCAACTGCCGTCGAGAACCGGCAATCAGCGCGTGCACTAAAGCACCCCGAGCAACGTCCATAAACGTCGTGACTCGGCATCTGCCGAGATCAACTCGCCAAGCAGCTCGCTCAGCGGTTTGTTGCCCCACTCGACTCCACGCCGGATGAGATACGGCACCGGGCTATGGGGCTCGGTGCGCGCCAGGTATTCGGCGATCAGCAGCAATTGGCGGTAGGCCTCTTCGCGGCTGGCCGGTTCGCTAAACACCTGAGCCACTGGGGTTTCTTCAGTCGATGGCGCCACGGCGGCGGGTACGTCGGGCATTGGCGCGGACGACGCCGGTTGTTGTGGGTGCATGGCGATAAACTCCTGAACCAGCTTCAGCAGCGCTTCAATGATGTCCTGCAACGGGCGTAACCCCGGGCCCTGATCGCCCAGATAAGCCTCGCTCCAGGTGTCGAGCCGTTGCAGGTGTTGCAGGCTCAGCAGCAGATTGCCTTGGGTGCGTAGCCAGAACGCCAGCGGCGTAACGCGGATCTGATCGTTGAGTTTCTTCTGTTCATTGCTCGCGGTTTGCGCCGATGTCTTGGCATTCTTGCTGTCGTTGGCCTGCACCTGCTGAACCTGCAAACGCCGCCAGACTTCAAGGGTATAGGCCTCGAAATCGCTGTTGCGACTGCCGAACAGCGGCACCCGGGTGAGCAACACCTCGCTGTATCGACGCACCAGCCATTCCAGAGGAATAACCCGCCATGACTGGTCGCCGTCCTCGGCTTGCGGGTGCAACTGGTCGGGAAAACGCTCACACAAACCGGCAATCAGCGCCAGGCTACCGGGTAAACCGTCCAGCGCCTGTTGGTGCAGCCACGCTTCGCCGAGCCAGGCGCTGAGCATCAGGTCCTTGCTGCGTTCCAGCAACAACGTGGTCGTGAGCTTTTCGACTTGCGGCCAGTTCGCCCGCTTCAGCGTCGACTGCCACACGCCGGTCGGCAGGCTGGCGTCGTCTTCGCGGCGCAGGTCGCGCAACTGGTCGAACTCGCGTTCATAGCGCAGATCGACGCCGCACGGCGCTTCTGCGCTGATCGGCGCAAGCAACTGATCAATCAGATCCGGCAACGGGGTCGATGGCAGATTCACAATCCCTCCTTCTGCGATTCAATGGCGGCCGTCGTCGTGCCGATGAACTGAAACGGTGAGTGCGGTGCGCGCGTGGGCAACGGTGCAATCGACAGCGGCAGTTTCGAGCCCTGACTCATCAACGACAGGCGCACGTACATCCGTGCGAATTCACTGGTAACGCTGTCGGGCGCCCCGGTCACCGGCAAACGCAGGGCCAGCGGGAAATCGGTGTAATCCATGCTCGGCTGGCGCTGCACCGAGAAATGCGCACGCATCAGGCGCAGCAGCGACCACGGCCCGCCGTACTCCCAGCCTGCCTCCAGATCGCGCACCACCAGGTTCGGTTGCAGCGGATCGTTGACCGGACGTTCCTTGCCGTTACGCGCCCAGCGCAGGGTCAGGCGAATAGGCTGGCCAACCCTCCAGCGCAGATTCGGCTCTTCGGCTGCCGGGTAGTTGATCTCCTGACGGCCGGCGAGCAGGCTCCAGGCAATCACCTTATCGGCGCCCTTTTCATCATCGCGATCGGTACGCCAACGCACGTCCAGTTCAACGCCGAGAATGCCGCTCTTGTCGCGCACGAACAGCGGCTTGAGCCAGACGCTCGCCTGCTTCAGGCGATTGAGAAAATCTTCCGCCGCCAAGCGTTCCGGTGTCTGGCTCAGGACCAGTCCGGCCTGCGCCACCGGCAAGCGTTTGTCGATGATGTCGAGGAAATACTGAACCCGTGCCGGGTCGGCATCCTGCGCTTGCACGCCATTGGCGAAGGGAAAGCGATCGGCCAGGTATTGATTGAAATAGTTGGCCAGTTCATTCCATGCCGCTGCGGCCTGTTGCTGTTGCAGGGACTGGCAACGCTGCATGGCGGACTGTTGCAGTTCCACGGCACGCATCGCCAGCGTGCTGCGTCCGGGAGCAACATTGGCGGTCTGTAATACGTGTTCGCACGAGGCGGTATCCATCTCGATGAAATCGCGGCTGACCAGTTGCTCGATCTGCGCCGGTGAGCTGGCCGGGTTCGAATCCTTGTACTTGAGCAAGTCGTCGTTGAGCGCGCTGAACTGTGTCACCCGCTCGTAATCCAGCGCCGACAGACTGCCCTGTTGAGTCATCAGCCATTGCAACGCCGAGGTGCGCCGTTCGGTGATGCCGAGCATGGTGTTGAACTGCTGCTTGAGGCTCAGTTTCAAGTCCTGCACATCACTGGCGCCGTACAGTTGCAGACCGAGGTTTTTCGAGCCGTCCCACTGACTGACTTCAGTGCGCCCGCCAAACAGCGGCTGGTCGCTGATTTCATTCAGGCCACTGACAATCTGCGCCATCGCCCGACGGTTCAACCCGCCTTGCAAACGTGCCGCCAGATCACTGCGACGCAGTTCCACAAAGGCTTTTTGCAGGGCCATGGCCTGCTCGGCGCGCACGTTGAACACTGCGTACGATTGAGTCCGGTCGTCGTGATCCCTGAGGCTGAGCCACATCGCCTGGGCGGCGGCGTTTTCGGCGGCTTGCAACACCGCGCCGCGATAGGCCGGCGGGATCCGGGGCAGCTCTTCAGCCACGTAGCTTTTGTAACTGGCGAAATAGCTCAACGACAGGTTGAAGTCATCGCCGTCCACGGTCTGGCCTTGCATGCCCCCATTGTCTTGATTGGCGCGCAAGGCAACGGCCAGAAAATCGCGTTTGAATAGCGACTGCAGGGCGTTATCGAGTTTGATCACGTGTTCCTGCAGCGCCAGTTGTCCACTGCCTTGCTGCACCAGCAAGTTGTCCCGTGAACCTGCGCGGGCGATCCATTGGTCACGAAAACTCTGCTGCAATTTGCTGGCCTGGTTTTCCAGTTGTTGCTCCACGGTTGGCCCCAGCAATGAACTCTTGTGCACCTTGTCGAGAAAAGCGCGATAGCCGGGCACCAGTTCCTGGCCCTTGCCGCGTCCCCACGCCGCGTTGGTCATGGAAATCGCTGCTTGCAGGCCATCAATCAGTGCGCGCAGTTCTTCCAGTTCACCGAGGCTGTTGCCGCTGCCGGCCTCCAGTTGTTCCAGGTGCAACTTGAGGTAACCGGCCTTGCTGACAAAGTTGTCGGCAAGGAAATACTGATTGAGCCAGAGTTCCATCAACCCGTTGAAGTTGCTCAGTATCAGCGGCTGCTCGACGCTCAAATCCAACGCCTGCAAATTGCCGCCATCACCCGCCGCCAACAACCGGTTGTAATACGCGGCATGGGGCAATGTCGCGGCATTGAGGTTCAGTGATAGAGCGCTGTTGCTCAGTTGCACCAGATCGTCCAGCGGTGCCCGCTGATTGTTCTGCACTTCGCCAAACAATTGGTTCTGCTGCTCCAGACGTAATGCCCGGTCCACCAGATCCGTGGCCTTTTGATAGTTTTTCCACTGCGCCGGGTCTTCACTTTCAATGCTGCTGCGCCGATCAGTGGCGCGGATCGTTTTGATTTTCGCCAGTTCAGCGACCAGCAGTTCATGCAGCGGCACGAGCATTTGACCCTGAGCTGAGCGGAACAGCTCCTGCTCAAGCAGGGTGTCCAGGGATGAAAACCAAGAGGACGGAAATGCCAGCGAAACGTAGCGCCATTGCGGTGCTCGCTCCAGCACCCGCCAGAAACCCTGCACATTGCGCCGGGTCGGTTCAATTCGATGCGCCTCATCGGTGACCGCCACGTAACTCTTTTGCGCGCCCTGCATCAGCCGCGCCAGTTCGTGGGCATCCTTGACCGACTGGTGCCAGACCCACAGCATCGCTACCGCCCAGACCACTGCGACCACCAACGCCACCCCGGCTGTCAGCCGCTGCCAACGCTGACGCAAACGCAACAGACGCGGCACGCCTTGGGCCAGTCCGTGTTCGCCGACCAGGCGCTGACGCCACAACTGGCGCACGAACACGCTCTGCTGCAAGCCGCTGTCATCGGCGCAAAAGCCGTCCTTGGCGTCCTCTGAAGCTTCATTGGCGGTGAAATACACACCGCGAAAACACGGTGCTTCGCCCTGCGCGTTGCCCTGAAAAACCGGTTCGAGCACGCTCTGAAGTCCACGGCGCAACGTCTCCAGACGCTCCGGCAAGGCGTACAGGTCGGCGCTCAACTGCCCCGACAACGTGCCGATTTCGATCACGGCTTCGGCCATGGCGCGGTGGATTCGATCCAGCGCCTGATCACTCCACTGCCCTTGCCACACGGCATCGCGCGCGTAGGGCGACGACCAGCCCAAGGTGCGTTCACGGGCCTCCTCGGGCAAGGCGCTGATCAGCTCCTGAAACCCCGGCAACTCTTCCAGTCCGGTGACGATCACGTACACCGGCACGCTCAAGCCAAAGCGTTGCAGCAGATCGATAAAGCGTCGGCGTGCGGCCAGACCAAGGCTGGCAGCCTGCTCAAGATTGCTCAGGTGGCTGACCGGCACCGTCCAGATCACGCCGTCCAGCGGCCGCTTGCTGCGCATGCGCAGGATCAACCCAAGCAGTCGCCACCAGCCACCGCGCTGCAAATGCATGCCGTCGTCCGGCAGAAACAATGCCTGCGGCACCACCAGCACAGCGCCTTCGGGGTCCGACCACCAGCGGCCAAACCACGCCGGTTTATCGGTCGGCTGCAATCGCCACTCGGTGACCAATTGCGTGCCTTGAGTTTCATCGCCGAGCATCAACATCCACGGCATCTGATAACGATCGTGACTGCCCTGCTCCTGCTCCATATGGCGCACGGACGCATAAAAACTGCGGATCGCCGCGCCGCTCTGGGTCCGTAGCCACCACACGGCCACGGCGATGATGACCAGCAACACCAGCAGTGCGACGACCCACGCGACAATCGTCAGGGGGCTCATGAGTCTTGCTCCGGCGCGGCCACTGAATCGGTCATTTGCAGCACCGGATCGAGCTCGGAACGAATGTCACGCCACAGGAACTGGCCAAGTCCGGTCAGCAACAACACCATCGCGAGAATACCCAACGCCAGACGAAAGCCGTCCGGCAGCGCGGTGCGCACGGGCAACTGCAACGGCGCCACCAGTGAAGGTTGCACCAGTCGCTGGCTGACATCGTCATACGTGGCTTCGTCCTGCCAGGCAAAGTTGAACAGGGCCAGCCGCCATTTCTCCCGTTGCGCCTGAGTGTGCTCACCGCGCAGGCGTCCGTGGAAGCCGAGAATCAGGCACTGCAAGTACACGTTGGCCAGATCGCGGGTGGTCGGTTGTTGTTCATCGAGAAGGGTTTGAATGGCCGCCGGCACTTGCTCGCCCGCCTGACGGCTGGCGTACAACCGCGACTCCAGCGGTTTTTCCTGCCACGCCGCTTGCCCCGGCCACGGCGTAAACAACAGGGTTTCATCGACCAGTGCAACAAACGCGTAAACCAGTGCCTTGACCTGATCCGTCGCCGAATCACCGACCCGCGAATACGCCGTGCGCCAGAGCCGTTGCGAAGCCTGCGTCGACAGCTCGACCACCGTCTCCACCAGCGCCGCTTCGTCGTCGCTGTCCTTGGGCAATTGCACCCAATCCTGTTGCCATTGCTGCCACGTCTGCCGGAACGCGCTGCTCAACGGTGCGTCCTGCAACCCCAGGCTTGCGGCACTTCCTTGCGACATACGGCGTTCCTTGTGTGATCAGGCACTTTCACTGTTCTGGGCGACAAACAGCACCACTTGCCATGGACTGCTGGTCAGCTTCGCGGCGGGGGCGGCGATCACCAGCGGCAGTTGCGCGTCGAACCACGCGCCTTCGGCGGTGATGACAAACAGGCGCGTGTCCTCGCCCACGCTGTAGGCCACCTGCTCGCTGCGGTTCATCACTTGATGGGGCAGACCGCTCATGCGCTGGCGACCGAGCAGCGAGATGTGTGGTGCCGAGGCGATGATCGCGCCGCGCAACCAGTCAATCGCGGCTTGCTCGCTGGCGCCGTTTGGCATGCGCAAGCCAATGACCAGACGCTGGCTCGGTTGCTCATCGGGCAACTGAATGGAAAAACTCTGCTCGCTGCGTTCGAACGGCAGGCTGCGATAGCCGGCGCGGATCAGTTCGAGGGTGGTTTCCAGCCACTGAAGCACCGCGTCGTAACCACGCTGCAATTCGAGAAAATCCAGCGGCGCAAACGCCGGCACACCGGCCAGCGGATCAAGCGCCGACCATGCACCGGCCATTCCGAGCAGTTGCACATAGAGCCTTTGCGGCTGGGCAATGCGGCTGTTCAGTGAACCTTCGACTTCCGGCAGGCGTGCCCATAGCGCGGTCAACTGCCGACGGATTTCCAGCGCATCATCCTGATTGCCGGCCTGTTGCGCCTGACGCAAGCGCCCGCCCAGAAACAGACACTTCTCCCGAGCCCGCGCGCAGAGCCCGGCGATGCGTCGACCGAGCACAGATTCGGGCAACAGGTTCGGCGTTGGCGGCGTATAACCCAGCGCCAGGAAGCCTCCGCCCTCCTTGCGGATTTTCAGCAGCGGCAGGCAGATCGAGTCGGCTTTGTTCAGTTGTGTGCACAGGCGTGGATTGGGTCGCCACACCGTGATCGATTCAGGGAATTGGCCGCTGGTGAGATCCGGCAGCGCCTCGCCGACGACCGATTGCAAACGGCCCTTGAGCGGCAGCAATTGTCCGGCGCGCCACATCGGGCTGATCGCCAGGAACACAGTGACGGTGGCGTCGTCAGTGGCGTTGATCGCCGCGCTGACATCCAGTTCCAGCACTGGGCCCACACCCGCCTGCACATCCACCGGCAAGCCGTCGGGCATCGTCCCTTGCAGCGACACCACCCGCACCACGCCGGCGCTCAGTGCCGACGGGTCAAACTCCATGTGGCTGACGCCCCAGAACCACGGGTTACACGCATGCGCCAGATGCGCGCCGAGTGCTTCGGCCCGCAGCCCCTGCAACTGAAAATGCTGCGGCAGCAATTGCATGCCTTCATGCCAGCAAACCGCGTCAGGTAGCAAACTCATACGACTCCCTTCGACCTCGCCGCGATCCGGCGGCGGGCGGTGTGTTTCAGTTTTCCTGACTGACCAGGCTCATCTCGCGACTGTCGAACTTCAGCCACGCTCGACGCTGATCATCGAGGCGCAAGCGGTGCGCTCCGGGAGTGTTATAGCTGGCGAAGACCAAAAGTCCAGCCGCCTTCTTGCCCCCCAGCGGGAAGGGTTGGTGGTCGATAAATTGCCCCGGCACCAACTCCAGCCCCCACACACTCATCAACTGACGATAGTCGCGCTGGTACTGTTCGCGCTCGGCAAACCACTGACTGGCGCTGATACCGGACAGTTGTTTGAGCAGATCAGGGTCGTTGACGGCGATGAAATCCACGGCAATCGGCGTGTCGTCGTTGGCCTTGGGGGCTACGTCGAGGGTCAGGCTGTCGAGGTCCACCGTCGGCTCGAAGAAAGAACAGCCCGTCAGAAGCACCAACCAAAACGCTACAAAAAATCGTCCGCACAAAATGAATTTTCCTTTTCTCGGCCGTGTCCAAAAATGTTTTTGCTTGCATTTTTATAGACCTGTTCTAGCGTCTTGGGTAGTTCGGTTCCTACAGCCGAATCCAAGAAGGTTTGTCAAAGGAACGACAGCTCATCTGCCACCCTTTCTAACCTACGGTCCAGCAAGGGAAAGCGATGAACGGGCCCCCCCGATGCATTGCGCCCGCTCATCGCATCGGAGTCCGCCGACATGGCAGAAAGTACTCAGCACAAGCTCGACCGGGTGCGCCCGCCCCGAGTGCAAATCACTTACGACGTCGAAATCGGCAACGCCATCGAGAAAAAGGAATTGCCATTGGTGGTCGGCATCCTCGCCGACCTCTCGGGCAAACCCCTTGAACCATTGGCGAAACTGACCGATCGGCGTTTTACCGAAATCGACCGCGACAACTTCAACGAAGTACTCGCCTCGATCGCCCCGCGCGCCACGTTGCAGGTCAACAACACCCTCAGCGGCGACGACAGCAAGCTGAACATCGAACTCAATTTCAAACACATCGACGACTTCGACCCGGTCAAGGTAGTGGAGCAAGTCACGCCGCTGCGTCGCCTGTTCGAGGCCCGCCAACGTCTGCGTGACCTGTTGACCAAACTCGACGGCAACGATGACCTGGACAAACTGTTGCGCGACGTCATCGCCAACACCGAAGGCTTGCAGGAAATCAAATCGGCCCGCCCAGACACCGCTACCCCGGCAGCTGATGCCGAGGCGCCGGCCGAACCGCAAGCCTGATCGTCCACTTAACCGAGGGGAGAATTCGCCATGCCCGCCGCCGCCAAGAACCAAGCCAGCGACAGTACGACCGAGACACTTTCCCTGCTCGACCAGATCATTCTCGATGGCCGTATGGCCCACGATGACAGTCAGCAGGATTACGCCCGCGACATGCTCGCGGAATTCGCCACCCAGGTGCTCGACGAAGGCATGGCCATCGACAAGGACACCGTGGCGATGATCAACGACCGCATCAGCCAGATCGACGAGTTGATCAGCGCCCAGCTCAACGAGGTGCTGCACCATCCCGACCTGCAAAAACTCGAAGCCTCGTGGCGTGGCCTGCACATGCTGGTGCAGAACACCGAAACCAGCACCCGGCTGAAACTGCGCCTGCTCAACGTGACCCAGAAAGAGCTGCAGAACGACCTGGAAAAAGCCGTCGAGTTCGATCAGAGCGCCCTGTTCAAGAAGATCTACGAAGAGGAATACGGCACCTTCGGTGGCCATCCCTTCAGCCTGCTGGTGGGTGACTACACCTTTGGCCGTCACCCGCAGGACATCGGCCTGCTGGAAAAACTGTCGAACGTCGCCGCTGCGGCGCACGCGCCATTCATTGCCGCCGCCAGCCCGCGACTGTTCGACATGAACAGCTTCACCGAACTGGCGGTGCCGCGTGATCTGTCGAAAGTGTTCGAGAGCCAGGAGCTGATCAAGTGGCGCTCGTTCCGTGAGAGCGAAGATTCGCGCTACGTCTCGCTGGTGCTGCCGCACTTCCTCCTGCGCCTGCCTTACGGCCCGGACACCTCGCCCGTGGAAGGCATCAACTACGTCGAGGACGTCAACGGCACCGACCACAGCAAATACCTGTGGGGCAATGCCGCATGGGCGTTGTCGCAACGCATCACCGAAGCGTTTGCCAAGTACGGCTGGTGCGCGGCGATTCGTGGCGCTGAGGGTGGCGGCGCAGTAGAAGGCTTGCCGGCGCACACGTTCCGCACCAGTTCGGGCGATCTGTCGCTCAAATGCCCGACCGAAGTGGCGATCACCGACCGCCGTGAAAAAGAGCTCAACGACCTCGGTTTCATTGCCCTGTGCCACAAGAAAAACAGCGACGTCGCCGTGTTCTTCGGCGGCCAGACCACCAACAAATCCAAGCTCTACAACACCAACGAGGCCAATGCCAACGCGCGCATCTCGGCGATGTTGCCGTACGTGCTCGCGGCCTCGCGTTTCGCCCATTACCTGAAGGTGATCATGCGCGACAAGGTCGGCAGTTTCATGACCCGCGACAACGTGCAGACCTACCTCAACAACTGGATCGCCGACTACGTGCTGATCAACGACAACGCGCCGCAGGAAATCAAGGCGCAGTACCCGTTGCGCGAAGCGCGAGTGGACGTCACCGAAGTCGCCGGCAAACCGGGCGCCTATCGGGCCACGGTGTTTCTGCGGCCGCACTTTCAACTCGAAGAGCTGACCGCCTCGATCCGCCTGGTCGCCACCCTGCCGCCACCGGTAGCTGCCTGACCTGCAGCCCCCGCCGCCCGTGCGGCGGGGGCTGTCCTTTATCTAGCGCGACACCTTTCAGGAGTTTCAAGCGATGGATGCAATCATTCTCGACCTCGGCGGCGACATCAAAGGCGACAGCCTGCTCGAGGGTTACGCGGACAAGATCGAAGTCATGTCCTACAGCCACAACGTCGCGATGCAAGTCACCAATGACGTCAGCAACTCGGAGCGCACTTCCGGTAAACCTCACGTCGGCGAGTTCACCGTGACCAAATTCGTCGACACCTCGACGCCTTCCCTCAACGAATACTGCTGTGCCGGCAAGCCGATTCCAGAAGCCAAGATCACCATCGGCCGCAACGCCGCCGAAGGCAGCGGGCAACTCTTGCCGTTCATCATCTACACCCTGACCAACGTGGTGCTGTCGAACGTCAGCGTCAGCGGCGGTACCGGAGGCAAACCGGTGGAAACCGTTTCCCTGAACTTCACCAAGATCAAATGGGAACTCACCGCGCAGAAGGACGACGGCACCAAGGAAGGCACCGCCGCGTCGACGTGGGACATGGCCGCCAACAAGCTCGTCAGCTAACCCGGCGCCCCGGCCATGGCAGGCACCGGCATGCTTCCCCCGCTGTTCGAACGCCTCGCATCCAGCGAGGCTGAGGGCGCGCGGAAATTTGATCGCCAGGATTTGCTCGACTCGGTGCACGCCGAGCTCGGGCGCCTGTTCAACACCCGCCGTGGCCCGCGCACACTGACCACACCGCCGAGCGTGATCGACTACGGCATCGCTGACTGGAGCGCTCTGCAACAGCAGCGCAGCGACGACCGACGTCGACTGGCGCGAGACATTCGCGAAGCCATCACACATTTTGAACCGCGCCTGCGTCTGGGCGAGGTTCAGGTCAATCCGTTGCCCGAACACCCTCAGCAAATGAGCATTCGCCTGCTCGGCGAGTTGCGCAGCGGCCACCAGCACTGGCCGGTGGCGTTTGTCATCGAGCCTGGCGGCCAAGGGCTGGAGGTGCGCCATGAGCGACTCGATTGACCCGCAACTGCTCGACTACTATCAACGCGAACTGACCTGGCTCAGGCATGCCGGCAGCCAGTTTGCCGAGCGCTATCCGAAAGTCGCACGGCGCCTGGAACTGTCCCCCGGCGAATGCCCGGACCCGCATGTCGAGCGTTTACTGGAAGGTTTTGCGCTGCTGGCGGCACGTCTGCAACGACGACTGGACGATGACTACGCCGAGTTCAGCGACGCGCTGCTCGAACAACTTTACCCGTTGGCCATGCGCCCGTTGCCGTCCTGCGCCATCGTGCAATTTGAACCGGACCCGAGCAAAGGCAACCTCGACGAAGGCTATCCCCTGCCCCGCGACACGCCGCTGTTCGTCACCACCAGCAAAGGTGAAAGCATCCACTTTCGCACCAGTGCCGCAGTGCGTTTGTGGCCGGTTGAAGTCACAGAGGCCTTGTTGCTTGGCAGCGATGAAGCCCAGGCGCTTACGGGTGTGGCACAGTCTCGCTCAGCATTGCGCCTGAGTCTGCGCTGCCTGGGTGACAGCCAATGGGCGCAACTGGGCATTGAGCAGTTGCGTATTCATCTGGCGGCTTCGCCGGTGATCAACGCCGGTTTATATGACTTGCTCGGCGCCCATGCCGTGCAGGTGCTGGCAGGGTCGCCGGGCAGCGTTCCGGTGACCGTTAAAGGCTTGCCGAAGATCGTCGGTTTCAGCGACGACGAAGTGCTGCTGCCCGACGAAGACGGCGTGCATCCGGGCATGCGTCTGCTGGCCGAGTACTTTGCCTTCCCGGACAAATTCCACTTCTTCGATCTGCCACTCAGTGGCGTTTCCAGCGACAGTCAGACGCTCTTCCTGTACATCGTTTTCGACCGTGCACCCACCAGCCGTCTGCATTTGCAGGCCAGCGACATCGCCCTCGGTTGCGCCCCCGCCATCAACCTGTTCCCGCGCACCTCCGAGCCGCTGCGCCCCGATGGCACCCGCAGCGAATACCGTTTGATCGCCGACAGCCACCGCGAGAACAGCGTCGAGATCCACAGCATTCGCGGCATGCGTGCCAGCTCCAGTGCCGGCGTGCAGCGCCTGCCGGCGTATTACGGCAGTCAGCACAGCGGCGGTGATCAACAGCGTTACTGGCATGCCCGGCGAGTCAGCGGCATGACCCCGAACCGGCTCGGCAGTGACCTGCTGGTGAGCGTGGTCGACACCCGCTTCGAGCCGCAAACGGATCTGCCCGACTACAGCCTCACCGCCGAACTGCTCTGCACCAATCGTCATTTGGCTCAGAGCCTGGCCGCCGGCACACCGCTGGGCTTCGAACGCCCCGGCCCGGTCGCGTGGGCACGCCTGCGCAATCCGCCAAGCCCGCAGAGCATGCCGCGACTGGACGGTGATTCGCGCTGGCGGCTGGTGTCGCAACTGACCCTCAATCACTTGTCGCTGGTCGAAGGCCCGCAGGCACTCGACGCATTGAAAGAGATTCTGCATCTGCACAACCTGCGTGACGAAGCCAGCGCTTTGCGCCAGATCGAAGGGTTGTTGAGCCTGAGTTGCGAGCGAGTGATCGGCCATGTCGGCGTCGATGCCTGGCGCGGTTGGCGCAACGGTCTGGAGGTGCAACTGCAGCTTGATCCACAGCATTTCGTCGGTAGCAGCGCAGTGCTGTTTTCGGCAGTGCTCGCGCAGTTTTTCTCGGTGTACGCCACGGCCAATCGCTTTGTGCGCACGGTGTTGATGCAAGCCGACAAGGAGGTCAAGGCATGGCAACCCCAAGCCGGCATGCCCCTATCGCTCTGACCCTGAGCCAACGACTGCGCCGCGATCCCCAAGCGTTCGAGTGGTTGCAGGCGCTGCTCTTGCTGGAGCGCGAACAACCACAGGCCGAAACCCTCGGCAGCGGCACTTCGCCCCAAGCGGAGGCCTTGAAACTGCGAGGGCCGTTGACGCCGTTGTTTCCCACCAGCCAGATCGAAAATCTGTGCGAAGAGCCCGGCGCACCGCTGACCCTCGACACGCCGATCTTCGGCCTCGGCGGCCCCGACGGCCCGCTGCCCTACGCCTATCAGGAATGGCTGCAACAACGCGCCCGGGCCAAGGATCATGCGCCCGCCGAATTCCTCGATCTGTTTCAGCATCGCCTGCTCAGCCTGCTGTACAAGGTGATGCGCAAACACCGGATCGCGCTTGGCTTTGTCACGCCAGGGGCTTCGCCGGTACAGGCGCAACTGCGCGCACTGACGGGGTTGCTGCCCAAATCCTTGCAGGAGCGCCAAGCGGTTCCGGACTGTGCGGTGTTGGCCTGTACGGCGTTGTTTGCCGATGGCCGCCGCTCGCTGGCCGGATTCGCCGCCATTGTCCGTGAGCAGTTTGAAGTGCCGGTCGAACTGAACGCTTATGAGGGTGCCTGGCGCGAGATTCCGCCCGCCAGCCGCAGCGTGATCAAACCCGGTGGACGCAATCTGCAACTGGGGCGCACGGCCGTGGCCGGTACTCGGGTTTGGGATGAACACGCCGGCATTCGCCTGACGCTGGGGCCGTTGCTGTCGGCGCAAGCCGGACGTTTCCTGCCGGACGGTGAGGCGCACCCGGCGCTGGCGAGCCTCGCCGCGTTGTACTTCGGGCCAGATCTGGATGTCACGCTGGTATTGCTGGTGCGCGGTGCCGGGCCGATGAAACTGGGGCGTCAGGCCCCGGCGTTGTTGAGCTGGAACGGTGGTTTGCAACGTCAGGCCAGCCTTGCAGTGCAACGCATCGAAACCCGCCTGCGTCAGCTGGAGATCACCTGAAATGGAACTGGCCAGCCTGATCGGACGCCTCAACCCGGACAACCGCCGCGCCCTCGAACGCGCCGCGCAACGGTGCCTGCAACGCGGGCATCACTTTGTCGAGATTGAGCATTTGCTGCTGGAATTGCTGGATATCGAGGGCGGCGACTTTGCCTTTCTGCTGCCGCGCTTCGGTCTGGAGCGTGATGCGCTGAGCGCTGAAATCAACAAGGCGCTGGAACTGTTCAAGGCTGGCAGCACGCGCACGCCAGCGCTGTCGTCACACACCCTGGGCTTGCTCGAAGATGCGGTGGTGCAGGCCAGTGTGTTGGGACTCGACAGCATTCGTTCGGGGCTGCTGCTATTGGCGTTGATTGACCGCGACGAGCGCCGCAGCCTGCTGCTCAACAGTGCCTCATCGTTACTGCGCATTCCCAAAGAAGCGCTGCGGGCGAACTTGCTGGAGTGGACCGAAAACTCCCGTGAGCATGTCGGCCCGCGTTCCGCGGCTTCCTCTGGACATCCTGCGCCACGACAGGATTCGGTGCTGGATCAATACACCCAGGACCTGACCGCCGACGCCCATGCCGGACGCATCGACCCGATCGTGGGCCGCGATGGTGAGATTCGCCAATGCATCGACATCCTTCTGCGGCGCCGGCAGAACAACCCGATTCTGGTCGGCGCACCGGGCGTGGGCAAAACCGCCGTGGTCGAAGGCCTGGCCCTGCGCATCGCCGCCGGCGACGTGCCGCCCTCGTTGCAGGAAGTCAGTTTGCGCGTGCTTGATCTCGGTCTGTTGCAGGCCGGCGCCGGGGTCAAGGGCGAATTCGAACAACGGCTCAAAGGCGTGATTGACGCGGTACGCAGCGCCGACAAACCGATCATTGTGTTCATCGACGAAGCCCACACCCTGATCGGCGCCGGCGGTGCCGAGGGCGGCAGTGATGCGGCCAACCTGCTCAAACCGGCATTGGCCCGAGGCGAATTACGCACCCTCGCCGCGACGACGTGGATGGAGTACAAAAAATATTTCGAGAAAGACCCGGCCCTCGCCCGCCGCTTTCAGTTGGTTCAAGTAGAGGAACCGGACGAAATCACCGCCGTGGAAATGCTCCGTGGTGTCGCCGCCAAACTCGAACAGCACCACGGCGTGCAGGTGCTCGATGCGGCGATCCACGAAGCGGTGAAACTGTCGCACCGCTACATCTCCGGCCGTCAGTTGCCGGACAAAGCCATCAGCGTCCTCGACACTGCCTGCGCGCGCGTCGCCCTCGGCCAGCACGACGTGCCGCCGCCGCTGGAAAGCCTGCGCCACCGGCAAAACAGCCTCAAGGATGAAGTCGAACGCTTGCGCCGCGAACAGGCCACGGGGCTGGATCACCGTGAGCGCATTACCCTGCTGGAAAGCGAATCTGGCGGCAACGTTCAAGCCATCCGCGAACTGGAAACCCGTTGGGGTGAAGAGCGTGTAGCCGTGCGCGAGTTGCTCGACACTCGTCGTGAGTTGCTCGACTTGAGCGAGCGCGCCGACAGCGACAAACCCGACGAAGCGACTGACAGCCGCATCGATCATCTGGCCGCTGAACTGCTGCGTCTGGAAGCCGGACTCGATGCGATCCGCCAGGACGATCCACTGGTGCCCGAGCAGGTCGATACCAAAACCGTCGCCGCCGTGATCGCCGGATGGACCGGCATTCCTGTCGGCAAAATGCTCGCCGACGAAGCCCATGCCGTGCGCACACTCGGCACCCGCATGGGCCAACGCGTCATGGGCCAAAGCACCGCGCTCAACACTATCGCCCAACGCTTGCAGGCCTATCGCGCCGGCCTCACCGACCCGCAAAAACCGGTCGGGGTGTTCCTGCTGGTCGGCCCTACCGGCGTCGGCAAAACCGAAACCGCTTACGCGCTGGCCGATGCGTTGTACGGCGGCGAACGCAACCTGATCAGCATCAACCTCTCCGAGTACCAGGAAGCCCACACCGTCAGCCAACTCAAAGGCGCGCCGCCCGGTTATGTCGGTTATGGCAGCGGTGGTGTATTGACGGAAGCGGTGCGGCGCAAGCCGTATTCCGTGGTGTTGCTCGATGAGATCGAGAAGGCCCATCCCGATGTGCTGGAGGCGTTCTACAACGTTTTCGACAAAGGCTTGATGGAGGACGGCACCGGATTGGTGGTGGACTTCAAAAATACCGTGATGCTCGCCACCAGCAATGTCGGTGCCGAGTTACTGCTCGACACACCCGTGGCGCAACTCGGTTCTGACGCCTTCAACGAAGCCCTGCATAAAGTCCTCCTGCAAGCCTTCCGTCCGGCATTTCTGGCGCGCATGACCGTGGTTGCGTATCGACCGCTGGATGAGGCGACGCTGGAAGGGATTGTGCTGGCGAAACTTGAGAAGTTGCGTGGCCGCTACAAGGCAGCGACCGGCAAACAATTCGAGTTTGATGCGGGAATTGTCAAAGCCGTGCTCGCCAAGTGCAGTGCGGCGGGTGCGCGGGATGTCGAGAATGTGTTGATGACGCAAGTGACGGGGAAGTTGGCGGAGTGGGTGCTGGAGTAATCCCCATCGCCCTTCGCCGATGTACGAAAAACCGTGATGAAAGGAAGGTACTCTTCCAAAACTGACAAGGATAATGTCATGAAAAAAAGCCTGAAATTACCGATGAGTCTGCTGGGAGCCTGTGTCGCAATACCGTTGTCCGCACCAGCGGACACCCAACATCTGGAAAACGAGTTGGTGGGCAAGGTGTCCTTCCTGACCTCTACGGTCGAAAAACTCAATGGCGCGAACTTGCAGATTGACCCCTTTCTGACCTCGCCCATTTCCCCGCCGCCGAACTACAAGGGGCCGCTGTTCACACTCAGCCATGATTATCCGACCCAATTACCGACCGGCACTTCTTTCCCTTGGAGCAAGACCACCGGCAACGGCAAGATCACCCAGGCCAACGCCGGTGCCTACGTTCAGGCGCTGAAAGATTACGTCTCCCCGGACATGCGCAAGATCGTCTACGACTACGCCAACTGGAACTACAAGGACAGCGGCTGGTACGACTCGATCTGGCTGGGTATCGAACGCGAACCCATTCGTGGTGTGTATGTCGGGTCAGGGTTTCCCGCCGGCACACTGACGGATCAGACCCTGCCCGTGACCACTTATGTGCTGACACTGTACGACGCCCGTGCGGCGAAAACCCTCGGCGACATCTGGGGCAAAACCCCTGAACGCGCAATGAATCCGGTTCTGGAAACGAGCACCACGCAGTTTGCCGAAGGCAGCGTCATCATCAAATTTGCCATGGTCAGTGCCTGTGGCAGCGATTGGGCCCCCATGGAAGGCGCCGCCCAATGGGAAATCTACGCACCGGTGAACACCAGCAATGGCAGCGCGCTGAATAAAACACAATGCGTCGGCAAAGACTTCAAGGGCACCACCACTCAACCGGCGATGACCAAGGTGTCGTTGATGCAGTTCGACATCATCGTCAAGGACAGTGTCGCCTCACCGCAAACCGGATGGGTGTTTTCGACCCTGGTCTACGACAAGAACGCGCCGGGCAAAGACGCCTGGGACAAGATGATTCCGCTGGGCGCCACCTGGGGCGGCAACCCGGACGTCATCAACACGGCGCCAACGGCGCTGACGCCGCCCGTCACGGTCAATCCGAAGCTCAGCGAAAACTGGATCAATCCCCAGTCGCCGGCTTATTCGGTCTCAACGCTGGGATGGGACGGCCGATTGTCAGGCCCGAACGACGGTGCCGTCGTGACGCCAGCCTGGACCGGCTCGCACTATTACCCGGCCGGTCTGGCCAGTGCCGGATGCCTGGGATGCCACAGCAGCGCCCAATATCCGATGACCTCGTTCTTGCTGCCCACCTCCAGCCAGCCACCACAAACCATCGATCCGCCACTTTCGGGCAGTGACCCTGACGCGGCACTGGTCATGGCCGAACCCGGATCGAAACTCTGGATGAGCTGGTTCCAGAGCCGCGACGGCAAGACCCCGATGGGGCCGGACACCTCAGCAGGTGCAAAACCGGTGGCGCTGGATTACGACATGGTCACTGCGTTCAAGGCGATTCCGATGTGGCAGCAGGCCAAGGCCGCTGAGGCCAAAAATGCCGGGAAGTGACTGAATAAAAGGGGACGTATCCACGGGGACGGATGGGTGTTGGCCGTTTGCCAGACAAATAAATCCGTCCCCTTTTTAAGAGATAGGCTTTCAAGGGAGTGCGTGACGTGGCCGAGTATGTATTCACCGTGAAGCTGCCAGCCGCTCGCAGTGGCGGAACACCCGATTGCGATAAATGGACCTTCCACCACGTGCTGCCGTGGAAATATTTTTATTGCCTTGGCAGCCTGCTCGGGTATTACCAGACGGCGGTGATCCTTAACTACAGCCAGTTGACCGATGGTCCCCCCGCTGTAGCCAACCGCACGACACTCAATACCAAGTTCCAGGACATCGTCCAGTGCAATAACGAGATCACCTTGGTGAAAAGCCTGCTGGGTATGGTTGAGGCACAGAGGTTGCTCAATGGTCTCGCGCGGACATCCAACGGGGTGGCCGATCGACTGGCCACGGAAACCGCTTCCGCCAATATTTCCAAGTTGTTCGTCGAATGCACCAGCCCGGTGTTCGGCGGTTTTCCAGGCATGGAGGGCAAGCAGCGCAACGACGATCCTGAATCGACCATGGAAAAAAACCGACCTTTCAATGGCGATGCCACATGGTGGGCGGCGCTCCAGGCCATCGGGGCAAAACTCGAACTGTCCAGTTACTGGGCACCTAACGAGCGAAATGGCTGTAAGGACATCAAGAGCGCCGGTTACGGCGACAAGGTGAAGTTCAAACTCACTGACGCGCATTTCAACGATGAAATCTTCGCCCACCTCAGAACACTGGTCACCCCCGGGTTCAACACCACAGTGCTGCCGTTCGATGCCAAATCCTGGCTCAGTCACTACAACGGCTCGACATGGTCGTTCAACATCACCGACAACCAGTTTCAGGTTCCCGAATATGGAGCCGATCTCTCGGGCCTGCGCTTCTCGGTGTCTACGATCAACAGCCATGCCGGGCGGAAAAAACATGTGGCGTTCACCCGTTGCCCCACCATCAACAACGAAATGAACCAGCTGCGGCCTACCAAGGAGACATTGAAAACGTTGAACAACCACGCCTAAAAAAAATCAGCCGGATGACAAACGCTTTGCAGCAAAGAAGGTCCTAGTCATGAGAATCGGAAGCTTCAATGTCGAAAAAAACGGCAAGTCCTCAACGTTGGACAAACAGACTCAGGTCGACGTTTTTGTCTACAACTGTTGCTCAAGCAATTGGTGGAACGCCGACATTGTTTTCCTGTGCGAAATACATTCGGCGCAAATCGACAATTACCGACAGAACCTTGCGGCCATATACCCCTCCTACAACGTTTACTCTTTCACGGGAGGCTATTCCAACGGCTATATCGTCATGGTCAAAGGCTTTGAAGAACTGCGTGTAATCAGCCAAGGCAGCCTGTTTGCCCTCAACAGGGATCTGATCGCCGTGGAAGTGCATGGTGTCGGGGGCTATACCGGTTACGTGTTCCTGGCGCACTTCAAATCCGGACAAAGCGAGGTGACCAAGAGCCAGCTCAAGTCCTGCACCGCTCTGGGCGGTAAGTGGGTGGCGACGGGGGACCTGAACCTGGACTACAAGAACGTTGGCAAACTCGACAGCGCCGGACTTGCCTATGAATGTTGGGGAGGCCTGCAAACACAGAATAAGGGCGGAATTCTCGATTGGGTGCTGGCGTCGGCGGATGTCACTGTTACGCCTGTTGACCTCACCGGGCTGGCGCAAGTATTCGATATGTCTGGCCCCGACCACCGACCTATTCTGTTTGACGTCACCGGTTGAGTTCACCCTGCACTGTCAAAGAGGATCGTCGATGCCCCGCTCCACCGACAGCAACACCAGCCTTTCGCTCACTGCCACGTCGCTGTCGGCGCTTTACCCTGAGGCGTTGTCCGGTGACGAAGGCCTTAACCTGCTCGGCTCACAAATCCTCAACGGCCTCAACGACGGCACCGCCCTCACCCTGATCAGCGCCGTCGCCACCCACGTCACCACCACCCTGCACAACGACGAACAACTGCGTCCGTTCGATGCGCTGGTCGCTGAAATCCGCCAGCTCCCCGCTGACGCCACCGCCGAGCGCTATCAGCTTGTACTCAGGCCATGGCTCTGGTGGCTGACCCTGGCCAGCAACAACCGCGTGTTCCAGAACCTCGCCACCTCGGACATCGTCACGACGATTTTCAACGCCCACGGTTTCAGCGATTTCAAACTGTCGCTGACCGGCAGCTACACCCCGCGCGAATACTGCGTGCAATACGGAGAAACCGATTTCGCCTTCGTCTCGCGGCTGCTGGAAGAAGAAGGCATTTTCTGGTTCTTCACCCACGACGACGGCAAGCACACGCTCGTACTGGGCGACAGCAACGACGCTTTCGTGCAGATCCCTAATGGGCCGAAGGTCAGCTATCTGGGGCAAGGACTGGGTCAGCGCGAGCTGCACGGGATTCGCGCAGGCCAGGTGTGTTTGCAAGCGGTGGCCGGGGTGTACAAGGCGACGGATTACGAGTTCACAACGCCCGCCACTTCACTGTACGGCCAGGCCGAAGCGGTCGCCGGGCCGCGTGCGATCTACGAACATCCGGGCGGCTACAACGCCAAGGCGCGCGGCGATGCGTTGACCAAGCAACGCGTCGACGGTTTGCGCAGTGAAGAGAAACGCTTTGTCGGCGAGAGCGACTGTCGCTGGCTGATCCCGGGGCACTGGTTCACCCTCGACGGGCACGACGATGCGAGCCTGAACATCGACTGGGTGGTGACGCGGGTCACCCATGACGTCAGCCATGAAAGCTATCGCAACCGTTTCGAAGCGATCCCCAAAGCCACGCCGTTTCGCCCGCAACGGGTCACACCAAAACCGCGCATGCACCCGCAAACTGCAATTGTGGTGGGCAAGTCCGGCGAAGAAATCTGGACTGACGAATACGGCCGGATCAAGTTGCAGTTCCCCTGGGATCGCGATGGCAAAAACGATGAAACCAGCTCCTGCTGGGTGCGCGTGGTGTTGCCGTGGAGCGGCAAAGGCTTTGGCATGCAGTTCATCCCGCGCATCGGTCAGGAAGTCATCGTGACCTTTATCGACGGCGATCCGGATCGGCCGCTGGTGACCGGGTGCGTCTACAACGGCGACAACGCCCTGCCCTACGCCTTGCCGGCCAATCAGACGCAATCGGGGATCAAGACCCAATCGTCAAAGGGTGGCGGCGGTTTCAACGAACTGCGCTTCGAGGACAAGAAAGACGCCGAAGAGGTGTTTTTGCAGGCGCAGAAAGATCTGAAGATCAACGTGCTCAACGACACCACGGCCACCGTCGGCCACGACGAAACCCTCACCGTACAGAACGCCCGCACCCGCACGGTCAAGGACGGCGACGAGACCGTGACCCTGGAAAAAGGCAAACGCAGTGTGACGATCCAGACCGGCAGCGACACGCTCGATGTCAAGGACAGTCGCACGGTAAAAGTCGGCGCTGACCAAGATCACAGCACGGGCGGTAATTACACCGACAAAGTCACGGGCGATTACAGCCTGACCGTGGACGGCAACCTGACGATCAAAGTCAGCGGCACCCTGACCCTGCAAAGTGGCGGCAGCTTCACCATCAAGAGCGGCGCCGATCTGGCGACCTCGGCCAGCACCTCGATCACCCACAAGGCCGGCACTGCCTTGACCAATCAGGCCGGTACATCGCTGGACAACAAGGCCGGAACCACCCTGACCAACGACGCTGGCATCAGCCTGACCAACAAGGGCGCGGCCTCGCAGACCGTGGACGGCGGCGGCATGCTGACCATCAAGGGCGGGCTGGTGCAGGTCAACTGACAGGGAGCAACCATGGCGATCACACCGCTGGACTTGCAGCAGAATGACAAGCAGCTCAAGGGACGTTTGCAGGACGGCCAGCTCGATGGCCCGTTGCAAATCAAGGACGACGGGCGCAAACAAGCCGATCTGAACTACAGCCAGGGCGAGTTGCAGGGTACGTCGCTGCTCTATCACCCCAATGGCAAGGTCTCGGCGCAGATGCCGTTTGTACACGACAAGCTGCAAGGGGTTGCCAGTTTTTACGCGCCGGAGGGCTTTTTACAACGCAAGGCAACGTATCGGCGCGGGTTGTTGCATGGGGAAGCGCTCAATTACTTTCCTGACGGCCAGGTGGCGGAGGCTGAGTTTTATCGCGATGGCGTGCGTGAGGGGCGCTATCAGCGCTTTCATCCCAATGGCAAACCGGCGGTGCAAGCGCGTTATGTGAATGGGCAGTTGATGGAGCCTGAACAGGGGTTTGCCGAGGATGGACGGCCGTTGGGCGCGGATGGCAAGCCGATTTCGCGGGTGCGCTGGTGGTATCAACGCTGGATGGATCCGCAGCAGGCCTGACGTTTCAGGGTGTATTGACTGGCCCTTTCGCGAGCAAGCCCGCTTACCCATTGGAATGCGATCAAATGTGGGAGCGGGCTTGCGCGCGAAGAGGCCGGCACATCCAACGCAACAATCAGGGAATCAGCATCTGCATCTGCCCCGGCATGACGATCTTGATCACCCCCGCCCAAGTGCACATCAACGTACTGTTGGCATCGATCGCTGGCATCCCGCCGAGCAGCAAGGTCGGCGCGCCGCCGGGAATCCATGGCGACGCGGTTGCCGGAATGCACGGCATCGGTGTCAGCACGCCCAGCGCAGCAGCGGTGGCGGCCGCCACCGTCGGATTGGCCATGCTCATGCACACCCCGAACGGCAGGATGTTGACCAGCGGAATGTAATCCATGATGTTCGCCGCCGGCATCCCGCCGGTCAGCGTGCGATTGACCGGCAACACGTTGAGCGCCGACGGTGCGGCGCCGAAGCTGCATTGCAAAGTGGCAGTGGCACAGACTTGTGGACAGCCCATTTCCCGACTCCTTGTTGGACACGGCATACCCGCTAAACCTTAGTCTGCTGCGGCCCGCCCTGCACATTCCCAAAGGTGATTGTCCGGCAACACGCTAACCTATAAGACCGACCCGCGCTTGTGACCGACCGAGCGCCCCATTAGATTAGCCAATGATGTCTGGCCTCCAAAATAAGCAGAAGGGATAAGCATGGCGCTTACTGACCAGTCCACCCGTATCCGCTCTGGCGAAGAACTCGATGCCAGCCTGATCGATCCATACCTCAAGGCACACATTCCGGGCCTGCGCGGCTTGCCTGCGATCAGCCAGTTTCCCGGCGGCGCGTCAAACCTGACTTACCTGCTCGAATACCCCGAGCAGGAGTTCGTGTTGCGCCGGCCGCCGTTCGGTCACAAGGCCAAATCCGCCCACGACATGGGCCGCGAATTCCGCATCCTCAATCAATTGCGCGACGGTTTTCCGTATTGCCCGAAAGCCTACGTGCACTGCACCGACGAATCGGTGATCGGCGCCGAGTTCTATGTGATGGAACGGGTCAACGGGATCATCCTGCGCTCGGAACTGCCGCCGGAGCTGGGTCTGGATTCAGCGAAAACCGAGGCGCTGTGCAAGAGTTTCATCGACCGTTTCGTCGAACTGCACCGCGTCGATTACAAGGCCTGTGGTCTCGGTGATCTGGGTAAACCTGAAGGTTACGTTGCCCGCCAGATCAAAGGCTGGAGCGAGCGCTACGAAAAAGCCCTGACCCCGGACGCACCGCACTGGGAAGCGGTCAAAGCCTGGCTCAACGACAAGATGCCGGCCGACCACCCGACGTCGAGCATCGTCCACAACGACTACCGCTTCGACAACGTGATCCTCGACCCGAACAACCCGATGCAGATCATCGGCGTGCTCGACTGGGAACTGACCACCCTCGGCGATCCGCTGATGGACCTGGGCAACACCCTCGCCTACTGGATCGAGGCGGGCGACCCGGCGCCGGTGCAACTGATGCGCCGCCAGCCGAGCCACGCCCCGGGCATGCTGACCCGCCGCGAGTTCGTCGATTACTACGCCGAGCGCTCGGGCATCCAGATCGACAATTTCGACTTCTACTACACCTACGGCCTGTTCCGTCTGGCCGGGATCGTGCAGCAGATCTACTACCGCTTCTACCATGGCCAGACCCAGGACAAACGCTTCGCGCAGTTCATTCACATGAACAAACTGCTGGAGCAGATGAGCTTGCAGGTCATTTCGAAATCGAGCCTCTGACGGCCCACACCCAGGAACCCTTATGTCCAAGACTCAGTTGTTCGACCTCGACGGCAAGATCGCTTTCGTCTCCGGCGCCAGCCGTGGCATCGGTGAAGCCATCGCCAAACTGCTCGCCCAACAAGGCGCCCACGTCATCGTTTCCAGTCGCAAACTCGACGGCTGCCAGCACGTCGCCGACGCCATCATCGCTGACGGCGGCAAAGCCACCGCGGTGGCCTGCCACATCGGTGAAATGGAACAGATCAGCCAAGTGTTCGCCGGGATCAAGGAACAGTTCGGCCGCCTGGATATTCTGGTGAACAATGCCGCCACCAACCCGCAGTTCTGCAACGTGCTGGACACCGATCTGGGCGCGTTCCAGAAGACCGTCGACGTGAACATCCGTGGCTACTTTTTCATGTCCGTGGAAGCGGGCAAGCTGATGCGCGAAAACGGTGGTGGCAGCATCATCAACGTCGCCTCGATCAACGGCATCTCGCCGGGGATCTTTCAGGGCATCTACTCGGTGACCAAAGCGGCGGTGATCAACATGACCAAGGTCTTCGCCAAGGAATGCGCGCAATTCGGCATCCGCTGCAACGCCCTGCTGCCGGGCCTTACCGACACCAAGTTCGCCTCGGCGCTGGTGAAGAACGACGCGATTCTGAAACAGGCACTGACGCAGATCCCGCTCAAGCGTGTGGCCGATCCGAGTGAAATGGCCGGTGCGGTGCTGTACCTGGCCAGTGATGCGTCGAGCTACACCACAGGCGTCTCACTGAACGTGGACGGCGGGTTCCTGTCCTGATCCTGGCGGTCAATCAATAACCCTGTGGAGGTGAGCGTGCTCGCGTCCACAGGGCATGTGTACCAGGCCAAGACCCTTGGCACTTGCCAACCGAAACTCAACACCGTCCCGCCCACCTCGCCAGCCTCCAGCACAATCAGCTCAGACCGAGACTATTGCCCTGCGCACGCTATTGGGTGATGCAACGGGTAGTGGTGATGTGACGAGTCACTTGCCCGTCGGCATACACATCGCCGGCTACCTCGGTATTCTCGAGGACCTGGCAGGTGCGTTCCGGCGGCGCAGGTGGCATTACCGGTGGCGGTGGCGGCGCACTGGCACAACCGGCCAACAGCGCCACAGAAAAAACCAACGACAACGGCGAACACACGCGTTTCCCAAGATTGTTCATAGGACGACCCGCGAAAAGAGAGACAAACTCCCGCGACCAAACCGACCACGGAAGACCTGACCACTCATTCTTTATAGCCGAGCCCCTCGCAAGCGCCAGTAAAACGGTCAGATCAGGGAAGACTGGCTGTCGATTTTGCGTTGTGCTCCCGGCGCAGGTTGCCTGCACAAGCCGCTGGCCAGTCTGGCCGCTTTCGCGAGCAAGCCCATTCCCACAGGGATCGCGGGCATCCGACAGAAATGGGTCGGCGACCACGGCTGCTATTGGTGCGCCCCGAAACGAAGGAACTCAGAGCCCCAGCAAGCAACCTGCCCACACCATAATCTACGCCAGATCAGGATCCCGCGAAGTCCCCAAAGAGTTGCTCTGCAACTCATACCGCAATTCATCAATCAACACATCGACAGACCCGGACGTGCGCAAAGCATCGAGTTTCAAACCACCGATCACCAAATCCACCTGCCCGGAAACCGGGTCAAACAGCTTCACCGTCAGCGAATGATCACCATCCACCGAACACTCACAAGCCAGCGGCGAAAAACTGTGCTCAAGCCGCGCGCGCAACTGCGCAAGATTCATCATTGGAGCTATTCCTTGAACTGTCTCACTGGGACACGATCCCAAGCCAAAAAAAGGCTCGTATCGCACCCCGCCAGACTAAGAACAGCCTCCTCACAGCAACACACGAATTTGCACCTGTCGCACTAGTGCATTTGCACCCTATCGCTGGCCTTTGCTGCGCCAATCGCCCGAAAACAAGCCACGCTCGCGCGCCCAGACAATTGCTTCACTGCGGCTGTGCACATCCAGTTTGGAATACACCGTCGCCACATGATTACGCACCGTGTTCGGTGCCAGTTTCAGCCGCGCCGCGATCTCCTTGTCCGCCAGCCCCTCGCAGATCAACCCCAGCACATCGCGCTCACGAGCGGTCAGCTCGGTGAACGACACACTCGGCAATTGCGGCGAGTTGACCTTCTTCACATTGGCCAGTTTTTCGATCAGCGTGCGACTGAACCACGAAGCGTCCTTCATCACCTCTTCAATCGCCGCCACCAGTTCAAGCTCGGTACGCTTGCGCTCGGAGATGTCCATCAGCACCAGCAGGTAGCACGGTATGCCCTGAATATTGACCGTGTCGGCGGACAGCGTGCATTCAAGCAAATCTGCATCCTGCTTGCGCACGCTTACGTCGACCCGATCAACCCGGCCGTTTTTCTCCAGTGCCACCAGCAACCGTTCGCGCTCTTCGGCGTCGTTGATAACGTTCAGTTGCGTCACGGTTTTGCCCACGACGTCTTCGCCGGCATAGGCCAGGGTATCGAGGAACGCTTGATTGACGTCGATGACCCGTTGCTCGTCGGCGCTGCAGATCAGAATCGGCACCGGGGTCAGGCGAAAAGCCTTGGCAAACCGCTCTTCACTCTGGCGCAGCGCCACTTCAGCCTGGCGCCGCGACTCCATGTCGACAAAGGAAAACAACATGCACGGCTCGTCATTAAGCACCAGCGGTTGTCCGGCAACGATCACTTGCTTGGTGGTGCCATCGGGCAATCGCAGTTCAGCCTGCATCTGCGGAATAGTCGCCACATCGCGCAGGCGCTGGATGGCCAGGTCTTTATCATCGGCCTGCTCAAGGATGTCGATTTCATAGGCCGAGGTGCCAATCACTTGGTCGCGGGTGTAGCCAGTCATCTCCAGGAACCCCGGATTGACCTTGATATACCGCAAATCGCTGAGACGGCAGATCACCGCCGGTGCCGGATTGGCATTGAAGGTCTTTTCGAAGCGCTGCTCAGCATTGGCCCAATCAGTAACGTCACTCATGATCAGCACCAGCGACTCGGGCTGGCCATCACGGTCGGTCAGCACCATGCTGCGCACGCTGTGAACCCAGATGCGCTCGGGGTCATCCACAGCGAACACCTCGATCAACACGTCGCTGAAGGCTTCGCAACGCGCGGCACGGCTAATGGGATAGTGCTCGGGCGGCACCGGGTGATTGTTGCGATAACGCAGGCTGAAGCGCTTGGCGTACTCATCGGCGTTCGTGCCCAGCTCGCCGATCCGGTTGACGCCGTGCATGGCCAACGCCGCTTCATTAGCCCAGAGAATGCTCTGATCAAGCTCAAGCAGAATCACCCCGTCGGACAACCCGGCGATGATCTGTTGCAACTGACGACGATTGGTTTCGCGGGTCAGGACTTCCTGGCTCATTGGATCTCCACAAGTGATACGACCATGTGAAGATTACGACCGCAGCGGCGCGTGATCGTGCGAAGCACCTGCAAGGGTCCGTCATAAGACTTGATGCTGATTTATCCGGCCTCCTCGCGGGCTGGCCCGCTCTCACAGGGATCAGTGTTCCACCCACTCACGCAACGTATCGAGAAACAGCTTGAGCATCGGCGAAGCATCGTCCGCCCGATAGGTGGCGTACAGCGGCACTTCCGGCAGCGGTGGCGTCAGCGCCTTGAACACCAACCCCGCCGCTGTCAGCTCGACGCGGTGATGACTGCGTTCGAACAGCGGCGTGCCGAGTTCTTCTTCCAGCAGGCGAATCTGCTGGCTCAGAGGCGGCTGACAGATATGCAACCGCTCAGCGGCACGACCGAAATGCAGTTCATCGGCCAGCCGCTGTTCGTGCGTGAAGGTGGCGGCAGCAACCTGACGGATGCCGGGCAGTTGTTTGCCAGTGTGTTGTCGGACGGTCTGGCGCAGATTGCGGCGCATTACAACCTCTATGCGGTGTGGCCGCATGGGCAGGCTGAACGGGTGGCGCCAGTGGTTGAAGTGATCAAGCAGTTGGCCTTGCACACCCCGTCATGACGCTATCGCTGGCAGATCAGCTTCCACAGTTTGAGCGCTGGACTCAGGAAAAAAACCGGCGGGAGTCTTGGGGGCCGCCGCCGGGGAGGTAACCTAAATGCCGAAGCGGTCGCGTAGCGAGTAGTAGACGGCACCGAGGGCGGTCAATGGGGCGGAGAAGGTACGGCCGCCGAGCATGGGCATGTGTGGCAGGGAGGCGAAGGCGTTGAAGCGTTCGGCGTCGCCGCGGATCATCTCCGAGATCAGTTTGCCGGCCAGGTGCGAGCAGGTGACGCCGTGGCCGCTGTAGCCTTGCATGTAGTAGGCGTTTTTCTCGATGCGGCCGAATTGCGGCATGCGTGACATGGTCAGCAAGAAGTTGCCGGTCCAGCGGTAGTCGATTTTCACATCCTTGAGTTGTGGGAAGGTCTTGAGGATCTTCGGGCGGATCAGTTGTTCGATGTCGTCCGGTTCCCGCGCGCCGTAAACCACGCCGCCGCCGTACAGCAGACGGTTATCGGCCGTCAGACGGTAGTAATCGAGCAGATAGTTGCAGTCTTCGACGCAGTAGTTGTTGGTGATCAGGCTGCGCGCCTGCTTCTCGGTCAACGGTTCGGTGACGACGATTTGCGAACCGCACGGCATGCTTTTCGCGGTGACGCGGTTGTCGAGGCCTTGCGGCAGGTAGGCGTTGCCGGCGATCAACAGGTACTTGGCGCGTACCAGGCCTTTGGCGGTGCGCACGACGTTGGGCTCGCCGTAGGTGATCTCCACGGCGGCCGATTGCTCGTAGATCTTGCCGCCCAGGCGCGTGATTGCAGCGGCCTCACCGAGGGCCAGGTTCAGCGGGTGAACATGGCCGCCCTGCATGTCCAGCAGACCACCGACGTAGGCGTCGGAGCCGACTTCGCGACGAATGTCCGCCGCGTCGAGCATCTTCAGATTGCGATTGCCGTAGCGTTCCCAGTTGCGCTTCTGCTCGGCCAAACCGTTGAGCTGCTTCTTGTTCATCGCCGCGAAAATGCCGCCCGGGCGGTAGTCGCACTGGATGTCGTAGTCCTTGATGCGCGAACGGATGATGTCGGCGCCTTCGAAGATCATGCTGCCGAGGATTTCTGCGGTCTTGTCGCCGTAGCGCTCTTCGATCACGTCGACGTCGCGGCTGTAGGAATTGACCAGTTGACCGCCATTGCGGCCGCTGGCGCCGTAGCCGACTTTCGCCGCTTCCAGCACCGTCACTTTATAGCCGGCTTCGGTCAGGAACAGCGCCGAGGACAAACCGGTGTAACCGGCGCCGATGATGCAGACGTCGCAGTCCACCGCTTCTTCCAGCATCGGGAAGTCGATGACTTCGTTACGGGTGGCGGCGTAGTAGCTGTTTACGTGTTGTTGTTTCATACGTTTCTCCGATGGCCGCAGAACACCTGCGACCGTCGCTGTAAAAGAATTAGAGCTTGATCCAGGTCGCTTTCAGCTCGGTGTACTTGTCGAACGCATGCAGCGACTTGTCGCGACCGTTGCCCGACTGTTTAAAGCCACCGAACGGCGCGGTCATGTCGCCGCCGTCGTACTGGTTGACCCACACACTGCCGGCGCGCAGGCCGCGAGCGAAGGTGTGCGCCTTGCTCAGGTTGCTGGTCCAGACCCCGGCGGCGAGGCCGAAGATACTGTCGTTGGCGATGTGCAGTGCTTCTTCCACAGTGTCGAAGGTGATCAGCGACAGCACCGGGCCAAAAATCTCTTCCTGGGCGATGGTCATGGCGTTGGTTACGCCGTCGAAAAGCGCCGGTTGCACGTAGAGGCCACCGGTTTCTTCGAGGGTGCGTTGGCCGCCAGCGATCAGTTCGGCGCCCTGCTCGCGACCGATGCTGATGTAGCGCAGCACGTTGTCGAGTTGACGCTGATCAACCACGGCGCCGACGGTGGTGGCCGGGTCGAGGGAGTGACCGGGTTTCCACGCTTGCAGCGCTTCCACCAGCAGGGGGATGAATTGCTCGCGGATCGAACGCTCGACCAGCAGACGCGAACCGGCGGTGCACACTTCGCCCTGGTTGAAGGCGATGGCGCCGGCGGCGGCCTGGGCTGCTGCGCGCAAGTCCGGGGCGTCAGCAAACACCACGTTCGGGCTCTTGCCCCCGGCCTCGAGCCAAACGCGTTTCATGTTGCTTTGGCCGGCATAAATCATCAGTTGCTTGGCAATCGCCGTGGAGCCAGTAAAGGCCAGCACGTCGACGTCCATGTGCAACGCCAGCGCTTTGCCGACGGTGTGACCAAAGCCCGGCAGGACGTTGAACACGCCTTTTGGAATGCCGGCATCCAGCGCCAGTTGCGCGATGCGGATGGCGGTCAGTGGCGACTTTTCCGAAGGCTTGAGAATGAACGAATTACCGGCGGCCAGTGCTGGAGCGAACTTCCAGCTGGCCATGATCAGCGGGAAGTTCCAAGGCACGATGGCGGCAACCACGCCCGAAGGTTCGCGGGTCACCAGACCGAGTTGGTCGTGCGGCGTGGCGGCGACTTCGTCGTAGATTTTGTCGATGGCTTCGGCGCTCCAGCGGATCGCGTTGGCGGTCGCCGGGATGTCGATGCTCATGGAGTCGCTGATCGGTTTGCCCATGTCCAGGGTTTCAAGCAGCGCCAGTTCTTCCTGGTGTTGCAGGATCAGATCGGCGAAGCGGATCAGGATGCGCTTGCGCTCGGCCGGGGCTTTTTTCGCCCACACGCCGGATTCGAAAGACTGGCGAGCGACTTCAACAGCGAGGTTGGCGTCGGCTTCGTCGGTACTGGCCACGCAGGCGAGGAAACGGCCGTCGACGGGGCTCAGGCATTCAAAGGTGTCGCCGCTGATCGCCGGGCGGTATTCGCCGTTGATGAACGCGCGGGATTCGAGGGTCAGGGACTGGAAGCGTTGTTCCCAGTCGTTGCGGGTTGTAGTCATTGTTGTGGCTCGACAAGGGGGGATTGGGGTGATGGCAGGCGATCGCCCACTCATCAAAACCTGGTAACCGTATCCCCTGTGGGAGCGGGCTTGCTCGCGAAAGCACCATGCCAGACAAAATGATTTTGAATGACACACCGCATTCGCGAGCAATCCAGCTCCCACATTGGGTCGGTGTTGGTCTGCAAATCAGACCGTATGCAGGTACCAGTTGTACTCAAGGTCAGAGATCGAGTTTTCGAATTCGGCCAGCTCGCTTTCCTTGCACGCGACGAACACGTCGATGTACAGCGGGTCGATGTAGCGGGCCATGACTTCGCTGTCGTCCAGCTCGCGCAGTGCGTCGCGCAGGTTGTTCGGCAGGCTCTGCTCGTTCTGCTCGTAGCTGTTGCCTTCCACCGGCGCACCCGGTTCGATCTGGTTGGTCAGGCCGTGGTGGATACCGGCCAGCACCGACGCCATCAGCAGGTACGGGTTGGCGTCGGCACCGGCCACGCGGTGTTCGATGCGCACGGCGTCGGCCGAACCGGTCGGCACACGGACCGCCACGGTGCGGTTGTCGATGCCCCAGCTCGGCGAGTTCGGCACGTAGAACTGTGCGCCGAAGCGGCGGTACGAGTTGACGTTCGGGCAGAGGAACGCCATTTGCGCAGGCAGGGTCTCCAGCACACCGCCGATTGCGTGTCGCAGCGCGGCGTTCTGCTCGGGATCCTCGCTGGCGAAAATGTTGTTGCCTTCTTTGTCCAGAATCGAAATGTGTACGTGCAGACCGTTGCCCGCCTGGCCCGGATACGGCTTGGCCATGAAGGTGGTGTCCATCTCGTGGTCGTAGGCGATGTTTTTCACCAGACGCTTGAGCAGGACGGCGTAGTCGCACGCCTTGATCGGGTCGCAAACGTGATGCAGGTTGACTTCGAACTGCGCCGGGGCGCTCTCCTTGACGATGGCGTCAGCGGGGATGCCCTGCTCTTTCGCGCCTTCGAGGATGTCTTGCAGGCAGTCGACGTACTCGTCGAGGTCGTCGATCAGGTAGACCTGAGTCGACACCGGACGCTTGCCGGACACCGGCGAACGTGGCGACTGCGGACGGCCGTTCACGTTGTCCTGGTCGATCAGATAGAACTCCAGTTCGAACGCCGCGCAAAGGGTCAGGCCCATTTCATCGAACTTGCGCACCACGTTGGCCAACACTTCACGCGGGTCAGCGAAAAACGGCTGGCCTTCGATCTCGTGCATGGTCATCAACAATTGTGCGGTGGGGCGCTTCTGCCACGGCTCGATGCTCAGGGTGCCAGGGATCGGGTAGCAGATGCGGTCAGCGTCGCCGATGTCCAGCCCCAGGCCAGTGCTTTCGACCGTGGAGCCATTGATGTCGAGGGCGAAAAGCGAGGCCGGCAGGTTGATGCCTTTCTCGTAAACCTTATGAAGACTGGTGCGTTCGATGCGCTTGCCGCGCACCACACCGTTCATATCCGCAATCAGAAGGTCGACGTACAAAACCTCAGGATGTTTCTTAAGGAATGCGTTTGCTTCGTTGAGTTGAACGGCACGCAGAGGGACCGACATGATGCACCTATTTAGCTGTTAATTATTATGTTCACTGCTGTTTCGCCGAGCCAGTCAATCCGAAAGACAAAGTGAAGTCAATAGCGAACACCTGACCGCCCAGCCTTTATTTTTAGGGCTTTTTTTAACACTTTCATGCCAACACAAGCGCCAGACACCCGGAAACCGTGAAAGATGGATGAACGGCGTTTAGAATTTTTTACATGGCAGTTGTTAATTAAAATCAACGAGGCTAAGCTCCGGAAAAGCTCGTTCAAGTGTCAAACTTCGAGGTGAATAAAAATGGCATTCAAGCCATTGATCGGCGTTACTGCGTGCGTCAAACAGATTGGCCTGCACCCCTATCACATCAGCGGCGACAAGTACGTTCGCGCTGTCAGCGTTGCGGCGCTGGGGCTGCCGGTGGTCATTCCTTCCCTTGGCAACCTGACTGAAATCGATGACCTGCTCGGTCAACTCGACGGTCTGTTGCTGACCGGCTCGCCCTCCAATGTGGAACCTTTCCACTATCAAGGCCCGGCCAGCGTCCCCGGCACGGATCACGATCCGGCGCGAGACGCCACCACCCTCCCTTTATTGCGTGCCGCCATTGCGGCGGGCGTTCCAGTGCTGGGCATTTGCCGTGGTTTCCAGGAAATGAACGTCGCGTTCGGCGGCAGCCTGCATCAGAAGGTGCATGAGTTGCCGGGCATGCTCGATCACCGCGAAGCCGACAGCCCGGATGTGGCCGTGCAATACGCACCGGCCCATGCCGTCACCGTGCTTGGTGGCGGCGTGTTCGAAGCGCTGGGGTTGCCGGACGAGTTCCAGGTCAACTCGATTCACAGTCAGGGCATCGACCGCCTCGCTCCCGGCCTGCGCGCCGAAGCGGTGGCGCCGGATGGCCTGATCGAGGCGATCTCGGTGGAGCACAGCCCGACCTTTGCCCTCGGTGTGCAATGGCACCCGGAATGGCAGGTACTCGATAACCCGAACTACCTGAGGATTTTCCAGGCGTTCGGCCAGGCTTGCCGGCAACGGGCGACGCGACGCAACCAACGCTGACCCAACCCGGGATTTCATCACTGTTTACTGCCCCCACGGGTCGGCGGCTGCGCGTTTGTGCATCCGTCATCCGTGAAAACGACAAACCGTAATAACAACAAGTACGACCCAGGCAGCCAGGACGGCGGCGCCGACCAAGCCGGATCGGTAAGAGCAGTGCCCGTCAGGACAACGCAAAACCCTGTGGGAGCGGGCTTGCTCGCCAAAGCGGTGTGTCAGGCAACAACGATGTCGATTGACACGACGTATTCGCGAGCAAGCCCGCTCCCACAGGGGGATGTGATCCGACAGGCAATGCGCTGACCGCTCTGCAATCCACTTTTAAGCCAGGCCACATTGGCCCGGCGAACGAAACCTGTTGGGAGTTTCACATGGCAAACGCCTCCAGCACTTACAGGAAGGCTCTTGAAGGTCATCAGCAACCGAAAAAGGTTCTGGTGAAAGTCGATCGCGTGACCAAGAAGTTCGACGAAACCACCGCCGTGGACGATGTGTCACTGGAGATCCATCAGGGCGAAATTTTCGCCCTGCTCGGTGGCTCCGGTTCGGGCAAATCGACCCTGCTGCGCATGCTGGCCGGTTTCGAGCGCCCGACTGAAGGGCGAATCTTGCTCGACGGCGTGGACATCACCGACATGCCGCCCTACGAGCGGCCGATCAACATGATGTTCCAGTCCTACGCGCTGTTTCCGCACATGACCGTGGCGCAGAACATTGCCTTCGGCCTCAAGCAGGACCGTTTGCCCACCAGCGAAATCGACGCCCGCGTCGAAGAGATGCTGCGCCTGGTGCACATGACCCAATACGCCAAGCGCAAACCCCATCAGTTGTCCGGCGGCCAGCGTCAGCGCGTCGCCCTCGCCCGCTCGCTGGCCAAACGTCCGAAGCTGTTGCTGCTCGACGAACCGATGGGCGCACTGGATAAGAAGCTGCGTTCGCAGATGCAGCTGGAACTGGTGCAAATCATCGAACGCGTCGGCGTAACGTGCGTGATGGTGACGCACGACCAGGAAGAAGCCATGACCATGGCCGAACGCATCGCGATCATGCACCTGGGCTGGATCGCGCAGATTGGTAGCCCGATCGACATCTATGAAGCCCCGGTCAGCCGCATGGTGTGCGAATTCATCGGCAACGTGAACGCTTTCGACGGCACCGTGGTGGAAGACCTGGAAGGTCACGCGATCATTCACAGCTCGGACTTGCAGCAGAAGATCTACGTCGGCCACGGCGTCAGCACCTCCGTACAGGACAAGTCGATCACCTACGCGATCCGTCCGGAAAAAATGCTCGTCAGCACCACCCAACCGGAGTTCCGCTACAACTGGTCTGAAGGCAAAGTGCATGACATCGCCTACCTCGGCGGCCACTCGGTGTTCTACGTCGAATTGCCCGGCGGCAAGATCGTTCAGTCGTTCATGGCCAACGCCGAACGTCGTGGCGCGCGGCCGACCTGGGACGACAAGGTCTACGTCTGGTGGGAAGACGACAGCGGCGTGGTACTGCGCTCATGAAAACCTTCAATCAGCAATTCCTGCGCCTGGTGCCCAGCGGGCGAAAACTGGTGATCGGCATTCCGTTCATCTGGCTGTTCCTGTTCTTCATGCTGCCGTTCTTTCTGGTGATGAAGATCAGCTTCTCGGAAGCAGCCCTGGCCATTCCGCCCTACTCGGAGATCTACACCTACGCCGAGCAGAAATTCCAACTGTTGCTGAACATCGGCAACTACACCCTGTTGGGTGAAGACGACCTTTATCTGTCGGCCTACCTCGGCTCGCTGAAGGTCGCGGCACTGAGCACGCTGATGTGCCTGGGGATCGGCTTCCCGATGGCTTACGCGATCACCAAGGCGAGCAAGGAAGCGCAAAACGTCTTGCTGCTGCTGATCATGATGCCGACCTGGACGGCGATCCTGATCCGCGTGTATGCGTGGATGGGCATTCTCAGCAACAACGGTTTGCTCAACGCGTTTCTGATGTGGACGGGGCTCACCGATCACCCGATCGAAATCCTCAACACCAACACGGCCGTGTATATCGGTGTGGTTTACGCCTATCTGCCGTTCATGGTGTTGCCGTTGTACGCCAACCTCGTCAAACACGACGGCAGCCTGCTGGAAGCCGCGTCAGACCTGGGCTCGAGCAACTTCAATAACTTCTGGAAAATCACCGTGCCGCTGGCCAAGAACGGCATCATCGCCGGTTGCATGCTGGTGTTCATTCCGGTGGTCGGTGAGTTCGTGATTCCAGAACTGCTCGGTGGCCCGGAGACGCTGATGATCGGCCGCGTGTTGTGGCAAGAGTTCTTCAACAACCGCGACTGGCCGGTGGCGTCCGCCCTGGCAGTGGTGATGCTGTTGATCCTGATTGTGCCGATTCTGCTGTTCAACCGCAGCCAGGCCAAAGAGATGGAGGCACGGGGATGAAACGCTTCGGTTTTGCAAAGTTCATGCTGATCTTCGGCCTGATGTTCATCTATCTGCCGATGCTGATTCTGGTGATCTATTCGTTCAACGCCTCGAAACTGGTGACGGTGTGGGGCGGTTGGTCGGTGAAGTGGTACGTCGGCCTGCTCGACAACACGCAACTGATGGGCTCGGTGCTGCGCTCGCTGGAAATCGCCTGCTACACCGCGATTGCCGCTGTTGCCCTCGGCACCCTGGCTGCGTTTGTGCTGACGCGGGTCACACGCTTCAAGGGGCGCACACTGTTTGGTGGTTTGGTCACCGCGCCGTTGGTGATGCCCGAAGTGATTACCGGTCTGTCGTTGTTGCTGCTGTTCGTGGCGATGGCGCAGTTGATCGGTTGGCCGCAGGAACGTGGCATCGTCACCATCTGGATCGCCCACACCACGTTTTGTGCAGCCTATGTGGCGGTGGTCGTTTCCGCCCGATTGCGTGAACTGGATCTGTCGATTGAAGAAGCGGCAATGGATCTGGGGGCAAAACCCTTCAAGGTGTTTTTCCTGATCACCATTCCGATGATTGCGCCGTCGCTGGCGGCGGGCGGGATGATGTCGTTTGCCTTGTCGCTGGATGACCTGGTGTTGGCAAGCTTCGTGTCGGGTCCGGGTTCTACCACCCTGCCGATGGAAGTGTTCTCGGCGGTGCGTCTGGGCGTGAAGCCTGAGATCAACGCCGTGGCCAGCCTGATTCTGCTGGCGGTGTCGATCGTGACCTTCCTGGTCTGGTATTTCGGCCGCAAGGCAGAAGCCAACCGCAAACGTGCGATTCAGGAAGCGATGGATCAGACCGCCAATGAGTCGTGGCAACAACCGCAACGCACCGCTGCCAGCGCTTGATAACGGATGTTGTGGCGACGGGGCTTGCCCCCTCGCCACAGATTTACCGCGTTGAGTTTTTGAACAAGAACAATGGAGTTGTACCGATGAAAATGTTTGGCAGGACTCTGCTGACACTGTCCTTAATGGGCGCAATGGCCATGGGCGCCCAGGCCAACGACAAGGTGCTGCGTGTTTACAACTGGTCCGATTACATCGCGCCGGACACCGTCAAGAAGTTTGAAGACGAGACCGGCATCCGCGTGACCTACGACGTCTTCGACAGCAACGAAACCCTTGAGGCGCGTTTGCTGGCGGGCAAATCCGGTTACGACATCGTCGTGCCGTCCAACAGTTTCCTGGCCAAGCAGATCAAGGCCGGCGTGTATCAAACGCTGGACAAATCGAAGCTGCCGAACTGGAAAAATCTCAACCCGGTGCTGCTGAAAAACGCCTCCGCCAGTGATCCGGACAACGCTCACGCGTTCCCGTACATGTGGGGCTCGATCGGTATCGGGTTCAATCCGGCCAAGGTCAAGGAAGTGCTCGGCGCCAACGCCCCGACCGATTCCTGGGACTTGCTGTTCAAGCCCCAAAACGCCGAGAAGCTCAAGGCGTGTGGCATCAGCTTCCTCGACTCGCCGACCGAAATGCTCCCGGCCGCCCTGCACTACCTGGGCTATCCGGTGAACGACAAGGACAAGTCGCACATCCTCGAAGCCGAAGTGCTGTTCATGAAGATCCGCCCGTACGTGGCGTACTTCCACTCTTCGAAGTACATCTCCGATTTGGCCAACGGCAACATCTGCGTGGCCGTCGGTTATTCCGGTGACGTGCTGCAGGCCAAGGCCCGGGCGGCGGAATCGGGCAACAACGTGAAGATCGACTACAGCATCCCCAAGGAAGGCGCCGGCAGCTTCTACGACATGGTCGCGATCCCGCGTGATGCGGCGAACGTCGACAACGCGTACCTGTTCATGAATTTCCTGATGCGTGCTGACATCATCGCCGAAGTCACCAACAACATCGGCTACAGCAACGCAAACTCGGCGGCGACGCCACTGGTGGATGAAGCGATCCGCAACGATCCGGGCTCGTACCCGTCGCAAGCGGTGATGGCGACGTTGTATGCGGTGCCGGATCAGCCGATTGCCACCCAACGGATCATGACCCGCGGCTGGACGCGGGTGAAACTCGGCCAGTAACCGCCCCCCCCTGTGGGAGCGGGCTTGCTCGCGAAAGCGTAGTCTCAGGCACCTGTGAATTGGCTGACCTGACGCCTTCGTGAGCAAGCCCATTCCCACAGGGGATAGGTGGCGGTTTGAAGATTTATGATTTCCCGTTCACGCAGCGCCTTACCACCGCTGCCCCCACATGAACGGCCTCACCTGGCTCCCTCGGCTCAGGTGAATTTCAGGCGCCCTCGGGCGCCTTTTTTTGTCGCTCAGGTCAGCGGCCAATCCTGCAAAACGCGGTAGCGCCCCTTGTGCGATTCAAACAGGGCAAAGCGCTCGGCACGCAGGCAGAACTCCGGCGGTGTGGCGGCTTCCGGCTCGGGCGCACGGTAATCACGGGCCAGCGTCAGATGCGGGCGAAACGCGTGTGACGGCGCCTCAAAACCAAACGGCAACATGGCCTGCTCAAGCGCATAGACCAAGCGCAATAACGCCTGCGGTGCCTGCTCGGGCGCCAACGACAGCACCCCGGCGCGATGCCAGACCTGCAAGCGATCCAGCGAAATCCGCACAGCCTCTCCCGGCGTGCGTACCTTACTGGCGGCTTCGCAGACTTCGCCGATCTGCGCCAATGGCACGGCACCGAGAAACAATAACGTCAGGTGAAAATTGTCGGCGGGCACGGGTTTGCCGGCCCTCAAGCCCAACTCCCCACGCCACTGGGCAATCGCCTTGCGCTGCGCCAGTGGACAGTCCAGGGCAAAGAACAGCCGCTTGGACGGCAGATCCCCGTGTTTTTCATCCGTCATGGCCTGGCTCCTTATAGGGTTGTGATTGCCGATTCTACCTGCCCCTTTCTGACGACTCGCCACACAAGTCTATAGTTCAAGGATTGCCATCAACCGGAGGCCGCCATGCGCGAGATCCTCAGCAAAGAGCCGTGGTGGGCCAGGCCACCGAGTCCCGGGCAGGACGAAGCCGAGCTCGAATGGGGCTGGCTGGTGCATTACAGCGAAGGTGAGCCGCGCTTCGAGTTTGTCCGAGAGCGGCCAACGGATGAGCAGATTCGTCATCGCAAAGGCTGTCGGATTACTCCATCGGCAGAGTGAAATACACACCTGTGGGAGCGGGCTTGCTCGCGAAAGTGGTGTGTCAGGAAACATTATTTTTGAATGACATACCGCGTTCGCGAGCAAGCCCGCTCCCACAAAGGGACTTGCGTGAGTTTCAAGGTTCGATGAGGTATTTGAACCCGGCGAAGATCATTCGCTGCCCGTCGAACGGCATCGGGTTGACGTCCGGTTGCATGCGCGGGTCGTCCATCATTTTCGCCATGCCCGCATCGCGGGTGGCCTTGTCCGGCCAGATCAGCCAGCCGGAGGCCACGGTTTCATCTTCCTTGAGTTTCACCGCCATCGGGAACGACGTGATCTTGCCGTCCGGCACGTCTTCACCCCAGCATTCGACGACGCTCAGGGCGCCGTACTCCTTGAACAGTTTCGCTGCGATGACACAGTGTTTTTTGTATTGCTCGCGATTGGCGGTCGGCACGGGTGCGACAAAGATATCGATGTAGGCCATGGTCATTCTCCTTGCAGGTTGGGTTCGATCTGCTGATTGGTCGATGGTGGCGGCTGCCATTCGACACGGTTCGCCCCAAACCCGACCAACGGCTCTTCACCTGCGCCCAGATTGCGCTCGATCTGCCCGGCCATGTGCAGCGTGCCGGCCATGACACCGGTGGTCGGGTTTTGCACCAGCTTCAACCAGGCCTTGTCGAAGGTGTTACCCAGACTGCTGCGGATCAGCGCCTCACTGTCGGGGCGGTCGTTGGCCTGGATGATTGCGCGAATACCCGCCACGCCCACCGAAATCATCGCCCCGGCCAGCTTGCCGGCCGCAGCGGCCACTGCGCTGGCGGCGCCGCGCGGGGCCATTTGCGCCTCCATCCGCTGGCTGGCGCGTTTGGCCACCGGGGCCATACCGGCGTCGGTCGAGGCAATGCCTTTCGAACCACCGTCGGTGTGGATTTTGTCGATCAGCGCCGCGTAGGCCGGCAGCGTGTTCAACGGTTCGCTGCTGATGACCTGATACAGCGACGCATCCCGCGCCGGCGGCGGGCCGAGGGCGATCGCCGCAATCCTCTGCAAATGTCCATTGAGCTGAGCCATCGGCACGCCATGCCGCTGAGCGATGAGCGGCATCTGCCGGGCCATCAGTTGCGCATAGAACGCCGTGGCCTGGCCAAGAATCGCGTCCGGATCGATCTCCACGGCCACCGGCGCCAACACCTTTTCCTGATATTGCTCAAGCAGATACGCCGCCAGACGCTTGGCCGACGCGTCCTCCTCACCACCCGCGCTGATCGTGTACCAACTGACCTTCATCGACAGCCATTCCTGGGTCCAGTAACTGCTGAACCACGGGATGAAATTTTCTTCAGTTTGCTGATAGACGCGAGTGCGCCAATGTTCCATCGAGCCACGGGCGAACAGCTTGACCTGCTCGGTGGACTGTTGCGAGGCGTTGACGATTTCGCGGTCGATTTGCTGCCAGGTGGCGGGTGAAACCACCACCGCCGGCACCGTTACAGGGGCCCGCGCCGGAGAGGCGCAGCCGGCCAGCAGAAACAGGGCGGCAACGAGCAGCGCGCGCGGTGTCACGGTTTTGGTCTCCCAGAGTAAGGAGCGGCAAATTTGAGTATAGGTGCGGGAGACAGGCCGTTTGTCTGGTATTGGGTCAAATACAGCTCCCACAAGGGGTCTGCGCCAACCATCAATACCGTCGATATCCAACATCGCGACGATTGCGTTCCGCCCGCCGCACATCAAAGGCACGATTGCGCCATCCGAACCACAACGAGGCGTTCACATCATGATTCACACCATCACGCTCTCTGTAAGTTTCCCGGTGTTCGGCAGCAACTACTACGAACAACACGTCGTGCAACGCAAGGCGCAGGCGTTGGTGTTCAACGACGATTTCGACGATTTGCTGATGCCCGCCGCGACCCATCATTTCAGCAATGAAGTGGTCGGCATCAACGATCAGTTCCGCTTTCTGAGCGACATTCTCGCCACCCATTTGCTGGATCTCGAGGCCTCGACGCCTGCGCGATCCCGCGTCCAGGCGAGCGCTCATTTTTTATAACGGCTGAAGGCAACCCCTGTGGGAGCGGGCGTGCTCGCGAAAGCGGTGGATCATTCAACCTCTCGTTGATTGAAACGCCCCTTCGCCAGCATGCCCGTTCCCACAATAAATCTGAAGATTCATGAGCCATGCGCATAACTCTATAGCGCAAATCCGCAAAAACCTTTTCCTCTCTCCAGCGGTCATTCCTCAAACGAGACTGGCAAACATGCCGGCGCGCCCCTCTGGGCCTTTTGTGACCCTGCTGCCCTGATGAGAGTAAAGGAATCGAACCATGCCGATTTCCCGACGTAAATTTCTGATCCTCGGCGCCGTGACCGCGACGGCGTTTGCGATGCCCCCCTTTATCAGCCTCAAGGCCTATGCGGCCAACCTGGAGCAATCGGCCATGAGCAAAATCACCTTAAACGTCAATGGCAAACCTCAGACCCTTGAGGTCGACAATCGCACCACCCTGCTCGATGCCTTGCGCGAAAACCTGCAGATGACCGGCAGCAAAAAAGGCTGCGACCACGGCCAGTGCGGCGCCTGCACGGTGATCGCCGATGGCCGGCGAATCAACGCCTGCCTGACCCTGGCGGTCATGCAAGAAGGCAGCGAGATCACCACCATCGAAGGCCTCGGCATGCCGGACAACCTGCATCCGATGCAAGCCGCGTTCATCAAGCACGACGGCTATCAGTGCGGTTATTGCACACCGGGGCAGATCTGTTCGGCGGTGGCGGTGCTCAAGGAGATCCGCGACGGCATTCCCAGCCACGTCAGCGCCAGCCTGACCGAACCACCGCAAATGATCGCCGCTGAATTTCAGGAACGCATGAGCGGCAACATCTGCCGCTGCGGCGCCTACTCGAACATCATCGAAGCCATCACTGAAGTCGCAGAGGTGCCGGCATGAGAGCGTTCAATTACAGCCGCGCCGACTCCCCCGCCACAGCCGCAGCGCAAGCCGCGCAAGTCGAAGGCGCAAAGTTCATCGCTGGCGGCACCAACCTGCTGGATTTGATGAAACTCGACATCGAAACTCCGCTGCACCTGATTGATATCAATCACCTGGGGCTGGATCAGATCGAAGCCACGCCCGAGGGCGGTTTGCGTATCGGCGCCATGGTCCGCAATACCGATCTGGCCGCCGACGCGCGCGTGCGAAAGGACTACGCCCTGCTCTCCCGTGCCTTGCTTGCCGGAGCCTCCGGGCAGTTGCGCAACATGGCGACCACGGCGGGCAACCTGCTGCAACGCACCCGCTGCCCCTACTTCTACGACACGAATCAAGCCTGTAACAAACGCAACCCCGGCAGCGGATGCGCGGCGATTGGCGGGGTCAGTCGGCAACTGGGCATTATCGGCGTCAGCGATGCCTGCATCGCCACCCACCCAAGCGACATGGCGATTGCGATGCGCGCCCTCGACGCACAGATTGAAACGGTCAAGCCCGATGGCAGCACCCGTCGCATCGCCATGGCGGACTTTCATCAGTTGCCGGGGCACACGCCGCACATCGAAACCAGCCTGACCGCTGGCGAGTTCATCACCGCAGTGACTTTGCCGGCGCCGGTGGGCGGCACCCACATTTATCACAAGGTGCGTGATCGTTCGTCCTACGCGTTTGCCCTGGTGTCCGTCGGTTTGATTCTGCAAAAGGACGGTAGCGGCCGCGTTGCCGTTGGCGGTATCGCGCCAAAACCGTGGCGGGTGGAAGCGGCTGAAGCCCTGCTGCCCCAGGGCGCAAAAGCCGTCAGCGCGCGCCTGCTAGACGGCGCCACGCCGACCCACGACAACCAGTTCAAACTGACCCTGGTCGAGCGCACACTCGGCTCGGTGTTGGCGCAAGCGAGGGAGCAAGCATGAAATTCGACACGCCCGCCACCACCAACCCGATCGACCAACTGAAGGTCATCGGCAAACCCACCGACCGTATCGAAGGCAAACTGAAAACCTGCGGCCAGGCGCCTTACGCCTACGAGCAACATGAAGCGGTGGCCAATCAGGCTTATGGATTTATGGTCGGTGCGGCCATCGCCAAGGGCCGAATCAGCCACATTGATCTGGAGGAGGCGAACGCAGCGCCAGGGGTTTTGGCGATCGTCACCGCGGCCAACGCCGGCAAACTCGGCAAAGGCAAATTCAACTCGGCGCACTTGCTGGCCGGGCCTCAGGTTCAGCACTATCACCAGGCCGTGGCGCTGGTGGTGGCCGAAACCTTTGAACAGGCACGGGCCGCCGCGCAATTGGTCAAAGTCGATTACGTCGCGACCAAAGGCGAGTTCGATCTGGCCAGCGTGCGCGACCAGGGTGTCGAAGCGAAGGACGAATTGCCGGACGTCACCCACGGCGATTTCGCCAAGGCTTTCGCTGCCGCGCCGGTGCAGTTCGATCAGACCTACACCACCCCCGATCAGTCCCACGCGATGATGGAACCCCACGCGACACTGGCCGCCTGGAAAGGCGATCAACTGACCCTGTGGACCTCCAACCAGATGATCGCCTGGAGCGTCGGCGACGTTGCCCAAACCCTCGGTCTGCCGAAGGAGAACGTCCGTTTGATCTCGCCATACATTGGCGGTGGCTTCGGCGGCAAACTGTTCATCCGCGCCGACGCGATCCTCGCGGCCCTCGGTGCGCGCATGGCCAACCGCCCGGTGAAATTCTCCATCGCCCGCCCGCAGATCGCCAACAACACCACCCACCGCCCCGCCACCCTCCAGCGCATTCGCATGGGCGCGACAGCGGATGGCAAGCTCACGGCCATCGCCCACGAAGGCTGGTCTGGCAATCTGGAGGACGGCAAGGTGGAAGTCGCGGCGCAACCGAGCCAATTACTCTACGCCGCCGAAAACCGTCTGGTCACCATGCGCGTGGCGCCGCTGGACCTGCCCGAAGGCAACTCCATGCGCGCCCCCGGCGAAACCCCGGGCCTGATGGCGCTGGAAATCGCCATGGACGAAATGGCTGAGCAGCTCAAACTCGACCCGGTTCAGTTCCGCATCCTTAACGACACGCAAGTCGACCCGGTGAACACCGAGCGGCCCTTCTCGCAACGTCATTTGATTGAGTGCCTGCAAACCGGTGCCGAAAAATTCGGCTGGGACAAGCGCAATGCGCAACCCGGCACGCGCCGCGAGGGCCGCTGGCTGATCGGCATGGGCGTCGCTGCGGCCATCCGCAACAACCTGCTGTTGAAATCCGGCGCGCGGGTGCGACTGGAGCGCGACGGCAAGGTCACGGTGGAAACCGACATGACCGACATCGGCACCGGCAGTTACACGATCATTGCCCAGACCGCCGCTGAAATGATGGGCGTTGGACTCCAGGACGTGACCGTACGGCTGGGCGACTCGAGTTACCCGGTGTCTGCCGGATCAGGCGGCCAGTTCGGTGCCAACTGCTCGACGGCCGGGGTGTATGCCGCGTGCATGAAACTGCGCGAAGCAGTGGCAGGCAAGTTGGGCATGGCTGCCGACAAGGCTGAGTTTAGCGACGGTCTGGTGCGCGTCGGCGACCAGCAGGTTGCGCTGCGCAACGCCGCACAGGATGGTGCGCTGCAGGCTGAAGACAGCATCGAGTTTGCTGACCTCGCCGAGCAATATCAGCAGTCGACGTTTGGAGCGCACTTCGTTGAGGTCGCGGTGGATGCCGCTACGGGAGAGGTGCGTGTTCGGCGCATGCTGGCGGTGTGTTCGGCCGGACGGATTCTCAACCCGAAAGCAGCGCGCAGTCAGGTCATCGGCGCGATGACCATGGGCGTGGGCGCAGCGTTGATGGAAGCGTTGGCGGTGGACACGCGACTGGGTTTTTTCGTCAACCATGATCTGGCCGGATATGAAGTGCCGGTGCATGCCGACATCCCGCATCAGGAGGTCATTTTCCTTGAAGAAACCGATCCGGTTTCATCGCCGATGAAGGCCAAAGGTGTCGGTGAATTGGGGATTTGCGGTGTGAGCGCGGCGGTGGCGAATGCGATCTACAACGCCACCGGTGCCCGGGTGCGTGAGTATCCGATTACGCTGGACAAGATTCTTTCGTCATTACCGGAAATGATCTGAAAAACCCCTCGGCCCAGGCCTCTCACTCAGGGAGAGGCCTGGGACGAGGGCCATGGGTTCACTCGCTGCGCGGATACTGCGCCTCACCAACCTGCTCCATCCACTTCACCACTTCTCCATCCTGCATTTCAGCGATGGCGATATGCGTCATCGCCGTGGTCGGTGCGGCGCCATGCCAGTGCTTGGCGCCGGGCGCGATCCACACGGTATCGCCAGGGCGAATCTGCCGCACCGGCTGCCCCCACTCCTGCACAAACCCCGCTCCGGCCGTGACGATCAACGTCTGCCCCAGCGGATGGGTGTGCCACGCCGTGCGCGCACCCGGCTCAAACGTCACGGTAGCGCCACTGACCCGCGCCCGATCAGTGCCCTTGAACGGCGCATCGATCCGCACGGTTCCGGTGAACCAATCCTCCGGCCCCTGGGCCGACGGTTGTGAGCCGTTGGGCGTAACGGTGACTCGCGGGATTTCGCTGGCTTGGGCGTCGGCGGCCAGCAAGGAAAGGGTCAACGCAGAAGCGGCAATCGGGTTCATGGCGGTCTCTCCAGCAAGTAATGCCTGAACTTTACCGGCGCCGACTCTTCAGATAATCGACTAGAGTTCGAAATAACTTATGCAGGAAACTCATTAATGCTTCGCGAAAACGCCAGTGACCTGCTCGCCTTCCTCGCCGTGGCGCGCGCGCGCAGCTTCACCAAAGCCGCCGCCAAACTTGGCATCTCGCAGTCCGCGCTCAGCCACACCATCCGCGCCCTCGAAGCGCGCCTTGGTCTGCGCCTGCTCATGCGCACCACTCGCAGCGTCTCCCCCACCGAGGCCGGCGAGCACCTGCTGCAAACCATCGGCCCGCGCTTCGAAGAGATCGAACTGGAACTCGCCGCCCTGAGCAACCTGCGTGAAACCCCGGCGGGCAAGATTCGCATCAGCGCCACCGATCACTCGCTGGACTGGCTGCTGCGCCCGGTACTCAAGGCGTTCCTGCCGAAATACCCCGACATCGCCGTCGAAGTCTGCTGCGATTACGGCTTCGTTGACATCGCCGGGCAAGGGTTCGATGCCGGCGTGCGCTTGGGCGAAGACGTTGCCCAAGGCATGATCGCCACGCGCATCGGCCCGGACATGCGCATGGTGGTCGTCGGCTCACCGGCCTACTTCGCCAGCCGTCCACCGCCACAAACGCCACGTGACCTGACCGACCACGCCTGCAACAACCTGCGCCTGCCCACCAATGGCGGGCTGTACACCTGGGAGTTTGAAAAGGACGGCGAAAGCCTCAAGGTGCGGGTGTCCGGGCAGATCACGCTGAATGGTGTCTACCCGTTACTCGACGCGGCACTGGACGGTTTTGGCCTGAGTTACATCCCGCAGAACCTCGTCACGGCGCATCTGGCAGAGGGTCGGCTGGTGCAAGTTCTGCAAGACTGGTGCCCGCGCTTCGCCGGTTATCACCTCTACTACCCGAGTCGGCGCCAGGCGGCACCGGCGTTTGCGTTGTTGCTGGAGGCGCTGCGGTTTCGCGGTTGAACGGGCCTAACCGACCCATGCAATCAACTGATGGCGTTGCGCATCAGTCAGCATCGGACCGAATCCGGCCTTGACGTTATCGGCCATGTAACGCGGATTCCCGGTACCCGGGATGACGCAAGTCACCGCCGGATGCGCCAGCAAAAACTTCAGCGCCAGTTGCGGCCAACTGTTGACCTGCACATCCGAGACCCACGCCGGGAGCGGTTTACCCTTGAGCCGGGCGAGCAAACCACCGCCGCCGAATGGCCGATTACAGATCACCGCCACCCCGCGTTCGCGGCACAGTGGCAGGATGCGTTGTTCCACGCCTCGGTCGTCGAGGGCGTAGTTGATCTGCAGGAAATCCAGCTGTTCGGCCTTCAGTAGCGCTTCAACTTCGTCATAGGCTGAAGGCGTGTAATGCGTGATGCCGATGTAGCGGATGCGCCCCTGCTCCTTCCATTCACGCAAGGTGGGCAGGTGGGTTTGCCAGTCGAGCAGGTTGTGGATCTGCATCAGGTCGATTTGCTCGGTGCGCAGCAGGCTGAACGACCGCTCCATCTGCGCGATGCCTTCCTTGCGCCCGCGCGTCCACACCTTTGTGGCCAGAAACGCCGGCGAGCGCGGTTCGTGGATCGACAGCAATTCGCCGGTGGTCTGTTCGGCGCGGCCATACATGGGTGAGCTATCGACCACCGTACCGCCCTTGGCGAACAATTCATCGAGCACCGCCGGTAGTTGCTTGTAGGCCAGATCGCCCGGCACAACATCAAAACCGCGATAGGTGCCCAGTCCCACCATAGGCAGGGGCTCCGAGCTTGAAGGGATGACACGGGTCTGCATGGCTTGGCCTCCGGTAGCGGCGCACGATGTGACAGCGGCCAGCGCCCGTTCAAAGGTGAAGACCGCCGAAACCCCGGCAGCCAGCGTGAGCAATCGGCGACGGGAGTAACCCTCAGTGTGGCTCATGCTGCCTCCCCCGCTGCGTGAGTCTGTTGCATGTTGTGTTGGAGGGCTGCCGGGGCGAACCGCTGGACTACACTGCGACAGCAAACCCTCACACCCCGTTAAAAGTAGCCGAATGTCCCGAACCCTGATGTCACTCGTCGCATTGATCGTCGCCGTTTACGTGGTGCTGTGCGCCGCGCTGTTCTTTTTCCAGCGCTCGCTGATCTATTTTCCGCAGCCCGCTGCCGTCGAGAGCGCCGATTCGCGTTTGAAACTGTCGATGCCGGACGCCGACATCTGGGTCGCTACGCGCGAGCGCGTCGGGCCTCGGGCGCTGATCTATTTCGGCGGCAATGCCGAGGATGTATCGCGCAATCTGCCGGCGTTTGCCGAAGCGTTTCCCGATTACGCGCTGTTTTTCCTGCACTATCGGGGCTTTGGTGGTAGCGGCGGTTCGCCATCCGAAGAAGCGATTGCCGAAGATGCGCTGGCGTTGTTCGATCAGGTATCTGCCCGCCATCCGCAGATTGCCGTGGTCGGGCGCAGTCTGGGGTCGGGCGTCGCCGTGCGCCTGGCCAGTGAGCGTCCGGCGGCGCAGTTGATTCTGGTGACGCCGTACAACAGCCTCGAAGAAATTGCGGCGCGGCAATACCCGTGGGTGCCGGTGAAGTGGTTGCTCAAGGATCGTTTCGAGTCGGGCAAGTACGCTGCGCATATTCGTGTGCCGACGTTGCTGCTGGCGGCGAGTGATGACGAGGTGATTCCCCGGGCCAGCACCGAGCGCTTGCTGGGGTATTTCCCCAAGGGCGTGGCCGTGCTCAAAGTGGTGCCGGATTCCGGGCATAACTCGATTTCCGAGCGCAGGCAGTATCTGGAGTGGATGGGGGATGTGTTAAACCGGTGAGGATGGTGGGCCTGGGAATTTGTGTTACCGGGACTGGCCCCTTCGCGAGCAAGCCTAGCGCGCAGCGATGCAGAGGGTTACTGGACGATGCTGTTTGGCGCGCCTTGACTGGCAGCAAAAAGCCCCAGTTTCAACAATTCCTTGCGCAGCATTGAAGGCGCTACAACAGCCACTCCAGCCTCCCAATCGAGAGCCAACAACCTATTCAATTTTTGTTGGCTAACGGTGGATGGCGCCAGAAAACAGCTTTTCCTGTCGCGGATACCGATGACATTCAGCACCCCGTCCTCGCCCTGCTCTGCGATCCAGCAGTTGATCGTCGGGCGGTGTTTTTGCAGCAAGGCATCGGCATCCCACACCGTCATTTGCGCGAAGTTATGTGGCAAATGGCTGTCGGGCTTCATCCGTTTCAAATCGGCTGCCAACGCAGCGGCGAGGTTAGCTTCGATGCCGGCCTGGCATTCAAGGAAATACTGTTCGGCCCAGTCAGCACAAAGCTTGGCTCTTGGCGCAAGTTCGGCATACGCCCCGATATCTGCCGCCGTAGTCGTCTGCCCGGTGAAATTGAGCGTGTTATCCAGAATCGCCGTGGCCAATAACGCGGCGCTTTGCTCGCTGATCTGCGACACCAAACCTGCCGCCTGCCAACGCTGAAAAACCTGCGTCGCCGCCGCGCCAATCGGTCGGATATCGGCGGCAGTCCCAAGCTTCTGCGCCCAGTAATGTTCATAACCCGGATGATGGTCGATCACTTCCACCACCTGATCGAGCACCACTATTGGGTCGACATGGTGATAGTCGGACACGTCGACCAGGACGAATTCGTCGTTCGGCTTCGCGGCGTAAACGTGCAGACTGGGGCCCCAACCGAGCACGGTTTTCGACACGCTGGCGTTGGGTTGTGTGCTGCTGACGGCACGAGCGGGAATGCCTTGCAGGTTCAACAGTTCTGCGTAGGCGATACAGCAGGCATAGGCATCGATATCCAGATAGGCCGCGCCCGAGGTGATGATTTTCATGGGCGGCAACATCGCATGGATTGATGACATTTGGGTGACAGCAAAAAGATCGCAGCCTGCGGCAGGCTGCGATCTTTTGATCTTCAAGCCGCCCGCTGCCCTTGCGCCACCATCGCCGAAGCCGCGAGCATCGCCCGCAACAACACCGCACAGCCCGCCGCCAGATCATCCGGTGCAGCGTTTTCGATTTCGTTGTGGCTGATGCCGCCTTCGCACGGCACGAAGATCATCCCGGCAGGCCCCAACTCGGCAAGGAAGATCGCGTCGTGGCCGGCGCCGCTGACGATGTCCATGTGCGACAGCCCCAAACCTTTCGCCGCGCCGCGTACGGCTTCGACACAGCCTTTTTCGAAGTACAGCGGCGGGAAATCGGCAGTCGGGGTCAGTTCGTAAGTCAGGCCATGTTCTTCGCACGTGGCGTCGATGACGTGCTTCACCTCGGCAATCATCGAGTCCAGCCGCGCCGGTTCCAGATGACGGAAGTCGAGGGTCATACGCACTTCGCCGGGAATGACGTTGCGCGAGCCGGGATAGGCTTGCAGGCAACCGACGGTGCCACAGGCATGGGGTTGATGACCGAGGGCGGCGCGGTTGACCGCACCGACGATCACCGAGGCGCCGACCAGCGCGTCTTTACGCAAGTGCATCGGCGTTGGACCGGCATGCGCCTCTACGCCGCGCAGCTTGAGGTCGAACCACTTCTGCCCCAGCGCGCCGAGCACCACGCCGATGGTTTTCTGTTCGTCTTCGAGGATAGGACCTTGTTCGATGTGCGCCTCGAAATAGGCGCCAACCTTATGCCCGCTGACTTTTCGCGGACCGGCATAGCCAATGGCATTGAGTGCTTCGCCAACGGTCACGCCGTCGGCATCGACTTTGGCGAGGGTTTCTTCGAGGGTGAATTTCTCGGCGAACACCCCGGAGCCCATCATGCACGGGGCAAATCGTGAGCCTTCTTCGTTGGTCCAGACCACCACTTCCAGCGGCGCTTCGGTTTCCACGCCGAGGTCGTTGAGCGTGCGCAGCACTTCGACGCCGGCAAGCACGCCGAAGCAGCCGTCGAACTTGCCGCCGGTGGGCTGGGTGTCGATGTGGCTGCCGGTCATCACCGGTGGCAAATCGGGATTGCGCCCGGGGCGCCGGGCGAAGATGTTGCCGACGGCATCGACGGTGACGCTGCATCCGGCATCCTTGCACCATTGCACAAACAGGTCGCGGGCCTGGCGGTCGAGATCGGTCAGGGCCAGGCGACAAACCCCGCCCTTGACCGTGGCACCGAGCCTGGCCAGTTCCATGAGCGAGGCCCACAGGCGATCACGGTTGATGTGCTGATGGCTCGATTGCAGAACGTCTACGGCTGCGTTCATGGGGATCTCCTCAGGCTGCTTTTCTTATGGATATTGCTGTGGTGTCGGGTAGACCGCTATCGCGAACAGGCCATCCGCTACACCGCTGTTTTAACGGCAGAGGGCTGCGCACGCATCACGCACAACCCGTAATAAATAATCCCGCCCAGCGCCGAGCCGGTGAACCAGCCATAGCTGTAGAACCAGCTGAACGCATCGCTGCCCAGCGACATCAGGGTCAACACCACCGGTACGCCAAACGCAACAAAACCGGCCCAGTTCCACGCCGGATAGACGTCGTCGCGGTACAGCCCGGCCAGATCCAGTCGTTGTTTCCTGATCAGGAAATAATCCACCACCATGATCCCGGCAATCGGCCCTAGCAGGCTCGAATAACCCAGCAGCCAGTTGGAATACACAGACTCCAGGCTGACATCGGAAACAATCCAGCCGAGTTTTTTCAGCAGTTCATGGGCCATCAGCGCGAGGCCGACAACGCCCGTCAGCAACACGGCTTTGGTGCGGTTGATCACCTTGGGGGCAATGTTCTGAAAATCGTTGGTTGGCGAAACAATGTTGGCGGCGGTGTTGGTCGAGAGCGTGGCGACGATGATCAGCGCCATCGCCACTGCCACCCACACCGGGCTCTGGATATGGCCAATCAACGTGACCGGATCGGAGACCGTGACGCCAACCAGTTTGACCGACGCGGCGGTCATCACCACACCGAGGGCGGCGAACAGAAACATGGTCAACGGCAGACCGATGATCTGCCCGAGGATCTGATCCTTCTGGCTCTTGGCGTAACGGCTGAAGTCAGGAATGTTCAACGACAGCGTGGCCCAGAACCCGACCATGGCGGTCAGTCCGGCAGCGAAGTAACTGACCACGCTTGCCCCTTCTGGACGCTTGGCCGGGATCGCCATCAGCTCGGTCATCGATACATTGGGCATCGCCCACACCAGCAAGCCGATGCCGACCGCGACCAGCAACGGCGCAGACAAGGTTTCCAGCCATTTGATCGACTCGGCACCGCGGATCACCACCCACAGGTTCAACGCCCAGAAAATCATGAAGCCGATCACCTCCCCGGTTCCACCGAGCGATTTCCAACCGTCGAACACCGAACCGAGAAACAGGTGAATGGCCAACCCGCCAAACATTGTCTGAATACCGAACCAGCCACAGGCCACCAAGGCGCGAATCAGACACGGCACGTTGGACCCAAGGATGCCGAAGGATGAGCGCAGCAACACCGGAAACGGTATGCCGTACTTGGTACCGGGGAAGGCATTAAGGGTCAGGGGGATGAGCACAATGAGGTTGGCAAACAGAATCGCCACCAACGCTTCGCCCACCGACAGGCCGAAATACGCGGTGAGCACGCCGCCCAGGGTGTAGGTCGGCACGCAGATCGACATGCCGACCCACAACGCGGTGATATGCCATTTGTTCCAGGTTCGTTCGTGCACCTTGGTCGGTGCCATGTCGTGGTTGTAACGGGGACTGTCGAGGACGTCGCTGCCGGCTTCGAGTTCAAACAAGCCGTCGCGCTCGGTCACTTGCGATCTGTTCTGTTGCATGGCCGCTCCACTGTTCTTCTGATTATTTTTTGCTCATCAGGCGGCTGACGTATGAACGCACAAGCCGGACGATGGCCGGAGGAACTGACAACTTTCATGCACCGGCCATGGTGTCAGCGGCGGCATCAATAAACGTGCCGGGTACTCCGCCTGCCCCTCGCGCCGAGCTTCAAACGTGGTGCAACTTTCTGATATTCATCAGTTTTAATTATTCACCCGAGGTATCCGGTAAAACTTGTCTGAGCGCTCAGGCTAAACACTTGGCAAGTTGTCCGAATGGTCAGGACTCAATCTGGTGCACTGCATTTTTTTATTCATGAGCGATCAACCGCAGCTCAACTTCAAGCGGCTGATTTCACATAAGAAATCTTGACCATATTTCCATCCTGTCAAGTGCGTCAAAATGGTGAGAGGCCTCACCATTTTGGTGATTTTTGCTTTTTATCCTTATTTATCAATGTCTTAGTCCAACAATAAGCTTATAAAAAATTATCTTGAACTATTGCAAAACTGCGACTAGTTTCTATTCCTGACAGCGATGACAGGAATACACCGATCAACGCTGTACCTCAATAAAACATCTAGAACCGACACAAGTCGGTCATGCCTGCGAGGAACTCGGAATGTCTCTGTTGATCCGTGGCGCCACCGTTGTTACCCACGATGAAAGTTACCGCGCCGACGTCTATTGCGCTGATGGCGTGATCAAAGCCATGGGTGAAAACCTTGATGTTCCCGCCGGTGCCGAAGTGCTCGACGGCAGCGGCCAATACCTGATGCCCGGCGGCATCGATCCGCACACCCATATGCAACTGCCCTTCATGGGCACCGTGGCCAGTGAAGACTTCTTCAGTGGCACGGCGGCCGGTCTGGCCGGTGGCACCACGTCAATCATCGACTTCGTGATTCCCAACCCGCAGCAGTCGCTGATGGAGGCGTTTGATCAATGGCGCGGCTGGGCGGAAAAATCCGCCTCGGACTACGGCTTTCACGTTGCAATCACCTGGTGGAGCGAGCAGGTGCGTGAGGAAATGGCCGAACTGGTCAGCCATCACGGGGTCAACAGCTTCAAGCATTTCATGGCTTACAAAAACGCGATCATGGCCGCCGACGATACCTTGGTGGCGAGCTTCGAACGCTGCCTGGAACTGGGGGCGGTGCCGACCGTCCACGCGGAAAACGGCGAACTGGTTTATCACCTGCAACGCAAGTTGATGGCGCAGGGCATTACCGGGCCGGAAGCGCATCCTCTGTCGCGTCCTTCGCAGGTCGAAGGTGAAGCGGCAAGTCGCGCCATTCGTATCGCCGAAACCCTTGGCACGCCGCTGTATCTGGTCCACGTTTCGACCAAAGAAGCCCTCGACGAAATCACCTACGCCCGCAGCAAGGGTCAACCGGTGTACGGCGAAGTGCTCGCCGGGCATTTACTTCTGGATGACAGCGTCTACCAACACCCGGACTGGCAAACCGCCGCCGGTTACGTGATGAGTCCGCCGTTCCGTCCGCGGGGTCACCAAGAGGCGCTGTGGCACGGCTTGCAAAACGGCAACCTGCACACCACCGCCACCGATCACTGCTGCTTCTGTGCCGAGCAAAAAGCCGCCGGGCGCGACGACTTCAGCAAGATTCCCAATGGCACCGCCGGCATCGAAGACCGCATGGCCGTGCTTTGGGATGAAGGCGTGAACAGCGGGCGCTTGTCGATGCAGGACTTCGTCGCCCTCACCTCCACCAACACCGCAAAAATCTTCAATCTCTACCCGCGCAAAGGCGCGATTCGCGTCGGTGCCGATGCCGACCTGGTGCTGTGGGATCCGCAGGGCACCCGCACCATCTCCGCCAAAACCCACCATCAGCAGGTGGACTTCAACATCTTCGAAGGCAAGACCGTGCGCGGTGTGCCGAGCCATACCGTCAGCCAGGGCAAAGTGGTCTGGGCCGATGGCGACCTGCGCGCCGAGCGTGGTGCCGGACGGTATATCGAACGACCGGCGTATCCGGCGGTGTTTGATTTGCTGAGTAAACGGGCACAGATGCACAAGCCCACTGCGGTGAAACGCTGAGAACCAGGCCTTCGGCCTTCGCAAGCAAGCCTGCTCCCACAGGGGAACGCATTCCAAATGTGGGAGCGGCCTGCTCGCGAAGGGGCCCGCCCGGACACTACAAAAACCACTGCCCATCAGAGGCAGAGCACCTCAATAACCGTGAGGCAAAAAACCGTGATCGAGACCCTGAACCATCTTCCGCATCCGCACGAAAGCGCAGCCGCCCTCGCCGGCCACTTCACCGATCTGGCGCCGCCGCTCAATGCCCGGCAGGCGCATCTGGAAGCGTCGCGCTGCCTGTATTGCTACGACGCGCCCTGCGTCAATGCGTGCCCGAGCGAGATCGACATCCCGTCGTTCATCCGCAATATCCATCAGGACAACGTGCCCGGCGCGGCGCAGAAAATCCTCTCGGCGAACATCCTCGGCGGCAGTTGTGCGCGGGTTTGTCCGACCGAGATCCTTTGCCAGCAAGCCTGCGTGCGCAACAACGCCCAGGAATGCGCGCCGGTGCTGATCGGCCTGTTGCAGCGCTACGCCGTGGACAACGCACACTTCAGCGAACACCCGTTCCAGCGCGCTGCCACCACCGGCAAACGGATTGCCGTGGTCGGTGCCGGCCCGGCCGGGTTGTCCTGCGCGCACCGCAGCGCGATGCACGGCCATGACGTGGTGATTTTCGAAGCGCGGGAGAAGGCCGGCGGCCTCAATGAGTACGGGATCGCCAAGTACAAACTGGTCGACGATTACGCGCAAAAGGAGCTGGATTTCCTCCTGCAGATCGGCGGCATCGAAATCCGTCACGGGCAGAAACTCGGCGACAATCTGACTCTGAGCGAACTGCACCAACAGTTCGATGCGGTGTTCCTTGGCCTGGGCCTCAATGCCAGCAAACAACTCGGTCTGGCCCACGAAGAGGCGCCAGGGCTGCTCGCCGCCACCGATTACATCCGCGAACTGCGCCAGGCCGATGACCTCACGCAACTGCCATTGGCGCAGCGCTGCATCGTCCTCGGCGCTGGCAACACCGCCATCGACATGGCCGTGCAAATGGCCCGCCTCGGTGCCCGAGACGTCAATCTGGTGTATCGCCGTGGCGCGGCGGACATGGGCGCGACCGGTCACGAACAGGACATCGCCAAAGCCAATCAGGTACGCCTGCTGACCTGGGCACAGCCGGAAGAAGTCTTGCTCGACGATCAGGGCCGCGTGTGCGGTATGCGTTTTGCCCGCACCGATCTGGTCGACGGTCGCCTGCAAACCACGGGCGAAACCTTCGAACTGGCCGCCGATGCGATCTTCAAAGCCATCGGCCAGGCCTTCGACAGCAGCGCCCTCACCGACCCGCTGGCTCGCGAACTCAAGCGTCAGGGCGAACGAATCCAGGTCGACGCCAATCTGCGCACCAGCATTCAAGGCGTGTATGCCGGTGGCGACTGCACCAGCCTCGACCAGGATCTGACCGTGCAAGCCGTGCAGCACGGCAAACGGGCCGCCGAGGCCATCAACGCTCAACTGATGCTCAATGTGGAGGCTGCGTAAATGGCCGATCTCTCGATTGTCTTCGCCGGCATCAAAGCCCCCAACCCCTTCTGGCTGGCCTCCGCGCCGCCGACCGACAAGGCCTACAACGTGGTGCGTGCCTTCGAGGCGGGCTGGGGCGGCGTGGTCTGGAAGACCCTGGGAGAAGACCCGGCGGCGGTCAACGTGTCGTCACGGTACTCAGCCCATTACGGCAACAACCGCGAAGTGCTGGGCATCAACAACATCGAACTGATCACCGACCGCTCGCTGGAAATCAACCTGCGCGAAATCACTCAGGTGAAAAAGGACTGGCCGGATCGCGCACTGATCGTGTCGTTGATGGTGCCGTGTGTGGAGGAGTCGTGGAAACACATCCTGCCGCTGGTGGAAGCCACAGGCGCCGATGGCATCGAACTGAATTTCGGCTGCCCTCACGGCATGCCCGAGCGTGGCATGGGTGCGGCAGTCGGTCAGGTGCCGGAATATGTCGAGCAGGTCACCCGCTGGTGCAAGACGTATAGCTCGCTGCCGGTGATCGTCAAACTGACCCCGAACATCACCGACATCCGCGTCGCCGCCCGCGCCGCCCATCGCGGTGGTGCCGATGCGGTGTCGCTGATCAACACCATCAATTCGATCACCAGCGTCGATCTGGAACACATGGTCGCCCTGCCCACCGTCGGCAGCAAAAGCACCCACGGTGGTTACTGCGGCTCGGCGGTCAAGCCGATTGCGCTGAACATGGTCGCGGAAATCGCCCGCGATCCGCAGACCCAAGGCCTGCCGATCTGCGGGATTGGCGGCATCGGAAGTTGGCGCGATGCGGCGGAATTCATGGCGCTGGGCAGCGGCGCGGTACAGGTGTGTACGGCGGCCATGTTGCATGGCTTCCGGATTGTCGAGGAGATGAAAGACGGCTTGTCGCGGTGGATGGACAGTCAGGGTTACGCCAACATCGCCGAGTTTTCCGGGCGTGCGGTGGGCAATACCACCGACTGGAAGTACCTGGATATCAACTATCAGGTCATCGCGAAAATTGATCAGGAGGCGTGCATTGGTTGTGGGCGTTGCCACATTGCTTGCGAGGACACCTCACATCAGGCGATCAGCAGCCTGAAGCAGGCCGACGGGACGCATAAATACGAAGTGATCGATGACGAGTGTGTGGGCTGCAATCTGTGTCAGATCACCTGTCCGGTGGCTGATTGCATCGAGATGGTACCGATGGAGACGGGCAAGCCCTTTCTGGACTGGAATCATGATCCGCGCAATCCGTATCACGTTTCGGCTTGAGGCTTGAGGCTTGAGGCGTCTGACCTGACGCCTTCGCGAGCAAGCCCGCTCCCACAGTTGGAATGTATTTTCCTGTGGGAGCGGGTTTGCTTACGAAGAGGCTGGCAGCCGCGCCCCACGTCTCAGGGCTCCAACCCGATCCCGCGCAAGATCACACTGGTCACCGTCTGCACCGCCCGCTCGAACTGCATGTCCGACAGTGGCTGGTGATCATTCAAGATATTCACCTGATGGTCGAAGTCGGCGTAGTGCTGGGTCGAAGCCCAGATCATGAACAGCAGGCTCGACGGTTCCACCGGCAAAATCCGCTTGTCATCGACCCACTGCCGAATCTTCGCTTCCTTCATCTTCGCCCAGTCGTACAGGCTGGCGTCCAGCGCTTCGCCCAGCGTCGGCGCGCCGTGGATGATTTCGTTGGCCCAGACTTTTGAACCGTACGGCCGGCTGCGCGAGTGGTTCATCTTGGCGCGGATATAGCTGCTGAGCACCACACGCGGATCGTCGAACATCTCGAAGCACAACGCATCCTGCTTCCACACTTCCAGCAGGTCGAACAGCACGGCGCTGTACAACTCACTCTTGGTTGAGAAGTAGTAGTGCAGGTTGGAGCGCGGCAGTTGCACTTCGGCGGCGATGTCGGCCATGGCGGTGCCACCGAAACCTTTTTCGGCGAAAACCTTTTCCGCCGCCAGGAGAATTTTTTCGACGTTACTGCGACGAATCTCGATCTTGTGATTGCCCATGTGGGCTCCCTGACAACAACCTCGCCCAAGACTAGCACCCGCTCTGCCACTGGGGCGACCGCTGAAAACAAAACTTCGTATAGACGCAGTCGCATGGCTAAACTGCCCCCTTATTCGATCCTGCCCCAGAGGTACCTGCGATGCTGTTCAAGAACGTTCTGACCACCACGGCCTTGCTCGCCTCGCTGTTCGCCGCCTCTTCGGTATGGGCCCACGCCCACCTGAAAAGCCAGACCCCGGCTGCCGACAGCACCGTCGCCGCACCTGCGGATCTGCGCCTGACGTTCTCCGAGGGTGTGGAAGCCAGTTTCACCAAAGTCACGCTGACCAAGGATGGCGTGCCGGTCGCGGTCAAAGCGCTGACCACCCAGGACAAAGACAAGAAAACCCTGATCGTCACCCCTGCGGCACCGCTGACTGGCGGTGAGTACAAAGTCGAATGGCACGCGGTGTCGGTCGACACGCACAAGAGCGAAGGCGCCTATCAGTTCAAGGTTGGTCAGTAATTCATGAGTGAAGCGCTGGTGCTGTGCCGGTTCCTGCATTTGAGCGTGGTGTTGATGTTGTTCGGGGTCTGGTTGTTCAGACCGTTGCTGCTCAAGGGCGAAGCGCGGGTGCTAGACCTTCGTACCGCGCGACTGGCCCGTTGGCTGGCGACCGTTGCGCTGCTCAGCGGGGTGGCCTGGGCGTTGCTGATCACCGCGAGTATGGCCGGTTCAACGGCGGCGGCATTCGATCCGGACACGCTTGCGCTGGTGTTTGGCAAAACATTTTTTGGTCAAGTCTGGCGCTGGCATTTGCTGCTCAACGCAGCGCTGCTGGCGTTGCTGTTTACACCCTGGCGTTCAAGCACACCCTTGCGGCTGGGGCTGAGCGCGCTGCTGGCGGTGACACTGGCGCCGGTCGGTCACGGCGCGATGCTGGAGGGTCTGAGCGGACAACTGCTGATCCTCAATCAGGCCCTGCATTTGATTTGTGTGGCAGCGTGGCTCGGCGGGCTGTTGTTGCTGGTGATGCTGCTGCGCGCGCCAAGCGAACCCATGGGCCAGATCCTGCGGCGCTTCAGTGGTGTCGGCTATGCGCTGGTTGCAGGCCTGTTGATCACCGGGTTGATCAACGTTCGCGTGCTGACCGGCCAGTGGTGGCCAACACCATTGTTCAGCGGGTTCGCCCTGATTCTGTTGATCAAGGCATTGCTGGTGCTGGGAATGCTGGGGTTGGCGTTGTTCAATCGCTCGCGAAGCGAGGATTGCGAACAGCGGATCGGCGCGCTCAGACGCAGTGTGATGATCGAATGGTTGCTGGGGATCGGGGCAGTTGCCGCCGTCTCGCTACTCGGCACCCTGCCGCCGATGATTGCGGCCTGAACACCACCGCAAAGCCTTTGTAGGCGTTGTGTTGATCAATGAGGCTGCGTGTCGCCCGCCGCCGTATCAATACTCACCACCACCGACATCCCAGGGCGCATCAATCCATTGAAAGGCCTTGTGCTGATTTGGCTTGAATGTGCCGTAAACTACAAAATCTGCTCCCTTTCCCCCTCGCCCCCTTGGGGGAGAGGGTTGGGGTGAGGGGGTAAGCTTTTGATTGTAGTGGTCAACTAATTCCGGACACCTCGATAGGTGATTTTGACGCCATCGCCCGTTCGTAAACGGTCGGTGGCAGATATCCCAGTTTCGAGTGCAGTCGTTCGTTGTTGTAAAACCCAACGATGT
>NZ_CAXAOQ010000023.1:0-109112 GCF_963970575.1 Pseudomonas sp. EA_65y_Pfl2_P74
GTTTTGCTCAAGCAACTGCTGCTTGAGGCACTCAGTCGCCAAGAGGAATCGGCCCAGGCTTATCAGACCCACATCGTCGACCTGAAAGAACAGATCAAGCTGTTGCGCGACCGTCTGTTCGGGCGTAAGTCCGAGCAAACCATCGAGCCCAACACCCCGCAATTGGCCTTGTTCAACGAGCCCGAAAGCGAACCCATGCCGTTGGTTGGCGACGCTGATGAAGAAGTTGTTGCCGCGACACCGCGCCGAGGCAAACGCAAGCCACTGTCGGCTGATCTGCCGCGTATCGAAGTCATCCACGAACTACCCGAACACGGTGGGGTTTATGGAGCGCTTACTCAGTTTTGAGGTGTGTTTGAGGTAGCGAAACAGCAAGCGCTCAACGGCGCCGGCGAGACGTGCATAGCGTTTGCGCGAGCAATGCCGGGCAATTTGGCGGAACAGTTTTTTCGGCCACACGCGCAGCCATTACAGGACCAGGTGGTAGAGGGAAAGTGGGTTCATCCGTGAGGTAACGGCGCTGGCCTTCTCTTCCTTGAAGCTTAAATGGGCTCGCAGTTTAGCCTTTCACCCACGCGAACCCGGAAATTAAGCTTCGCCTAAGGTTGCCTCGCTACCGTTGCGGCTCATGAAACCACTGTTGCCCATGAATCGCGGATGAGTCCTTCAGATATGAAAGCCATTGATTTACCAGCCCAGCCACCGGCGAACTTCAGCCTTGTCTTGGTAAATTACAAAACCTTGGACATCACCAGGATGTGCCTTGAGCTTTTGCGTGAGCACGTCAAAGAGCAACGTATTGCGGTGTGGGTGGTGGACAACGATTCGGCGGATGCAAGCTTGGATTACTTGCGTTCTTTGGACTGGATCAATCTGATCGAACGGCCATCGCCTTGCAAAGAGGCCGGGCATATTGCGCATGGCAAGGCGCTGGATATGGCGCTGGAAAAAGTCGACAGCGATTATCTGTTTCTGCTGCACACCGATACCTTTGTCTACGACAAGGAAGTGTTTGCCATGATGATGCGCGAATGTACAAAGACGCCGGATATCGCCGCCGTCGGTTGTGTCGAGCAAATCAATCGTGGCGTGGTGAGAGATACCTGGCGTTTAACTTCGCGTTTCTGCAAGCATCATGTTCGACGCGCAAAGAAACACTTGGGCCTGCATACAAAAGAGCCGAAGCCCTATAAGGAAACTCACCTCAAAAGTTTTTGTACGCTGTGGAATGTCCGCTTGATGAAGTCTCTGGGGCTGCACTTTTGCATGGATGACCGAGTGCCCGGTTATACGCTGCAGGACCGGATGGCAGGCTTGGGCTACGGCATCAAGTTCCTGTCGCCGCGCAAGATTTTCAGCTATCTGGATCACATTCAGGCAGGAACCGTCGCTGCGGCAGGCACCTACGGGAAAGATCACCGGCGCACGAAAATGTATCAGGCGACGCTCAAACGCTTTCAAGGGCAACACGGTAAATCCGGGATGCAAACGCCGGTCTGATTCAAGGAAAAAAAAGGGGCGACTTCAAAGTCGCCCCTTTTTTATGTGAAATTGTATACAACTGCTCCTGCATGGTGTTCGCCCAGTGTTATGGCCTGGCAATCCATGCACCGGTAAAGAGCCCTGACACTGGGCGAACGGGGAGGATTTTAATGGAAGTTGGCGTATATGTCGCCATGGATAATGATGAAATTTATGTACTGAAAAGTTAAAAACTGTATCTCGCCGAAATTTACCGAGAAAGTTTCAACGCATACTTTTATATGTAGTGCCCTCATGCCTCAACCTGTACAAGAACAAACATCGATAGAGCTAATACTCAACTTTCACACTGACGGGTCACTTTTAATACATCCGTGTAAGTGACAATAACGCTCCGCCCGACTGTCAGTTCTTTAGGACGCTCAGTAACCTGTCATTTCCAGATACCCTTGCCCACCCTGGTTACCGCTGATGCGCACCGGGCCTTCCCAGTAAGGAATGCGCAAGTTCATCCACGCGTTGGGGTTGAGTGCGTCGAGGCGGATGTCGAGGTGTTTGTCAGGGATGCTGATCGACCATTTCACCGGCATCGAGCGGCCGGCCACATCGGCGGTGTCTTGCGCAGTGAGTTTGATCTGTTCGGCGCGCAGGGTTTGCGTCTGACCGTCGGCGGCGATCCAGGTGCCGGTCAGGTAGGGCGCACCGTCCTTCTGGCGCATGCGATAGAGCATCAGGTGTTCGCCGTTGTCCAGAACCAGTCCCAACCCGTCTGGTTGGCCGTCAGTGGCTGGCTGCTCCACTCGCGGTCAAGCCACGCCGGGCCGCTGACGGTGTAGGTCTGACCGTCGACCTGCAAAGTGCCGCTGGCCTGAAAAAATGGCTGGCTGTAGTAGTACGAGGCCTGGCCCTGTTCGGACTTTTGGCTGAAGCCCTTGTCACCTTGCAGCACCAACGGACGGCTCGAAGTGAGGTGCAGTTGATAGGCGAATGACGTGTCACGAGCACTCAGCTGCATATCGCTGAGAGGGTCCGGCGCTTGACTGGCAAACCGCCAATCGTCGATCCACGCTTCGAACGGCGCCAGCCGCACGCCCGCCTGCCCCACACCGCCCCGCGCATAGCGCTCGGCCGCATGATGAACAGAACGGGAAGTCACTGCCGCATGCCCCAGCCAGATGGTTTGGTTGCCCCACCCCGCCTGCTCCGGCACAGGTTTCAACGCACTGCGAAATAACGTCCATTGCACACCGAAATCATTGCCCTGCTGATCCTTGAGATTGGCCGTCACGTACCACCATTCGATGCGAAAACCATCGTGCGCGCCATGATCGGCCGGAAAGCTGAACGCTCGCCCCGGTACCACCGGCTTAAACGACTGAGCCTGATTGCCCATTCCGGCAAAACCCTTCTGTTCGGGCGTGGACTGATCACATCCGCCCAGCAGCAGTGCGACACACAGCACAACCCGCTTAATCCTCATGTGCAAACGTCCTCAGCAGATCTGCCGGTTGCGTGCGGTACAGCGAATACAGAGGCCAGGCCGAGGCCAATAATGTCGCCAGCAACGCCAACCCCATCAGTTGCAGCAGTTGCCATGGGAAGACCCGCAGCGGCAGACGCCAGCCGAAAGCCTGCACGTTGATCACCGCATCCAGACACCACGCCAGCGCGATCCCCAGCGGCAACGCCAAGACCAGCGTCAGCACCGCCAGCAGCCAGGTCTGGCCGAGATTGAGCAGCATCAATTGCCGTCGTGTCACGCCCAATGCCCACAGCGGTGCGAGTTGGCCGAGGCGGCTTTGGCTCTGGGTCAGCAGGCTGATGAACAGCGCAACGCCAGCGACCGCAAGGGTCAGGCTGTTCAACGCCGCCGTCGCCGCAAAGGTGCGTTCGAACACCTGAACCGACCAGCCCTTGAGCTGTGCCTGATCGACGATACGGCTGTCATCGAGTTGGAAACGCGCCTGCAATGCGCTGAGCAACGGCGCAATATTCTGCGGGTCGATGCGCAGGTTGAAGCGGTTCGGCGTCAGTTGCGGCCAGTTGTGCAACAGATGATTGACGTTGACCAGCAGGTGCCCCTTGGGATTGCCGTAATCGGCGTAAATACCCACGATGCGCGGTGACCATGGCCCGTTGGGTGTCGGGATCGTCATGTGATCGCCGGGGTGGACCTTCAAGCGTCGGGCCATTTGTTCGCTGAGCATCACCGCATCATCCGTCGCCAGATGCGCCCACGGTTCACCGCCAACCGAGTCGAGCAACGGCCAGTGCTGACGGTAATAGACATCGTCGATCACCCCGAACACCTCCGCCGGCCAGCCATGCAGCGTCACCGACACCTGCCAGTTGGGCAGTATCGCCGTGACCTGTGGCTGCTGTTTGAGCCAGTTGTGCATCTCGCGGGCCTGTGCCGGATTCACCGGATTGATGTACAACTGCGCGCTCAGACGTTGTTCGAGCCAGTCGTTGAAGGTCTGGCGAAAACCGGCGGTCATGCTACCGGCGCCGATATTGGCGGCCAGCGCCAAAAGCAACGCCATCAACGCCAGGCTCAGCGCTGGCAGTTGTTGTCGGCAGTCGGCGAGAAACCATTGGCCGAGCACTGAACGACGGCGCCCCAGCAACTGATTCAATAGCGCACTGAGCAACACCGGCAAGGCCAGCGCGGCGCCGATCAACAGCCCGACCATCAGCACAAAACCGCTGGCCAGGCTGTCGCCCCAGATCAGTGCCAGCAGCGCGATCACGCCCAACACAAAAGCCAGCCAACCCTGGCGCTGCAGCCAGCGCGCATATTGCTGATGCCAGGCTTGCGGATCGGCCACCGCCAACAGCGGCAAACGCGCCGCCCGTATCAGGCTGTTGGCACCGGCCAGCAAGGCGCCGAGCAGGCTTAAGCCGATCCCGCTGAACCACCACCAAAGGCTCAGTTGCAACTGCCCTGCCACCTGCGCGCCATACAAACCGCGCAGGCTGGCGGCGACATCGGGCAGCAACACACTGGCCAGCCAATAACCACTGATGACGCCAAACACGCCACCGATCAGCGCCAGCACACCGAGTTCGACGATCAGGCAGCCGATCAACATCCGCGCACTGACCCCACAGGCTCGCAAGGTACGCAGCAGGCCACGCCGTTGTTCCAGCGCAAGCCCGATGGCGGCGTGAACGATAAACAAACCGACGACGAACGAAAGAAAGCCCAAGGCATCGAGATTGAGGTGAAAACTCTCGGTCAGTCGCGCCAGATTGTTTTCCTCGCCACGGCTCTTGAGTTGCAACTGCCCCTTGAACGTGGGCGGCAACTCGCCGTGAAAATCTTTGGGCAACAACAAGCGTGACAGTTGCCCGGGTTGTTCGAGCAGGGTTTGCGCAACGCCGATGTCCACCAGCAACACGCCCGGCGCCATGTCTTTTTGCGCCAGCAAGGGTGGCAATTTCTGGCCCCCCAGGGTTTGCGGCGTGGCGCCTTCTTGCAGGTTCAACGCCTGCAAGGTTTGCGGGGAAATCCAGGTGCTGCCCGGCGGCGTGAGAAACTCGACGACCCGCTCGATCGGCATCGCCTTCCCGGCCACTGCCGAATCCGCCGGCAGCGACACCGGTTCGATCCCCATCAACTGAAGACGTTGGTTGTCGTGATCTTTGAGACTCAAGCGGCCCTGCAACAACGGTGAGACCGGCCAGCCCTGACGGCGCAGATCGATGAACCATTGCTGAGGGAATGTTGCGCCGCTCGGTGTGCTCAGACTGGCTTGCGGCTCGCCGCCAATCAACTGGCTGGCGCGCGCGTAACTGTCACGCGCCTGACTGTTCAGCGCCTCGACGCCGGTCAGCAGGCTGGTCGCCAGCCACAACCCGGTCAGCACACTGAAAAACTGCACCGGATGCCGCCGCCAATGGCTGAGCAGCGCGCGCAGGGTTTGTTTGAAGACGATCACAGCAGACGCCCGTTGGACAACACCACACGCTGTGCCAACCGTTGTGCCACACGCGTGCTGTGGGTGACCATCAACAACGTCGTCGGCGTGTCGTCGAGCAGTTCGAGCAACAGTCGCAGTACTTCATCACTGGTCGCTTCGTCGAGGCTGCCCGTGGGTTCGTCGGCCAACAGCAATTTCGGCTGCGAGGCCAGCGCACGCCCCAGTGCAACCCGTTGCTGCTGGCCACCGGACAGTTGCTCGGGATAACGCTTGAGCAAATCGCCCAGCCCCAGGCGTTGCACCAGATGCGCCAGCCAACGCGGTTCATGACGCCCGGCCAAACGCGCCTGAAACGCCAGATTGTCCTCGACGCGCAAACTGCCGATCAGGTTGAACTGCTGGAACACCAGACCGATTTCCGTTCGGCGCCAGTTCGCCAGTTGCGCTTCGTTCATCGCTTCAAGTCGATGCTCACCGCAGCGAATGCTGCCGCTGTCGACCTTGTCGAGGCCGGCCACCAGGTGCAGCAGGGTGCTTTTGCCACTGCCGGACTCGCCCATCAGCGCCAAGCTACTACCAGGTTCCAGCGTCAGGTCGACGCCTTGCAGCACCGGTAATGGGCCTTGGGGGGTGAGGTAACTTTTAAAGACATCCAGAACCTGAAGCATGCCGTCATCCAAAGTTTGCAAGTGGCTCTAGGATAGCGGCCGCGAGTGTTTTTTGTGTGCCGGTACCTGTCAACTCTGACAGTAGCGGAGCAAAGGGCACGGGTATCTAATAAACAGGCCGTCGAACAGAGGCAGTTGAATCCAAAAGGCCACTCCGCCATGAAGACAACAATCATGTATGAAACGCTCACTGCTCCGATCAAATGCACCTCCCAGGTCATCGAGGCCATCACCGTGGGGCGTGAACCCGGAGCCATCGCCCTGCACCCGAAACTGCCGGTTGCGTACGTGTGCAATACCGAAGGCCGCAGCCTGTCGATCATCGACCTGCACTTGCACAGGGTGAGCGCGGTGATACCGCTACCAATCCGGCCCATGGCAATCGTTATCGAAAACAGTGGTGTGACCGCATACATCACCGGCCTCGATCAACCGCTGATACTGGCCATCGATACCCGCCGCCAACGTATCCGTCAGACCATCAGCGCTGCCCAGGGACATTCGTTGGTGCTCAGCGCTGACGGCGCGCGGTTGTTTGTGCACAGCAACAGTCATGTGAACGGGCACATCCATGAAATCGATACGGCGAACGCCAAGGTCGTCGCCTGCGTCGATACCGGGCCGTTCACCAGTGGCGCGGCATTGAGTGCCGACGGTCGGTTGTACTACTGCGACTACATCCATCATGAACTGCGGTTCCTGAACACCCGCAATGCCGAGACGCAGAGTGTTTTGACCCTCCCCAACTCCTTTGAGGAAGTGACGCTAAGCCCCGACAATCAGTTGGCCTACGTACCCTATCGCAACGCCGATAGCAGCACGGCGGTCATTGATCTGGGCGTAGGCAAACTGATTGACTTGATCCCGACCGCTCAGTTGCCTCACGGGTTTGTCGTCAGCGCGGACGGCCGCCTCGCCTGCTGCTGCAGTGCCGGCGAACGAACCGTCTCAATCATCGATACCGTATCGCGGCGCAGCATTCACACGTTTACGGCTGGCGAATATCCGCAAAGCCCTGTGTTCAGTCGCGACCGCCAGAAGCTGTATGTCTGTGACTCGTCAGCCGATGCGATCTGGGTGTTTGCCTTGCAAGCCGACTGAGCGTTTGCCTCGAAATCTACTGCCCCGCCGCCACACTGGTCGGTGCCTGCGACGGCGTGACAATGCTGCCCAGATCAATATGTTTCCACTCAGGCTTGGCCCCCAGCCGCGCGTTGAAGCGGTAGTTGAAGGTGAATTCATCCGCCGTCGGCACTGTCAACGGCTTGCCATACACCGCCTCGATCCCCGCCAGGTCGTAACCCATCAACTGCAACAGCGTCGGGAAGATGTTGTAGTGACTGGAGCGATCCTTGTTGGCGGCCAGTTGCGTCGACCAATCCAGCGTCTTCAAGTCGCGGCCCTGAATCACCACCAGCGGCACCAGGCCCTCCTCCTCCACCGGATCGCCACCGCAATGCGTATTCAGCCCAGGGTTGCCACGTTCATGAAGATCCTGACCGTGATCCGAGGTATAGATCACCAGCGCATTGTTGAGATTGGCCTGGGCAAACACCCGCGCAAAAAACTCGCCGACGTTCCATAACACCGTGTTCTTGTAGGCATTGCGATACAGCACCCAGTCATCCGGTTGACCATTGAAGCCATCGCGTTTGCCGGTGTCGGCGACTTCGGTGAACTGTCCGCGCGGCAAGGTCGGACGGTAAGCCATGAACGCATCCGGGTATTTGTCGTGCACCGGAAAATGCGCGCCGACCTTGTTGATCAGGATCAGTTCGGGCTTGTCGTCGTTGAGCAAACCGATCAGTTTCTGCGCGGCCGCCATGTCGCGATCTCGCACGCTGGTGCGGTCGAACTGGACAAACTCGTCGATGTCCTTTTTCTCGGCGTCGGTCATCAGGTTCTGCAAGTGGCCGCCGGTGCGCTGGGCGTCAATGTAGACCGTGCGCATCCCGGCCTTTTTTGCGTACTGCCAGATCGACGGAAGCGTACTGTTGATGCGCATGTAGTCGGCGCGGGTGCCGCCGTAGCGTAAGGTGACGTTGGTGTCGGCGCTGCAATTGGCGATGGACGCGGCGTAACCGTAATTGAAGATGTCGACGCCCGCGTGCGGTTGTTTGAGGTTGCTGTGCACACCGAATGGCGCGTTGATGTCCAGGTAATTGCCGGAGATGCTTTCATCGATGATCAGCACGATGTCATGCCCGACCGCTTGGCCATTGCGCGCCAGTGTGACGGGTTCACGCGGACCGACCGTGTTGTGCAGCGCCTCATAGGCGAACAGGTTCAGATAGGCCAGCGGCGTGTACATGATCGGCAAGCCCCGGGCGCCCTCACCGGCGCGCAGAAACAGCACAGCGCTGAGCACGATCACGCCACAGATCGGCGCCGCCACGCGCAATGCGTTGGGCACGACAAGCGAATGCCGCGGTTTGAGACCGATGCCCACCAACAACAGCAAGCCACTGAGCGCACCGTGGATGATCGCATCGCGATACTGGTAAGCCGCTTCCTGAATGAAACCGCCGGAATACACCAGCGAGATGAAGCTGCTGTAGCTCAGGTAATCGGCCGTAACCCGGGTGTAGACATCAAAAAACACCGCCGAAACAAACATCGTTATCGCGAATAAATGCCGAATGAGCGCCTGACGAATATAAGCCGTTAGATATAACGCTAAAGTAAGCGCCAAAAACATCGCGCCAAAAAGGAGTACAGCAAAACCAACACCGATAGCATTTAACCGCTCAATGTAATATTCGGAATAAAGCAGCAGATAAACAACTAAAAGCAGTTCTTTAAAATATCGAAACATGGCAATCCCGGTCGTACAAAACGGTATTGGGTCAATAGTTTGTCGGTCAAAACCTGACACTAGCACCCGGCCATCAAACCGCAAGAAAAGACTGGTTTTTCCCTAAAGCGTCAAAAAAACGTTGACTCATTCCTGACACACTCCAGCGGCTACAAGTCTTTAATTTCAGGGCTCTCGACCGTTTATCGCTTTCTTCTCAACAGGGAAAAAGCGTCAAGAACGCGACAAACCCAGTAATAGCAAGCACTTGATGGCCAATAGCCTGAAAAAAGCCGGGTGTTATACACGTGCAACATGTCATTTTGCTGACACGCTTTGCGCACGCTGCGCTATACCCATTTTGACAGTTCAATTCTTAAGTTCTCATTTTGTTTTTGAGAGGTGCGCATTATGGACGTGAGTGTATTTGGCACGGGCTACGTTGGTTTGATTCAAGCCGCCGCACTTGCCGATGTCGGACATCGCGTTTTATGCGTTGATATTGATCCGAACAAGATTAAACAACTGCAACAAGCGGTGCCGCCCATTAGCGAACCGGGTTTGTCGAACACACTTGAAGAAAATATCAAGGCTGGTCGTCTGCTGTTCAGCACCCAGGCCAGCGACGCCGTCACCCATGCCGAGTTGATCTTCATCGCCGTCGGCACGCCAGCCGATGAGGACGGCTCCGCTGATCTCTCCCATGTGCTCAACGTCGCCCGGCAGATTGCGTCGCACATGGAGGCTGATCGCACCCTGATCATCAAATCCACCGTACCGGTCGGCACAGCGGATGAAGTGCTGGCCGCCGCCAACAGCGAACTGCTGCGTCGTGGCAAAAGCACCTTGACCGTACGCGTGGTCTCCAACCCCGAATTCCTCAAGGAAGGCAGCGCGCTCGCTGACTGCATGCGCCCGGACCGGATCATCATCGGCACCCTCGACGACGAGGCCCGCGAGCAGATGAGCGAACTCTACGCGCCGTTCTGCCGCAACCACGAAAAACTGATGTTCATGGACAACCGCAGCGCCGAGCTGACCAAGTACGCGGCCAATGCGATGCTCGCCACCCGCATCAGCTTCATGAACGAGTTGGCCAACCTCACCGAACTGCTCGGCGCCGACATCGAAGCGGTGCGCAAAGGCATCGGCTCCGATCCGCGCATCGGCTACCACTTTATTTATCCGGGCTGCGGCTTCGGTGGCTCGTGCTTTCCCAAGGATCTGCGTGCCCTGCTGCACACTGCCGAACACAACGGCATGCCGCTGAAACTGCTGCGCAGCGTCACCGACGTGAACGACACTCAGCGGCACATTCTGTTCAGCAAACTCAAAGCGCAATTCCCACAAGGTCTGGCCGGCAAGTCCATTGCCATCTGGGGCCTGGCGTTCAAACCAAACACCGATGACATGCGCGAAGCCCCCAGCCGTTATCTGATGGACGCACTGTGGGCCGAAGGCGCCAGCGTGCAGGCCTACGATCCGGAAGCCATGTCCGAATGCCGGCGCCTTTACGGTTATCGCAACGACCTGCATCTGTGCGCCACCCGCGACGACACACTGGAAGACGCTGACGCCCTGGTGATTTGCACCGAGTGGAAAAACTTCCGCGTGGTCGATTTCGAGTTGCTGGCCAGCAAACTGCGCTCGCGGGTCGTGGTCGACGGCCGCAACCTCTATAACCCGCAACACCTGGCGGCGGCCGGCCTGCACTACAGCGGCATCGGCCTGCGCCATGTCGCCCCTGAAGGGCTGCGGCCATGAAGATTCTGGTCACCGGTGCGGCCGGGTTCATTGGTGCCCATTGCGTGTTGCGGCTGATGCGCGACGGGCATTCGGTGGTCGGTCTGGATAATTTCAACGCCTACTACGACCCGCAACTCAAGCACGACCGCGTGCAATGGGTGCGCGAGCAGGTCGGCGATTTCCAGCTCGCCACGGTTGACCTGGCCGATGCGCTGGCCATCGAAGCGCTGTTTGTCCGCGAACGCCCGCAAGTGGTGGTCCACCTCGCGGCGCAGGCCGGCGTGCGTTATTCGCTGGACAATCCTCGGGCGTATCTGGACAGCAACCTCAACGGTTTCCTGAATATCCTGGAAAGCTGCCGTCACCACCCCGTCGAGCATTTGATCTACGCCTCGTCGAGCTCGGTGTATGGCGCCAACCAGCACACGCCCTACTCCGTGAAGGACGGCGTCAATCATCCGCTGTCGCTGTACGCCGCGACCAAGAAAGCCAATGAGTTGATGGCCCACAGTTACAGCCACCTGTTCGGCATTCCCTGCACCGGGCTGCGCTTCTTCACTGTGTACGGCCCTTGGGGTCGGCCGGACATGTCGCCGATCCAGTTTGCCCGCGCAATCACTCAAGGCACGCCGCTCAAGCTGTTCAATTACGGCGAACACCAGCGCGACTTCACCTACATCGACGACATCGTCGAAAGCATCGCCCGCCTCACCGACCAGCCACCGCTGGCCCGTCCTGAATGGGATCGCGAGCTACCCGACCCGGCCAGCAGCATGGCGCCGTGGCGGCTGTTCAACATCGGCGGGCAACACCCGGTGGAGCTGAAAACCTACCTGGCCCTGATAGAAAAACACCTTGGCCTCAAAGCCATTGTCGAGCTGCTGCCCCTGCAACCGGGCGACGTGCTTAACACCTGCGCCGAGTCCAGCGATCTGGCCCAGGCCACCGGCTTCCAGCCGCGGATAGAACTGGATGAAGGACTGGGGCGTTTCATCGCCTGGTTCCGCGACTACTACCCCACTGCCTATCGCCCACGCGCCGCTCGCGGCTGAATTTATGTGGAGGACTCCATGACTGGACATGAAAAAGGTGTGCCGATCCAAGAGATGCGGCGTGACAAGCGCGTCGACCCCGAGCACCGAATGCGCCTCGATGCGGCGATCCACCGCCAAGGCCGCGGGTGGTTCACAGGGCGCGATGGCGGTCGTCCATGGCAACTGTCGCGCACCAATCGGGTGGTCGCCTGTTTCGGCGCGCTGCTGATTCTGCTGCTGATTTCCCCCGTGCTGCTGGGCCTGGCCCTGGCCATCAAGTTCACCAGCCCGGGGCCCGTGATGTTCGTGCAGCAACGCACCGGCTATCGCGGCCGCAAGTTCGGCATGTACAAATTTCGCACCATGGTCGCCAACGCCGAAGAGTTGAAGGAGTCGCTGCGCCATCTCAACAAGCACGGTGCCGAAGCCATCGATTTCAAGATCGACAAGGACCCCCGCATCACCGGCATCGGCGGTTTCCTGAGGCGTACCAGCCTTGACGAGTTGCCCAACCTGATCAACGTGGTGACCGGTGACATGCGCCTGGTCGGCCCTCGTCCGACTTCGTTCAACGCCTATCGCTACAAGGACAACCACCTCGCACGTCTGGCGATCTACCCCGGCATGACCGGTCTGTGGCAGATCTCCGGACGCAGCAACATCGACTTCGACCAGCGCGTTGAGTTGGACCTCAGCTATATCGCCGAGCAAAGCCTTTTGCTTGATCTGAAGATCCTGTTGAAAACCCCCTTCAAAGTATTCAGCGGCCACGGAGCAAGCTAATGGACGGTTCAACCAACAAAAGCCTGAGCATCGCCAGTCCCAGCGAATCGAACCTGACCTCGACCGTGCTGGATCTCAATCTGCGGATCCTGTTCCTGACCGCCGCCAACCCCGGTGCCGGCACCACCACCAGTGCTCTGGCGCTGGCCAGTCAACTGGCACAAATGAGCAGCGGCCAAGTGCTGCTGGTCGATGCCAGCCAGTCGGCGAGCAACCTCACCCAGCAGTTGAACCTGGGCAAGGAGCGCGGCCTGCGGGATTTGCTGTTCAGCCCGGACAACCCGCCGCTGTTGCAGGACTGTGTGGTGCAGGTCTCAAGCCTGCCCTTCCATGTGCTGCCCAACGGCCGGCCGATTCGCACCATGGAACACCTGACCGCCGAGCGCCTGAGCCCGTTGCTCGACCAGTTGGGCAGCCAGTACCGCTTTGTGGTGATCGATGGCGACGCGGTGTACTCCGCCGCCGACACGCTGGTCATCAGCACTCAGGTCGATGGCGTGGTGTTCGTCGTACGCGCCGAAGACACCCGCTGGGAAGTCGCCCAGGCCGCCGTGCAACGCCTGACCCAGGCCGGGGCGAAAGTGGTCGGCAGCGTGTTTAACCGGCGCAAGTACTACATGCCCAAATGGCTTTACAAAAACCTCTAGGCCACCGCGAAGGATGACGCCATGAACGCCAGAATGCTTGTCCTGCTGTTGCTGCCGCTTGCAGGTTGCTCCAGCACTTCCGAAGTCCAGACCATGCCGGTGAATATTCTCACCGCCACTCCGGCCAACGCCCAGGCCACCGACATGCCGAAGATCGAGCAGACCCTGCGCCCGCAGGATGTGCTGGACGTGATCTTCCACATCAGCACCAGCGGCTCGGACGCTTACCGCGTGCAGTCAGGTGACCAGATCGGCCTGAACTTCACCGCTGCCAGCCAGCTCAACGGCAATCAACTGGTGCTGCCCGACGGTACCATCGAACTGCCGGGCGCCAACACCTCGGTGAAAATCGCCGGGCTGACCAGCGATGAGGCCCGTCAGGAAATCCAGCGGGCCTATCAGCGCAAACAACTGTTCCAGCCCAACCGCAATCAACTGACGGTGCAGATCATCAGCCCGTTGACTAACGAGCAGAACCTGAAAAGTGCGCTGAACCACCCGGCCACCGGCATGAGCCGCGAGATCACCGTCGGCACTGACGGTTACGCGAGTTTCCCGGAGATCGGCGCCGTGCCGCTGCAAGGCATGACCGTCAATCAACTGGAAACGTTCCTTAACCAGAAATACGCACAACTGCCGGGGCGGATGACCGTGGATGTACTGCTCAAATCCACCGCCGGCAACGAGATTTACGTGCTGGGTGAAGTCGGCCAACCGGGTTCCTACCCGATCCGTCGGCCGGTATCGGTGCTAGAAGCGCTGACCCTGGCGCGCGGCACCAACGTCAAGGCGCGCCTGGATTCGGTGGTGATCATGCGCCGCAACGGCAATCAGGTGCAGGCCGTGCATTACGACGTGGAAAAAGCCCTGGCCGGCGACGCCTCGCAGATCGCGTATCTGCAACCGGACGACATGCTTTTCGTACCGAAAACCAAACTGGCCAGCGCCGGCGAACTCGCCCGGCAATTGGCCGACGTGGTGTTGTTCCAGGGCGTCGGGTTCAGCTTCGGCTACCGCGTCGACAATAAAAGCAGCAGCAGTAACTGACTCCCAGGTGAACGATCATGAATCCAAAGGAAAACTACCTGCATGAGTTCTTCAGGATCTTCTTCGCCAACAAGCAACTGGTGAAACGGGTCTTCCTGATCTTTGCAGTCATCGCCCTGCTGCTGCCATTGGTGCTCAAACAGAGCTTCGATATCACCGCACAGGTGATCGTGCAGTCGAAAAAACTCTCCCAGGGTGACGCCACCACGTCACTGACGGTCGATAACGCCACGTTCATTCCGCCGTCGCTGGCGGACATGGAAACCGAGAGCAACATCCTCCGCTCGCCGGCGCTGATCCGTCAGACCATCAGCGAACTGCGCGACAAAGGCGAATACACGCCCTCGCCCGGCATGTTCAACAAACTGGTGAGCGAGCCCTTCAAGCGCTACTTCACCTCGCCACTGCGTCAATACGTGATCAACCCGACGCGCAACATGCTCGGGCTGGAAACCGACCCGGTGCGTGACACAGCCCTAGATGCGCTGACCCAACAAGCCATCGACAGCCTGAAAATCGAGACCCTGCCGGGCTCCAACGTGATCTCGATCATCTACAGCTTCCCGGACCCGCACCAAGGCACGACCTTTGTCACGGCCCTGCTGCAAAACTATCTGGTGAGCCGTCAGGCGCTGCAATCGATCGACCTGCCGCAGTCCTTCTACGAATCCAAAAAGCACTTGTATCAAGTACGGCTCGACGGCCTGGAAGGCAACCGTCAGGCACTGCTCGAAAGTGTCGGTGCGGCGGATCCCAAGGAAGAAATCACCTTCCGCCTGAACGCGATCAACACCGAGGAACAGGCACTGAACCTGTATCGCGATCGCCTGCTGCAAAGCCAGCGCTGGCTCGAATACCTGAAAACCGCGCTGGCCGCCGCCAGCAGCAACAACAAGCTCAACGACTACACCTTCCCCTTCACCTTCACCACGACCGTCGACAATGTGGCGTTCGAAGATCGGGAAATAAAACAACTGGGCGAGCAACTGACCACTCAGGTCAGCCGCTACATGAACGACCTTGCGGTGTTCCAGCCTGGCAGTGAACCCATGTTGCTGACCCGCGAGCAAATCGGCCGCACCCGCCAGCAGTTCCTCAAGGTGGTGAGCAACCGGATTCAGGAGCGCACCAACGATCTTTCGGTGGTCAAGCAGGTGATCGATCAGAAAACCGCACGCATCGCCGAATTCAAGAACCGTATCCGTGACCTGCAGCAAACCCAAAGCAAGCTGCGGCAGATGGACACCGAAATCGACGCCATGCACGCCGCGTTCTCGACCTACGCCCAGCGTTTCGCCGAGAGCAGCACCGTCGGCGCGCTGAACGACGATCTGTCCAACGCCCGGGTGCTCAGCCCGCCGTTCGAACCCACCGAAGCGGCGTTCCCGAAACCGATGCTGATCATTCCATTCGGCCTGTTCACCGGTCTGCTGCTGGCCATTGCCCTGGTCTATGTGCGTGAGTTCTTCGACCATCGCTTCAAACACCCGGCGCAAATCAGCCACGAGCTTGGTCTGCCGGTGTTGCTGGTGATCAACGACGAGAACGTGCTACCGAGCAATCCGCACAAAAACTGGACGGTGCCGAGCTTCCTGCACTGGGTGCGCAATTGAACACCGTGTCCACCCCGAAGACCTCGCTGCCGATCATTCATTTGCTCAGCAGCGGCGGTTTCTATGGGGCCGAGCGGATGTTGCTGGATCATTGTCTGGCGACGCCGGGGCAGCATCAGGTGCTGTTTCTCGACGCGCCGCCAGAATTGATCGAGCGCTTTCGCGAAGCCGGGGTGGATGGCCGTGGCTGCGGCGGGCTTGGGGAGTTGTTGCGGCACCTGCGTCAGCGTCGCAGTGAAAAGCCGCTGATCAACACGCACAACTTCAAAGGCCTGCTGTTTGGCTGGATGGGCGCGACACTGTTGCGCCTGCCGCTGGTCATCACCCAACACGGCTTCACGCCGCGCAGTCGCAAGCAGAAGTTCTACACCTGGCTCAGCCTGCAACTGTGCCGCACCGCGTCGGTGGATCGGGTGGTCTGCGTGGCAGAAAGCATCGCGGTGTTGCACCGCGATGCCAGCGTACAGGCCGAGAAGTTGCAGGTGATCCCCAATGGTTTGCCGGCGGCTGCGGCGATGGTTCCCGATGCGGGTCGGCAACGCTGGCTGGCCGGTTACGTTGGCCGATTGAGCAGCGAGAAAGGCCCGGATCTGTTTCTCGATGCGCTGATCCCGCTGTGTCATCAGCACCCGCAACTGGACGCCGTGATGCTCGGCGACGGGCCGGAATGCGAGGCGTTGCAGGCACGCATCGACAACGCCGGTTTGCAGCAACGGATTCGTTTACCGGGTTATCAGACGGCCATGCAACCGTGGTGGCAGCAGCTCGATGCGCTGGTAATCAGCTCGCGCACCGAAGGCACACCGATGATTTTGCTGGAGGCAATGCAGGCCGGCGTGCCGGTGGTGGCGTTTGGTGTCGGCGGAATTCCCGATGTGCTGGAACATCGGCACAACGGCTTGCTCGCCGCTCCGACCGACAGCACCGCCCTCGCCCATCAGCTCGAAACGTTGTTGAGCGAGCCCAAACTGGCGCGACAACTGCGCGACAACGCCAAACGCACGCAACAGGATCGCTACGACCTCAAGGCCCTGGCCGAACGCTGGTCGCAGCTCTACATCCGCACGGCACGGGAGGCACGCGCATGATTTTCCCGCTCTCGATCGTCAGTCTGCTCGGTCTGGTCTGCATCGCTTTGCTGGCCAGCCCCTATCCGTATCTGGCACCGGGAGCGGTGCTGGGCCTGGTGGGTTTCACGGTGTTGTACCGCAAGCCAACCTGGGGCCTGCTCGGTATCGCCGCACTGGTGCCGTTCGAAGGTTTCTTCAAGGACAGTTCGCTGTCCGGCAGCAAACTGCTCGGTGCCTCGCTGGCGGTGATTCTGATGCTGCAACTGGCGCTGCATCAGATTCCCTCCGAACGCCTGCGCAGCAATATCTGGCGTTACCTGATCGGGTTCATGGTTCTGTACTTCCTCAGCCTGCTGAACACCGATGACATGGGCATGTCGCTGGAGCATCTGCGCGAGCTCAGCGTCGGGCTGATCCTGTTTGTCATCACCCTGTTGATCGGCCGCGAGCTGAACCTCGACCTGTTCGCCCGACTGGTCACCCTTGCCGTCAGCAGCACCTGCGCAATGGCGATGTTCTCGACCAGATTCCAGGATCAGGGCCGCGCTGCCGGCCTGCTCGAAGACCCCAACGCCTTCGCGATGCTGATCGCCTTCGCCATCCCGCTGGGGCTGCTGCTGGTGATTCGCGGCCCTAACCTGCTGCATCGGTTGTTCTGGGGCGCGTGCTGCCTGCTGTTGCTCGGCGGCATGACCAAGACCGAATCGCGCTCAGGGCTGGTGGTCGTGGCCTTGAGTCTGTTGATCGGCGGCTGGCATTACCGCGCGCAAATGACACGAATTCGCCCACGGCACCTGGGCTTCGCCATGCTCGGCGCGGCCATCGTGATTCCGCTGGCAATCTATGCGATGCCCGCCGGTTACCTGGCGCGCATTCAATCCTTGAGCGTATTAAGTGCCGGCGCCAAGGGCCATAACGACGAATCCCTCGGCCGCCGTGCTTCCTACATCGTTGTCGGTACGCAGATGATCCGCGAGAACCCGCTGCTGGGCTCCGGCCCCGGCACCTTCGCGCTGCACTACGCGACCACCGGCTACGCCAAGGCGTTTTCGGCCAACCGCAAGATCGGTGACCTCTATCGCCGCGCTCACAACACTTATCTGGAAATCTTCAGCGAACTGGGGATTCCCGCCGGCCTGATGTTCGTCGGCATGCTCGGGCTCGGCTTGTACAACCTGATCCGCGCACGCGCCGTGTGGATGCGCCGACGCGACTGGCAACAGGCGGACCTGATGACCCATCTGAGCGTGAGTTTCCTGTCGCTGACGTTGTTCCTGATGTTCCTCAGTGCGCCGAACCAGAAATACGTGTGGATCATGCTTGCCATGACCTGGGTGCTGCGCCTGAAAGCCGAACAAGAACCGATCACGGAGGCCGTCGCATGAGCCGAATCAGCATCATCATCCCGATGTACAACGAAGCCCGGCACATTGGCCGCACCTTGCTGTCGGCAGAAAAAGCCGCCCACGCCGCCGGCGTCGAGTGCGAACTGATCGTGGTCGACAACGGTTCAAGCGATGACGGCCCGCACATTGCCCGCCAGTTTGGCGCACAAGTGCTGGTGCATCCGGGTTTGCTGATCGGCGCCCTGCGCAATCGCGGTACGGCGGTCGCAACCGGTGATTGGCTGGCCTTCATTGATGCCGATGTTGAGATGCCGCAAGACTGGCTGCAGCCGCTGTTCGATCTGCACGCCAGTGGTCAGGCCGATGTGTTTGCGCTGGACCTGGGCATCCCGGCACAAGCGCCGTGGTACGCCATCGCGTGGCAGCGTCGCACCCAGCGTATTTGCGCGCAGGCCTCGCACGTCGTGGACTGGCTGCCCAGCTCCAACCTGCTGATGCGCCGTGACTGGTTCGACAAGGTCGGCGGTTTCAATGAAAGCCTGCGTACCGGCGAAGACAAGGAGTTCACCCTGCGCCTGCGTGAAAACGGTGCGTTGCTGCTGTCGATCAACGACAACGAAGCCCTGCACTGGGGTTACGAAATGAACTGGCGCGAGTGGATGGGCAAGGAGATGTGGCGTCAGGGCAGTCATCTGCAACTGCTGCGCACCCACGGTTACAGCCTGCGTCTGCTGCGTTTCCCGATGCTTTCGCTGCTGGTCTGGCTCCTCGACTTTCTGGCGATCTCGGCCCTGCTCGACAATTTTCCTCATCACGCGGCGGCCATGCTGATATTGACCCTGGTGCCGGGGTTGGTGCTGAGCATTCGCCAAAGCATCAAGCATCGTGACCTCTTGCTGACCCTGCAACTGTGGGGCCTGCACTGGGTACGCCTGCACCTGGCCGGCGCCGCGTTCATTCTCAGTCTGTGTCATTGGAATGCCAGGAGGCCTGCCCGTGGCTGAGTTCATTTTCTGGATGTGCCTGTTGCTACCGGTCTACGCGTATGTGGGTTACCCGCTTTTGCTGACGATACTGGCGCCTCTGTTCGCGGCCAGCCGGCATGGCCCAACGCCGCCGCTGAACATCAGCATCGTGATTGCCGCCCACAACGAGGCGCGGCACATCGAGCACAAGTTGCGCACGCTGCTGGCCCAGGATTATCAGCCTGCCCGTTTGCAGATCATTCTCGCCAGCGACGGCTCGACGGATGACACCGTGGCTTGTGCACACAACGTCGTCGATCCGCGCATTACCGTGCTCGACCTGCCGCGCCAAGGCAAAGCGGCGACGCTTAACGCCGGCGTGGCCCTGAGCACGGGCGACATTCTGGTGTTCACCGATGCCGACAACCAATGGTCACGCGACACCCTCGGACATTTGCTGGCGCCATTGAGCGACCCGCAAATCGGCGCCTGTGCCGGGCACATGGTGATCCCGGTCACCGGTGGCGGCTTGAGCGTCGGCGATAGCCTGTATCGACATTACGAAGGCTGGCTGCGCCGGGTGGAAAACCGCACCGGTTGCATGGTGTCCGCCGACGGTGCCCTGCTCGCGCTGCGCCGCGAGTTGTTCCAGAACGTGCCGGCAGAGGTTAACGACGATTTCTTTATCAGCACCTGCGCGCCGGTCGCGCACAAACGCATCGTCTATGTACCGCAAGCGCAGGTCATCGACCAAGGCGTCGATGAAGCCGACAAACAGTTCCGTCGTCGTCAACGCGTCACCGTCGGCGGGCTGCAAAGCCTCGCTCAGCGCCGCGAACTGCTCAATCCGCTGAAATATGGCCTGTATTCGATCGCGCTGATCAGCCACAAACTGATCCGCCGCCTGGCACCAATCCTTTTGCTGCCATTGTTGCTGAGCAATTTCTGGCTGTGGAGCGAGCACGGTTTCTATCGCCTGAGCCTCATTGCACAACTGTTCGGCTACGCCGTGGCGATAGCCGGATTGATGGATTCGCAACACCGCTTGCCCAAACCCTTCCGCCTCGCCGCCTTTGTGCTGGTCACTCTCGCCGGGATGAGTCTTGGCTTGTGGCAGTTCCTGCGCGGCCAGCGCTATGCCCAGTGGAATCCTGAACAGAACCGCTAAGAGGACCGAAGCCATGGCGATCAAACAATTAATTAAAAGCACCAGTGGCTGGCTCTATCTCAACTCGTCCGTGGGCCGAAACCAGTTGCAGGGCGCCGGGGTGATTCTGATGTTGCACCGGGTGCTGTCCAACGACCGCGCCGCCGACCTGCCCCACCGCAATGAGCTGTGCGTCGGGCCCAAGGCCTTCGAGCATTGGCTGGTGTGGCTGCGTCGCCACTTCGAATGCGTACCGCTGATGGAAATCCTTCAGCCCAATTCGCTGCACACCGAGCGCCCAAGGGTGGCGTTGACCTTCGACGACGGCTGGCGCGACAACGCGGTCAACGCCTTCCCGCTGCTGCAAAAACACCAGGTGCCGGCGAGCATTTTCCTTTCGACCGATTTCATCGGCAGCCGTCAACGTTTTTGGTGGGAGGCCGTGGGCGAAACCCTGTGGGGCAGCCACGGCGACAAGGCGCGGATGCATTTGATCGAGCGCTTGCATGCCACGGGCCATCCGCTGCCGGTGTTGCTCGATGACATTGATGTCGATCGGCGCAGCCTGACACTGCTGCATTACCTGCAAGGGCTCAAGACACTGGCACCGCAAGAACTTGAACGCCTGACCGATGAGTGCCCGCAAGAATCACAACCGCAGGCACTGGACTGGCATCAGGTGCGCGCGATGGAAGCCTCAGGTCTGGTGCGTTTCGGCCCCCACGGCGCCAGTCACGCGATCCTTACCGGCCTTGACGATGTGCGCCTGAGCGAAGAAATCAGCCGCAGCCGCGATGCCTTGCACAACGGCTGCAACCGGCCGCTGCCGGTGTATTGCTACCCCAACGGCGACAACGACGAGCGCGTGCGCAAGCAGGTTGCCGATCACGATTATCCGTTTGCGCTGGGCACCAGCACCGGCCTCTATCGCGGTGAAGGCAATCCGCTGAACCTGCCGCGTTTCGGTGTCAGTCAGCGCACGGCGCGCAATCCGCAACTGCTGTCGTGGCGGATATTTCGCGGAGCACGACCATGAGCCGAGGCCGCTACCTCAAGCACTTGGCGCTGAGCATGGGCACCAAACTGGCGATGATCGCCCTGCGTTTACTGCGCAACGTGCTGCTGGCGCGGATCCTCGGGCCGAGTGAACGCGGGCTGTTTGCATTGCTCAGCACCTTGCCCGACCTGATCAGCGCGGCCACCAGTGGCGGGCTGAATTCGGCGGTCGGTTATCAGGCCGCCAAACAAAGGCCGCTGGGGGTGTTGCTCAGTCAGGTGCTGGTTTTCGGATGCTTGCTGGCGGCGCTGTTAACCCTGCTGGTGGTCGCGCTGGTGCGCGAGTTTGGCGGTGAACTGGATGTGACCACGCAGCTTGGCCTGCTCGCCTGGCTGTTGCTGTTGGCAGTGCCGCTGACGGTGTTGAAAAGCGGCTTGCTGACGTTGCACAACGCGTCCGGCGGCGTGGTCGCATTCAATGCCTTGCGCCTGGTGGAGTCGCTGGCACCGCTGCTGATGTTTCTCGGGCTTTTCTGGATGTGGAAAAGCGCCGCCCTTGAAGCGGCACTGATCAGTTGGCTGGCCGGGATCAGCCTGGTGGTGCTGGTCGGTTGGGTCTGGCTCAAACGGGCGCAACCGTTGCAACTGCAATGGGATCGCGCCAGCCAGAAAGAGCTGCTGCGTTACAGCGCCCGCAGCCATCCCGACCTGTTGTTCCAGCAAGTGATTTTGCGCTCGGATTATTTGTTCATCGGCGCCCTGCTCGGCAGCACCGCGCTGGGTCATTACGCCATGGCCAGCGCCGCCGCCGAACTGCTGCTGATCGTCCCGGAAGCGGTGACCACGCCGTTGATGAAACGCCTGCTGCAACAGGACGAAGGCATGGACAAAGTCACCCCGCTGGCGCTACGCCTGACCGCAACGGTGATGCTCGGCGCATGCCTGAGCATGGCGGTGATCGGCAATTGGCTGATCGTCACCCTGTTCGGCATCGCCTACCAACCGGCCTATCCGGCGCTGCTCGCGTTACTGCCGGGGCTGTTGGGTTTGTGCTATGCGAGCATTCTGCGTCTGGACTTGCTGGGCAAAAATCGCCCCGGCACGGTGTCCTTGCTGATGGGGCTGGGGGCCTTGCTCAATCTGGCGCTGAACCTGGTGTTGATTCCGGCCTACGGGATTGTCGGCGCAGCGGCGGCTTCGTCGATTGCCTATCTCGCCGTCACGGTGGCGATGCTGGTGTTGTACTGCCGTCTGAGCGGCGTGCCGTTCTGGCAAACCCTGATCATCCTGCCCAGCGACATCACCCCGATGTGGTTGATGCTGCAACGTCGCAAAGCCGCATGAAAGGCCTGGCCCTGCTGTTCGGTCTCGGCCTCTCGCTGGACGCCTTCGCGGCGTCGATGCGTTGGGGCGAAATCCGCGACGCCAGCCTGTACCTGCAAACCGATCAACCCGATAGCGTGACCGTGCGCTGGACCCCGGCGTGGCAAGCGGATGCCAACGAAGAGCATCTGTACCTGCTCGACGGCCAAGGCAAACTGCAAGGTGACAGGTTCATCAAGGCCAGTGAAACCCGTGGTAGCCAGCGCTGGAGTCTGGCGCCCGGCGCCGCCAGCTATCGACTGGAAATCCCCGGCTACAGCTTCCGCAATTACCGGATAGAACACGATGAACACACGGTCGCGCTGTTCGCCCCGGCCAAAGTGCACTTCAGCGTTCAAGCCCAGAACGGCGACATGTTGTATTTCAAGGTCGCGCCCGGTGAGCGCGCGGTGCTGGCCGGTAAATTTCATGGCGGCGTCAGTGCGCTGCAGGCGCAACGGGTGGGTGATGGTCAGGCACTGACGCTGGCCCTGAAACCGTACCGCGCCTATTGGCAGTTCGATCAGGTCGCGCTGCCGGTCAGTGAGCGTGAACAAGTCTGGCGCCTGCGCCTGCAAGGCAGCGGCAAAGCCGCGTTCTGGCTCGACGGCACGGCCAATCTGTTTGCGCAGAATCCACAACAGCTCAAACCGCTGCGCGAAGACGTCGGCCAGACCCGCTTGACCCTGCACGACAAAGTGCTCGGGCGCACGCCGGATCTGGGCATCGCCCTGCCCTATGTGATGCCGCCCACCACCAGCTATGCCGCCCTCGATGCGCTGAAACCCACTGCCGCCAGTTACTACAGCTTTGTTGATGTGACGGCGAGGAACCGGCATTTCGAGGACGCGTTCCGTCAGTTCTATCAGGATCGTTTCGGCATCCAGCAGGACATCACCTTGCTCGCCGGCAGCCAGCGTCAGGCTGATCTGCGCGCCGACGTACAAAGCAACAGCGGCCTTGATGCGTGGCTCGCCAGTACCCGCACGCTAGGCGGCAAAGGCACCCACTACATCGGGTTTGCCGACGAACCGAACCTCAACTACTCCAGCTACGCGCAGTATCAGGCGATCTTCGCCAGCATGGCCCGGCAGGTGCGCAGCGACCCGGCGAACGCCAAGGCTGGCGTGCGTATCGCCATGCCGGCCAGTTCGCGGCTGGTCAACGGGCCGTTCGCTGACAACGCGGCAGACAAGCGTGGTATCGATTGGGCACGGCGCTTGCTGAGCGAATCCGGCGATCAGGTCGACGCCTTGGCGTGGCACGAATGGATGATTCGCGACCTGCTCGCCACCCGCGTCTACCGCGACAGCGTACGCCGCGCCGCCGAACTCGTTGGCCTCGACGACAAAGGCCAGCCACGCAAAGCCTTGCTGCTCGATCAGACCAATTTGTCCAGCGGCTCCAGCCTCAGCCCCTACGATCAGGAAACCCATTACGCCGCGCTGTGGTGGGCGTCGGTGGTGATCAACGCCTCCCAGGACGGCTTGCTGAGCATGCTCAACTGGTTCCAGGCCGCCGATGAACCGCAGTACCCCAAAGGCATGCTGCGCGTCTCGGCCGATGAACAACGCTTCGAACTCAAACCAGTGGGTCTGGCCCAGCAATTCATCGCGCAACACTGGCTGCATAACGTCCTGGCGCTGGACAACGATGGGTTTGAAGTCGACGTGCTGGCGATGTCCAGCGATGAGCAGCGTGGCTTGCTGGGCGTCAACAAAGGCACCCGCCTGCAACGTGTAGACCTGAGCGGCACCCAGTGTCCGCTGAACAATGGCGCCTTGCGCTACTTCGGCGCCGACAACCGCAGCCGCGATGCGCCGTTTGCCTGCAAGGACGGACGCGTGCGCTTCGACCTGCCGGGGCAAACCCTGTTCTCGCTCCGCTGGAGAGCGTCATGAACCGTCCTTTGATGTTCCGCCGCGTTGGCCTGGGCCACGCGATGCATCGTCATCAGGAGTCAAGACCATGAACATTGTGCAAAAACTCAGCGAACACATCAGACAAAAAGGCCTGCGCGCCACCTTCGGCAAGGCCTGGAAGCACTACGTATTCTTTCATCAGGAATTGCTGTGGATGGAGCGTGATCTGGTCAGTCCCGTCCCCCCGCACAACCTCAAACCCTACCCGCCGCTGCGGGTGGTGAAAATCACGCCGGACAACACCAGTGCCTTTGCCCGCTACTTTGGCGACCGCGTCGGCACCATGGCCGAACTGGCCAGAGAAGGCCACACCGGGCACATGCACCTGGACGATCAGGGCGACGCCGTGGCGTTCATCTGGGGCACCGCGCGGGACTATCTCGACCGGCATTACTACGGCTGTCTGTTCCCGGTGAAACCCGGCGAGTTCTTCGAATTCGGCGGCGAACTGACCCGAGCCTACTGGGGCAGCGAACTGTCGGTGGATCTGCAACTGGCGCTGTGGAAAGCCATGGCCGCCCAGGGCTGCAACAAGGTCGTGGACGTCTGCGAATTCCACAACATCCCGGCGCTCAAACTGCACCTGCGCATGGGCTACACCGAGCAACACCGGATCATGAACATTTACACCCTGTTCGGTCGCTGGAACTTCTACCGCGAAACCCGCTACAGCGGTTCGCGCCTGGAAGCGCTACGCAAACCTTCCCGTCCACCCGTCACAGTAACGGCGGCCTGAGCCCATGGCGACGCGATTCGAATGGCGTACTTCATTGTGCGCCGCCGACTTTCCGGCAACAGCGTATGAAGCGCTGCGCCTGCGCGTGACGGACCACACGCCGTTCAACAACCTTGGCTGGTTGTGTGCGGCCGAGCAGGCCCTTGGCGAGGGTGAGCGCCTGCACATCCTGCTGGGATGGGAGGCGGATCAATTGCGTCTGTGCCTACCGCTGGTGGCGAGTCGTGAGCGCTTCGCCGGGTTGCGGTTTCGGGTGTTGCACCACTTGGGGTATCCGTTGGCTGATCGCTTGGCCCTGCTCTCTTTGCTGGCCGGCGAGGACATGCGCAAGGCCCTTGTATTGATTCGCCAACGCCTGCCCCATGCACTGCTTCAGCTCAACGAACTCTCGGAGCCGGCCGGTGAGGAAAGTAGCCTCACCGAATGGATGGCACACAGCTCTGCGGGCGAGCGACGGCTCAGTTGTCGGGCGCCTGTGCACCTGATCAGCGAGGCGGATCATCAGGAAGTGTCCGGCGATCCACGCTACAAACTGCGCCGGGCTCGCAAGCGCATCGCCGCGTGCGGGGCTCAGGTACGGCGGATCATTCCGGACGCGATCAGCATGGGTCCGCTGTTGCAGGTCATCGGCGAAGTCGAAGCGGTCAGTTGGAAAGGCGACGAAGGCGTCGGGATCTTCGCCAGCGAACGCAGTCGCCATCTGATCGAGCGCGCTTTCATTGCCCTCGCCGGCCAAGGCTTGGTGCGGGTGGTGACGCTGGAGTTGAACGGGCGCTGCATCAGCTATCGCCTGGGCTTGCTCGAACAGGGCCGGCTCTACGATTACAACCTCGCCTTCCTGCCGCAATACGCCGATCTGGGCAGCGGCCGGGTGCTGCTGGAGGAATGGATTCGCTGGGGCCTGGACGACCACTGGCGCTGGATCGATGCCTCACGGGTCAGCCTGGAAAACTCCAGCCACCAACTGCACGAACGCATGACCGGGCAACTGGAACACTGGCGCTGGAGTTTCTATTCCTGGCGCCCGAGTGGCCTGGCGCTGGGTCTGGCATTACGCGTCTGGCACCGGCTCAAACCGCCATTGCAACGGTGGCGGGCAAAACGTGCGGCCAAACCTGCACCTGTCGTCAAACCTGTCGCGATCACCACGGAGGGCGAACATGCCTCGCCAAGTCATAGTCAACGCTGACGATTTCGGCCTCAGCCCGAACGAAAACGCGGTGATCTTCGCGGCGTTTCAGGCCGGGGTCATCAGTTCCGCCACCGCCATGGCCAACATGCCAGCGTTCGAAGCCGCGTGCACCATGGCTCGGCAGCCCTTGCTTGAGGGCCGGGTCGGGCTGCACTTCAACCTGACTTACGGGCGACCGCTGAGCCGGACGATTGTGGAGCGCCGAACGTTCTGCGACAGCCATGGCGTATTCGACCTCAACCTGCCGCGCCACCGTTTGTGGCTCAGTCGCGAAGACCGTGAGGCGGTGCATGAAGAATTGCAGGCGCAGTGGCAACGCTGCGTCGATCATGGCGTGCGTCCCAGTCACATCGACTCGCACCAGCATGTGCACAACATTTTGCCGATCGGCGAGATCGTCGCGCGCTTCGCTGCGCATCACGGTGTACCGATTCGGTTGGCGCGCAATCTGGGGCAAAACCTCAATCTGCCCAAACGCGTTTTCAAAGGTTGGCTCAATTGGCGTTTGCAGCGTCTGGCCGGCGCAACGGCGGACTACGTGTGCACCCCCGTGGATTTGCGCAACGGCAGCTCGCCGACCGACGGCGTACTGGAAATCGTCGCCCATCCGACTCAACTCGGGGCCGACTTTGGTGACGCGTATCTCAACCCCGGCGAATCCCTGAGCCGCGTGTTAGCGCAGCGGCTGATGGGCGTTCCACGGGTTTGCTACGCCGACCTGAACAAGGACTTTCCAAGCGGTGCCACGGCACTCGATTGACTTGCATACGTTTCAACATTTTCGAAAATGGCACTCTGAAAGGCATGTAAAGGCTTGATCTATAAACACAAAAAGCGACATCCACAACACTGGGCTTCGGCCAAAGAGGGCATCATGAACGTTATCGGAAAACTGCGTGAACGCATCAAGCAAAAAGGCCTGAGCCACACCGTCGGCACGTTGTGGAAACGCTACGTGTTCTTCCATTGGGAACTGTTGTGGATGGAACGTGACCTGGTCAGCCCGGTGCCGCCGCACAAGCTGCGCCCCTATGAGGGCCTGCGCAAAGTCGATATCACACCGCACAATGCCGGCGCGTTTGCCAAGCATTTTGGTGACCGCGTGGCGACCATGGCCGAACTCGCCGCCGAAGGTCACACCGGGCACATGTACCTCGACGCCGACGGTCACGCGGTGGCGTTCATCTGGGGCAGCATTCGCGACTATCACGACCGCCACTATTACGGCTGCAACTTCCCGGTCAAACCCGGCGAGTTCTTCGAATTCGGCGGCGAAATGACCCGCGCCTATTTCGGCAGCAGCCTGTCGGTGGACGTGCAAGTGGCGTTGTGGGAAGCCATGGCCGCCCAGGGCTGTAACAAAGTCGTCGACGTCTGCGAAACCCGCAACATCCCGGCAATGAAACTGCACATTCGTATGGGCTATCAAGAACAGGGCCGCGTGACGCACCTCTACTGCTTGTTTGGGCGGTGGCGGTTCTTCCGTGAGACCCGCTACGAGGGCTCACGCCTGGAGCTACTGCGCAAACCGGGGCGGCCAGTGGTGAGTGCGGCGGCGCAGACTTGAATCAACCCCAAAAGGTGTGGCGGCTTTGGTGCCGCCTTCGCGGCCAGTGGCTGCGACAGCGTCAGCTCTTGCTGGCAACCAGGGTGAAACACAACGGCAACTGCGCCTCTTGATTCAGGTACCGGTCGTACAGTTCTTCCCGATTCGAATGCGCATACTCCTTGAAGTGCGCGATGTTCAGCCCTGCCCCGATGGCGCCGCTGAAGATCGCGCCGAGGGTGTGCACGAACCAGTACGACTTCGCCGCCGGTTGCTCGACCTTACCGACGTAGACGATGGGCTCTTGCTGCACAAACGGTTCGGCGCGGAAGTAGGAGCTGGCGAGGCGGAACGGGTCCTCGGCGTCAGGATCGACCATTTCCAGAAACGGATGGGTTTCGTAGATCACCAGTTTCCCGCCCGGTTTCAGGGTCTGCGCAACGTGGCGCAAGAATTCGCCGATGTCCGGCATCCAGTTCAGTACGCCGATGGTGATCAACGCTACGTCGAAGCGGTTTTGCAACGACGCCGGCAGGTGATGGATATCGCATTCAACGAATTCGGCGTTGTGCGCTGAACGGCTGTTCAGCTCGCGGGCCTGATCGAGAAACGCGCTCGACTGATCCACACCCACCACATTCCGCGCACCGAGGGCGAACAGCGAGAGACTTTCGCGACCGTTGTTGCAGCCCAGTTGAATCACATCTTTACCGTCAACGCCGACCTGTTCCAGCAACCCGCGCAGTGTGTCGTCGAGGCACGAGAAACCTGCCTGTGCGACGTCAGTCAGCAGCGCCTGCCAGTCAGGGGAGTCCTGATGGTGGCGGGCGGAATCGTTCCACGCCTGACGATTGCTTTCGATAGCGTTCTTATTGTTCGGCACTTCCATGGCGTACTCCGCACGATGCGCTTGATTGAGCGGTCGGAGTCTAGATCAGCCAGGCAATTGTGGTTGTTGCGACTTTGTAAGCCGTCGCCCGCTCCCACATTTCCATTTGCGTGAGCTTAGAGAGCGACGTTGCCTTGATTGAGGCGCTCACGCAAAAACTCGATCAGCGCCTGCACTGGGCGCGAGGCCTGACGATGCTGCGGATACACCGCCGACAACGTCAGCGGCTCGGGCCGCAGGTCATCCAGTACGGGCACCAGTCGCCCGTCCTTCAGCGCCGCGCCGACAATGAACGTTGGCAGGTAAGTGATCCCCATCCCCTGCACCGCCGCGTCCCTGAGCAACTCGCCGTTGTTCACGCGCATCCGTCCGGTGACGTTGACCAACACCGGCTTGCCTTGCCCGGCATTGAACCGCCACTGCACCGAGCGGCCGTGCCCATAAGGCAGGCAGTCGTGGCTGTGCAAATCTTCAGGGCTGAGCGGCGTGCCACGTTCGGTGAGGTATGCGGGGCTGGCGCAGTACACCCGCTCGATGGAGGCGATGCGACGGGCGATCAGGGTCGAGTCTTCCAGCACGCCAATGCGTAGCGCCAGATCGTAACCCTCGCCCAGCAAGTCAACGGGGCGATCACTCAGATCCACTTCCACCGTCACTTCACGATAGCGCTGCAAAAACACCGGCAGCAGGCATCCAAGATGCGCCACGGCAAACGACAGCGGTGCACTGAGGCGAATCGTCCCGCGCGGCTCGGCGGTTTGTCCGGCGATGCTCTGCTCCACTTGCTCGACTTCGCCGAGCAGCCGCAGCGCCGACTCGTAATAGCTCTGGCCCAGCGGCGTGACGTCCAGGCGCCGGGTCGAGCGGTTCAACAAGCGCACGCCAAGGCGCTCTTCCAATTGCATCAACCGACGGCTGACGAACTGCTTGGACAGGCCCAACTGATCGGCCGCTGCGGTGAAGCTGCCGGAGTCCATGACCTGGCAAAAAATACGCATGTCTTCGAACGGGTTCATTGTCACTCTCTGGTGGACAGTTAAACGCTTTATAGCCGCTTTTTCGCTGTTCGGCACCCCACTAATCTGTGCTCACGGTGTTGCTGAGGCCTGAACCCCAGTGCCACAGCAGCCCGCCATCAAGGCACAGACCCTAAAAACACTCAAAAGGATTTCAACCATGACCCTCGTCAAGAAAACCCTGACCGCTTCCCTCCTCGCTCTTTCCATCGGCAACGCGTTTGCCGCGGGCAGCCCCGGCGTCGAACACAACACTCAAGCCTTCCTCGAAGCCCTCGCGGCTGGCGGTGGCAAACCGCTTGAGCAACTGAGCCCGAAAGACGCCCGTGCCGTGCTGACCGGCGCACAGGCTTCGGTGAAGGTTGATCTGTCCGGCGTGGAAGTCAGCGACAAGGCCATCAACGTCGACGGTCAGACCATCAACCTGAAAGTGGTGCGTCCGGCCAACGTCAAAGGCGAGTTGCCGGTGTTCATGTTCTTCCACGGTGGCGGCTGGGTGCTGGGGGACTTCCCGACGCACCAGCGCCTGATTCGTGACTTGGTGGTGGGCTCCGGCGCCGTCGCGGTGTACGTCGATTACACGCCGTCGCCGGAAGCGCAGTACCCGACCGCAATCAACCAGGCGTACGTCGCCACGAAATGGGTGGCTGAGCACGGCAAGGACATCGGCGTCGACGGCAAGCGTCTGGCGGTGGCCGGCAACAGCGTCGGCGGCAACATGGCGGCGGTCGTAGCGTTAATGGCCAAGGAACAGAAAACCCCGGCCCTGCGTTTCCAGTTGCTGATGTGGCCGGTGACCAACGCACAATTCGACGACGGTTCGTACCAGCAGTTTGCCGAGGGCCACTTCCTGACCAAAAACATGATGCAGTGGTTCTGGGACAACTACACCACCCGCTCGGCCGAACGTGCACAGATCCACGCCTCGCCCTTGAATGCCAGCGCCGAACAACTCAAGGGTTTGCCCGCTGCATTGGTGCAGACTGCCGAATTCGACGTGTTGCGTGATGAAGGCGAAGGCTATGCGCGGCATCTGGATGCAGCGGGTGTGCCGGTGACCGCCGTGCGTTACAACGGGATGATTCATGACTTCGGGCTGCTCAACCCGCTGAGTCAGATTCCTGAGGTGAAGGCTGCAGTACGTCAGGCAGCGGCTGAACTCAAGACTCATCTGAACTAAGCGAAATCTCTCGCCACAACGTTTGCCAACGCAGTTTTGCGGCGGCGAAGAGACAAAAATGCCCGCAAATTTGCGGGCATTTTTCAGTTCATCACTTGGCCGTGAACTTGGTATAGCTGTTGATCAAGTTGCGGTAGTTCGGCAGGCGTTCCGAGAGCAAATGTGCCAAGCCTTCCATGTCGTTGCGCCAGTCACCTTGCAGCTCGCAAGCCACGGCGAACCAGTTCATCAGGTGTGCGCCGGCGGCCGACATGCGTGCCCATGCCGCTTGCTGCACGGTGGTGTTGAAGGTGCCGGATGAATCGGTCACCACAAACACTTCATAGCCTTCAGCAATCGCCGACAGGGTCGGGAATGCCACGCAAACGTCGGTCACCACGCCAGCGATGATCAGTTGCTTGCGACCGGTGGCCTTGATCGCCTTGACGAAATCTTCGTTGTCCCAGGCATTGATCTGACCTGGACGCTGAATGAATGGCGCATCCGGGAATTGTTCAAGCAGTTCAGGCACGAGCGGGCCGTTGGGGCCGGCATCGAAACTGGTGGTCAGGATGGTCGGCAGTTTGAAGAACTTGGCGATGTCGCCCAGTGCCAGCACGTTGTTCTTGAATTCGTTCGGCGAGAAATCCTGCACCAGCGAGATCAGACCGGTCTGGTGATCGACCAACAACACGACGGCATCGTCTTTGTTCAGGCGCGAGTAAGGAACGTTGCTCATGTGAAACTCCTCGGTGGATGGTTGTTGCGTGAGACGCCGACCGTCGGGGTCGGCGCTTTGTTGTAAGGATCAGAACGCGAAGCAGGAACAACCGAACGCGCCCCAGAAACCGGCGAAATCGCTGACCGGTGCGTTCGACAGGCGGGCCTTTTCATGGCTGTGCGAGTGCACGGCGCACGCGCCGACGCACTGGTGTACTTGCGCCTGCAATGGCGCGTTCTGGCGCCAGTGGCCCGGGACTTTCGCCACCGGCGACCAGTCCGGCAGCACCGGCACGCTGGCCGGGCCGAGGTCCTGGAAGTCGCCTGCGGCGTAAACGATCTTGCCGCCGACCACGGTCAGCACTGACTCGATCCACTTGATGGCTTCTTCTTCGACGTGGAAGAAGTCGGCGCTCAGCGCCGCCAGATCCGCCAGTTGTCCGACCTTGATCTGGCCTTTCTTGCCCTGCTCGGACGAGAACCAGGCGCTGCCGTGGGTGAACAGTTCCAGCGCGGTGGTGCGCGGCAAACCTTCCTCGTACAAGGCCAGACCACCGACGGTGCGACCGCTGACCATCCAGTACAGCGACGTCCATGGGTTGTAGCTCGAAACCCGCGTTGCGTCAGTGCCCGCGCCAACCGGCACACCTTCGGCGAGCATGCGTTTGATCGGTGGTGTGGCTTCAGCGGCCTGCTTGCCGTAGCGGTCGACGAAATACTCACCCTGGAACGCCATGCGATCCTGAATCGCAATGCCGCCGCCCAGCGCTTTTACGCGTTCGATGTTCTGCGCGGTGATGGTTTCGGCGTGGTCGAAGAACCACGGCAGACCATTGAACGGAATGTCGCGGTTGACCTTCTCGAACACGTCGAGCATGCGGCTGATCGATTCGTTGTAGGTGGCGTGCAGACGGAACGGCCAGCGCTGCTCGACCAGGTGACGCACCACCGGTTCGAGTTCCTGTTCCATGGTTTGCGGCAGGTCCGGGCGCGGTTCGAGGAAGTCTTCGAAGTCCGCTGCCGAGAACACCAGCATCTCGCCGGCGCCGTTGTGCCGCAGGAAGTCGTCGCCCTGGTGCAACTTTACGCTGCCGGTCCAGTTCTGGAAATCGGTCAGCTCTTCTTTCGGTTTCTGGGTGAACAGGTTGTAGGCGATGCGCACGGTCAGTTGGTCGTCTTTGGCCAACTGCTCGATCACTTGGTAATCGTCCGGGTAGTTCTGGAAACCGCCGCCGGCATCAATCGCGCTGGTCAGGCCGAGGCGATTGAGTTCACGCATGAACTGGCGGGTCGAGTTGACCTGATATTCCAGTGGCAGCTTCGGCCCCTTGGCCAGGGTCGAGTACAGAATCATCGCGTTGGGTTTTGCCACCAGCATGCCGGTCGGGTTGCCGTTGGCATCGCGCACGATCTCGCCACCCGGCGGGTTGGGCGTGTCGCGGGTGTAACCGGCCACACGCAACGCGGCGCGGTTGAGCAAGGCGCGGTCGTACAGGTGCAGGACAAACACCGGGGTGTCCGGCGCGGCCTGGTTGAGTTCTTCAAGGGTCGGCATGCGTTTTTCGGCGAACTGGAATTCGTTCCAGCCGCCGACCACGCGTACCCATTGCGGGGTCGGTGTGCGGTCGGCCTGCTCCTTGAGCATGCGCAGCGCATCGGCCAGCGATGGCACGCCCTCCCAGCGCAGTTCGAGGTTGTAGTTCAAACCACCACGGATCAGGTGCAAGTGCGAGTCATTGAGACCGGGGATGACGCAGCGCCCGTGCATGTCGACCACTTGTGTGGCCGAGCCGCGCAGGGCCATGGCTTGGGTGTCGTTACCGACGACCACGAAGCGACCGTCCTTGATCGCCACGGCGCTGGCCAGCGGTTTGGTTCGGTCTACGGTATGAAATTGGCCATTGAACAGAATCAGATCAGCGTTCATCGCAGTTCCTTCGACAAAAGTGAATGGGGTTCAGCGTGACGGGTGTTCGTCGGGGTCAATGTGTTCATGGGCCTGACTGGCTTCCAGCCACGGCGCGAACAAACGGGTCACGCGGGGCATGAACACGTACACCACTGACACGACGATGCTCAGGGTGATCAGGAACGTGGCCACCACGTAGTTGGAAAGCAGCGGATGCAGCTTGAGCAGCGGCCCCCAGATCAGCGGCACGAGCAAGGTGTGCGGCAGAATCACCAGCAATGTGATGACCGCTTGTTTCCAGCGCGGTGGCGGTGACGCGGCATCGGCCAGTGGGGAGAACCAGAACTCGTTGATCGGTGCGACTTCGGTCTGGTCGCCGTCGGCGAGCATCGGTGCGGCTTCATTGATCAGGGCCTGGCGTTGCTCAGAGTCGAGCCAGCGCTGCATCGCCTCGGTCGAGCAAAACCGCAGCACGCAGGTGAACAGATCCAGCCCGCCATGCTTGCTGCGCATCACATCGACCCCCAGATGCCCGTCGCTGCGCCCCGCCACACTGACGATATTGCGCAACCAGGCCTCATAGGGCTTTTCAAAACCGGCCTTGACCCGATGCTTGACGATCAGCGTGACAATCTCATCGCTCCCGGGTGCATTCTGAAAGGGGCTATCAGGCATAACGCAGCACTCCGGGCAGGCGAACATTGAGCGCCAGCCGTCCCGGCCCGGCGATAAACACAGTGGCAAACACGATCAACAGCAACCAGCCGAACTGCCCTTGGGCCACACTCCATTGCGGATGCACGACCAACAGCGCGACCAGCAGCACAAATAGAATAGGCAAGCAGGCCAATCGCGCCAGGACACCGGCGACGATCAACAGCGGACAGAGGACTTCGGCGAAGATCGCCAGAATCAGCGTGAGGTGGGCACCGAGGTGGAATGGGTCTTCGATCAGTTGCAGTTGCGCGGTGAAGTCCAGCAGCTTGGGCAAACCGTGCACCCACAGCAGAAACAGACCGCCGCTGACCCGTAGAAACAGTAAACCGACGTCGCGCGCCCGTTCGTCGCGTTGCAAGGCATTCATGACCCGACCCTTTAAATGTCATTGAGCTCAATAATGCCAATGCGGGGCGGGGCGAAATTGGATGGATGTGCTCTCTTCTCAGATCGAGCAAAAACCAAAAGGAACTAAAGAGACCTTTCGGAGCTTGCTCGCGAAAGTGCTGTGTCATTCAACGATGATGCTGGCTGATCCGACGTCTTCGCGAGCAAGTCCGCTCCCACAGGGTGTTGTGTCATTTTCAGGAAAGGTGTGCAGCGTCAGGCGGGCGGGATGTCCAGCGATGCCGACATGAACTGACTGATCCTGGATCGCAGCCAGCGCTCGGCCGGGTCGTTGTCATGCACCCCGCTCCAGGCCATCGACAGTTGCGCGGCATCAATCGGGAACGGCGGGTCTTCAGCGCGTAGAGCGCAGCCATCGACCAGCGCGCACGCGGCGTAATCGGGCACGGTGGCGATCATTTCGGTGCCGGCGAGCAACGCGCGCAAGCCGCTGAATTGCGGCACGCCGAGCACCACGCGACGGCAACGGCCGAGCTTGGCCAGATCCAGGTCGATGTTGCCGCTCAAATCGCCAGAGAACGACACCATCGCATGCGGACGCTCGCAGTATTCGTCCAGCGTCATTGGCCCCGGGCGGTCGTCGCCGCGCAGGACTTTGCAAGGGATGTCGCGCAGCTTCTTGCGCTTGGCATTGGCCGGCAGGTCGGTGGTGTAGCTGACGCCGACGGAGATTTCGCCGGAGGCCAGCAACGCCGGCATCAGCAGGTAGTTGGCACGCCGTACGACCACAACGATCCCCGGCGCCTCTTGTTGGAGGTTACGCAACAGCGGCGGAAACAGACCGAATTCGGCGTCGTCCGACAGGCCGATGCGGAACACGTCGCAACTGCTCGCCGGTTCGAACTCCTTGGCCCGGCTGACAGCGCCGGAAATGACGTCCATCGCCGGTTGCAATTCCTTGAGAATGGCCAGGGCGCGGGCGGTCGGCTCCATGGCGCGACCGTTGCGCAGCAGCAGCGGATCATCGAACAGATCACGCAAACGACCAAGCGCCGCGCTCACGGCGGGTTGACCCATGAACAGTTTTTCCGCGACCCGGGTGAGGTTTTTTTCGAACATCAGGGCTTCGAAAATCACCAGCAGGTTCATGTCGACGCGACGCAGATCGTTACGGTTCATGAGCATCTGTTCCTTACTTGGAAGTCTTGTTCAGTCAGGCGCGAGTGCGACTTACTTTACTCGATCAACGGCACTTTGGCGGCGGGTTTGTCAGGGCCTTACATCCCCGACAGCCACTCTGCGTGCCTCCAACATCAGCGGACACGCGGACGCGCCCGGCGTCTTCATCATCTTCGCCGATCTGCCACAGGCTGACTTGCAGCGATGTGCTGAGTTCAACGCTTCGCGGCGCAATTAACAACGTTTAACTCGTCAGCCCTCTGGCCCCGCCCAACAATGAAACCCTCAGCGAAACGTTGTTTTTTTGACCTGGGGGAAAGTGCCGAACGTGCGTTCCCCACCGACACGGACATTGGCCATGGTTCACGTACAACACAGCGTCGCCCTCGCCCCTGCCAGCGAACCTCACGCACCGCGCCTCGGCGGTCTCAGTCCGCAACGCGAACGGCGGGTCAAACAGTTGATTCTGGAGCGTCTGGACGACAGTCTGGAAGTCACGGAACTGGCGCAAGCGTGTTCGCTGTCGCGCAGTCACTTTTCCCGGGCGTTCAAGTGCAGCACCGGGCTTTCACCGCAAGAATGGATCCGCACCCAACGCATCGCCCGCGCCAAGCTTTTGATCCTGCACACCGACTTGAGCCTGACGCAAATCAGCCTGGAATGCGGTTTCTGCGATCAGGCGCACTTCTGTCACATCTTCACCCGCAGCGAGGGGATCAATCCGTTCGCCTGGCGCTGTCGTGAGGCGCAAGGCAGCAAAATCAAACGATCGCAGCCTGCGCCAGTCGCAAGCGTTTGCATCGCTTTGTAGGGTGGGGCTCACGTTTGCGCCATGCGCTGCGCCAAACGCGCGACCCGCTCGCCCAAGTGCGCCGCTGTGCACCGGTCTTCAGGCGGTGGCGCCTGGTCGGGCGTCTGTTCGACATTGGATTGCGACATGGCGCCAAGTGAGCTGCCGAGACGATTCAATTGCCCATCAAAGCATCCGGCCGCTGAACGCGCCGGAAGCAGGTCGAGACCGACCCAGATCATCGAATGTTGCGCGGCAAACACCGCCATTTGCAGCAGCGTGTTGAGCTTGTCGCCACACAGGCTGCCCGAGTTGGTGAACCCGGCGGCGATTTTGTCGCGCCACGGTTTGGCCAGATAGAACGCCGCGCTGGCCTCCATGAATTGCTTGAACCCCGCCGAAGCGCTGCCCATGTAGGTCGGCGCACCGAAGATGATCGCATCGGCGTAATGCAACTCATCCCAATGGGCATCCACTTCCTCTACCGCAATCAACCGACAGGTGCTGCCCAAATGCCGTTCGACGCCTCGCGCCACGGCTTCGGCCATGACCCGCGTGTGCCCATAGCCGCTGTGATAGACAACCACCACGTTGCTCATTGCGCCGTCCTCCGGACGTGTGCATTCCATTGCAGCCAGCAGGCCGGTGCCTGTCGCTGAACTTGTCTGATTGGATTTTTGGGGCTAGACCGGACACAGACGAGTTAATCGTTGTTAATTGTGGCGTGCCTGAAGACGCGGCTTGGAACATGGCAGTCCGTAAAAACGGGGGTTACGCCGCTTCGCGTTCATCGAGGCCGTCCTTCTGCACGTTGCACGCAGGCAAGAACCTGAGGAATATGTCCCGATACTGCGGATTAGAGGGCTTGCGTGCGCTGTTCTCTTCCTCCGCCCTGCTCGTCACAAAGGCTTCGCACAGTACGGTCAGGATCATAAAAACATTGCAGGAGTGAGCTGTTGAGTCTTTCCCCGAATCAGGCCATCGGTTTCGGCCCCTATCGGATCCATCCCGGACAACGGCTGGTGCTTGAGGGCGACCAGCCGTTGCGTCTGGGGCGACGTGCCATGGACATTCTGCTGATCCTGCTGGCGAACGCCGGCGAAGTGGTGAGCAAGCAGCAGTTGATCGCCGAGGTGTGGCCGAACAGTGTTGTGGAAGACATCAACCTGCGGGTGCACATGGCGGCGCTACGCAAAGCCCTTGGCGACGGCCAGGCCGGCCAGCGCTACATCATCACGGTGGCGCAGCGTGGCTACAGTTTTGTCGCGCCGACCCTGCTGGAGTCCATCGGGCAGCGCCCGCTCGCCGATAGCGGCACCCGGCATAACCTGCCGCTGCGCCGCACACGGATGATCGGCCGTCAGCCACTGGTCGACAGCTTGGTGGCCCAACTGCCACGTCAGCGCTGCATCACGTTGGTCGGCCCCGGCGGGATCGGCAAAACCACCGTGGCCCTGCGTGTGGCCGAACAGATGATCGGCCGCTACCAGGACGGTATCCGGCTGCTGGACCTGGCGCCAATCAACGACCCACAAATGATCTGCTCGCACCTGACGACCTTGCTCGACCTGTCGCTGCACGATGGCGAACCGCTTAACAGGTTGATCGACGGCTTGAGCAAACGGCAAATGTTGCTGGTGATCGACAACTGCGAACACCTGATCGATGCCGTAGCGCTGCTCAGCGAGCACATTTTGCGCGGCGCGCCGCAAGTGCACATTCTGGCCACCAGCCGAGAGAGCCTGCGCGCCGAAGGCGAGTATGTGCAGCGCCTGGAATCCCTGGATTACCCGCCGCCGATTGCGGTGCTCGATCGTGCGCAAGCCTTGAGCTTTTCGGCACTGCAACTGTTTGTCGAACGAGCCCTTGCCGCTCACGAGAGCTTCGAATTGCAGGATGCCGAGTTGCCTCATGTCATTGAAATCTGCCGACGGCTGGATGGCATCCCCCTGGCATTGGAACTGGCGGCGGCGCAGGTCAACGAACTGGGGCTGAGCGGTTTGCTGAGCCAATTGCAGGGGCGCCTGCCCGCCTCGCCAGCAGGTAATCAGAGCAGCCTGGAACGCCACCATACCCTGCGCGCGACGCTGGACTGGAGCTTCAATCTGCTCACGCCTTGCGAACAGACTTGCTTGCGACGATTGGGGGTCTTTCGTGGCGGTTTCACACTGGAGTCCGCTGCCGCCGTGATTGTCGGTCAGCACATTGAACCCGACGAGGTCTTTGGCTCCGTCACACAACTGGTCGCCAAATCTCTGCTCAACGTCGAGGTCGGTGATGAAGAGGTGTTCTACCGCTTGCTCGACACCACCCGGCGCTACGCCCTGGAAAAACTCGACCACTGCGCGGAACTTGCCGACACCCGCAAACGCCACGCCGAACGCTGCCTGGCGCTGATGCATCAAGCGCAAAGTGATTGGGAGAGCACCTCGACCGCTTTGTGGATCGAACGCTATGCACGCGGTCTCGAAGACTTGCGTGCTGCGCTGGACTGGAGCCTGAACGGTGCCGGGCCCAATGAAGTGGGGATTTATCTGGCCGCGACCTCGGCACCGTTGTGGCAAGAGTTGTCGCTGCTCAAGGAGTACGGCGGTTACGTGCGTCGGGCGCTGGCCCTGCTCGACAAGGCCGCCGAACCTTGTCCGCGTGTGAAAATCGCTCTGAAACTGGCGCTCGGCAGTGCCTGCTACCACACCTGGGGCGGCACCCCGGAAACCATCGCAGCCTTCGTCGACGCCCGTACGCTGGCGCAAGCACACGACGATATCGCCGGGCAACTGCGGGCGGTGTCCGGACACATGGCGGTCAATCTCAGTTGCGGTCATTACCAGGCAGCGCTGGAGCAGAGCGAGCAGTTCGACCGCATTGGCCTGCATGGCGACCCGCTGCTGTCGCTGAGCATGCACCGGTTGCGGGTGCTGGCCCTGCACTACGCGGGCGACCAGACGCAGGCGCGCATTCATGCCGAGCAGGTGATCGAACGGATGGCACACAGCGGTCACCTCAACCGTTTTACCCACGGTTTTGGCGTGCAGTACGACCAGAGCGTCGCCTCGCTGACAGTGCTCGCCCGTGTGCTGTGGCTGCAAGGTTTCCCGGAGCAAGCCTGGCGCACCGCGCGACAGGCGCTGGATATTGCCGTGCAGATCAACCACGGCACCTCGATCTGTTACACCTTGGCGCTGGCCAGTTGTTTGATTGCTCATTACAACGGTGACCGGCAAAACGCCCGCGCGCTGCTGCATCTGTTGCTGGAGCAGGCACAGAAGCATTCGGTCATGCTGTTCTATACGTGGGCACGGCACTACGCGCAGGTGATCGACGCGGATAGCGCTACGCCAATGCCGTTGCAGAGCAGCGGTCTGGTCAGAGAAGTCATGGTGACCCTGGACAGCGGATTTGTTGATGATGCATTGCTTGAACGCGCGCAAAGCGGCGCAGCGGGTTGGAGTACAGCGGAGATTTTGCGCGCTCGCGCGGATCGGTTGTTGGCTGAAGAATCAGGGTGTTCGGGCGGCAATACCCGCCAGGCAGAAGAAGTATTGCAACAGGCACTCTCGATCGCCCAAAGCCAGGGCGCCCTGGCTTGGGAACTGCGCAGCGCCACGTCGCTGGCCCAACTGTGGCAACGGCAAAACCGCTGCCGCGAAGCGCTGGATCTGCTGAACCCGATCTACCAACGCTTCACCGAAGGCTACGCCACGCCGGACTTGCGCAAGGTGCGCTCGCTACTCGACGAGCTGAGCAGTCAACTGCGAGTCTGAAGGCCAACGGCTGCGGCTTAGGCTGCGTGCATGGCGGTGTTCGAAATCACTCGACTCACCACTGCGTTCCAGTCGTTCGCGAGCATAACGCCGGGTGGTGTTGAGCATGCGATAGCGCAGCCCACCGGTGCCCCGCACCACCACCAGCCACGATTTCTGCGCCAACCGCTCAATCATCAAGGCCAGCATCGAGGGCGGCAGTTGTGCGCAACTGATCACACTCAACGCGGCATCAAGGGCAAACGCCGTCTGGAACACCGACAGTCGGTGCAACACCCGTTGTTCCTGCTTGCTCAGGTGCTGATAACTCCAGTCCAGCGCGGCCGTCAGGGTTTGATGACGAGGCACGGCGGTGCGCCGACCATGACTGAGCATCTGTAGACAGTTGTCGAGTTGGGCCTGCAACCCGACCATCGCCAAAGCATCAATGTGTGCCGCTGCCAGTTCAATCGCCAGCGGCAAACCATCGAGTCGCCGACAGATGTCACGCACAGCGTTGAGATCCTGTTCGCGCAGCGTAAATCCCTGCTGCCGCGCGCGGGCACGACTGACAAACAACTGCACCGCCGAATAACCCATGACTTCTGCAACACTGTTCAGTGCCGTGGATTTGGGAATGGCCAGCGGCGGCAGTTGTTGCACGGTCTCCAGGCTGGCGTGCAAGGCTTCACGACTGGTCGCAAGAATCGACAGCCTGGGCGCTGCGTCCAATAAGCGTTCAACCAACGCCTTGCAAGCGTCGAGCAGGTGCTCACAGTTATCCAGCACCAGCAAGGTGTGGCGGCGAGATAGCGTGTCGAAATCGGTTTCGAGTGTTTGCAGCAGATGATCGAACAGCAACGCGGGCTCGTCGATCACAGACAGATCCACCAGCCACACGCCGTCACCAAAATGCTCCAGCAACAACTCTGCCGCGCGCAACGCGACGGTGGTTTTGCCGACGCCCGCCGGGCCGGTCACGGTCATCAGCCGGCACAGCGGCAATTGCCGCACCATGGCACCCACCAATGAATCGCGACCCGTGACCGGCGTCAGTCGCGCCGGCAAGTTGTGCAGGGGCGCTTGCAGACCTTCGAACACCACTTGCCCGGCGCTGTCACCGTGCACCGGCGCCGCGAAGCGATAGCCGCATTGCGGCACATTGACAATGTAGCGATGCCCCTTCTCACCCTCACCCAATGCTCTGCGCAGTGCCGCGATGTGAACGCGAAGGTTGATTTCCTCAACCACTGACGTCGGCCAGACCCGCGCAATCAACTCTTCCTTTCTGACCACGCGCCCCGCTCGCTCGACCAGCACCTGCAGAATGTCCAGCGCACGCCCGCCCATACGCAGTGGCCGATCCCCTTCCAGGATCAACCGTTGGCGCAAATGAAACGCGTAGGGGCCGAAATACAGCACCGACGCCGGGTTCACATCGTGGCGGTTGTTCATACCCGCTATCTTGGCAGTCCCGGCTGACGGTACAACCACCACACAGGGCGCATCACGGACATACGAGTGCGCGTGACGGACACAATGGCTCTAGCTGAACTGTTCGCGGTACTGCACAGGCGTCAGACCGAGCTTTTCAGCGAACAACAAGCGCATGTGCCGCACGCTGCCGAAACCGCTCTTGTAGGCCACGGTTTTCAATGGCAGGTCACTGGTTTCCAACAGGTTGCGTGCACAGTCGATGCGCGCACTCTGCAGGAATTCCATGGGAGTCATATTGATGTCACGGGCGAAAATCCGCGCGAAGTGCCGCGTACTCATGTTCGCCAAATGAGCCATGCGTTCGACGCTAAAGGCTTCGTCGAGGTGTTCGAGCACGTAAGTCTGCACCCGCGTGATCGGGGTTTCCTGGGGCGCCACTGCCGCCATCAATGGGCTGAACTGCGCCTGCCCGCCCTGCCGTTTCATCACCACCAGCAACACTTTGGCGACATCCTGAGCCAGCTTCTTGCCGTGATCCTGGGCGACTAACGCCAGCGCAAGGTCGATGCCGGCAGTGACACCCCCCGAGGAAATCAGGTTGCGATCCTCAATGAAAATCTGATCGGTCGCGACGCTCGCCTTCGGGAATGCCTTGATCAGGCGTTCGGTGTAATTCCAGTGCGTGGTGACGCGATAACCGTCGAGCAATCCGGCATGCCCAAGAATGAACGCGCCGGTGCAGATCGAGCCGTAGCGCTCGGCGCGCGGGACGGCCTCTTTTAGCCAAGCGAGCAATGCGGGAGGCTTTTCGTTGTAAGCGCCGGGACCACCGGGCACCAGCAACAAGTCATAGCGCTGCGGTGCGTCTTCGATAGAGCAGTCGGCCAGCACTTGCACACCGTTGGATGCGCGCAGAGGGCCGCGTTCAGTGCCAAGGGTGGTCAATTGATAATGCAGTTGCGGTTTCAAATACCGGTTGGCAACCGAAAACACCTCCAGCGGCCCGGCCATGTCGAGCAGAAGAAAGTCAGGGAACAACACCATTGCCACGGTTTTCATGGGGAGACTTCACTGAGAGCAAAAATGAAAGGCATGAGGCAGAGTGAGCATTATGGCCAAGTACAGCGAAGTCGTTAAAAAAGAATGCGTGAACTGAACCGCAAAACTGTCAACCTGAGAGGGACAGTATTTCAATTTTCATCTACTTATTGCATCGCAAAGTAACCAGTAACCTTCTCCTCACTCGGACGAATTCACGTCCCGCAAGGAGATTTCATCATGCTGACTCTTCGTAAAGCCTCCGATCGTGGCCTCGCTAATCATGGCTGGTTGAAGTCGTTCCACACCTTTTCTTTCGCCAGCTATCGCAACCCGCGTGAACAGGGTTTTTCCGATCTGCTGGTGATCAACGATGACCGTGTTGCCGCCGGCAAAGGCTTCGGCCAGCACCCACATCGCGACATGGAGATCTTTTCCTACGTGCTCGAAGGCGCGCTGGAACATAAAGACACCCTGGGCACAGGCTCAGTGATTCGCCCCGGCGATGTGCAACTGATGAGCGCCGGCAGTGGCGTGGCGCACAGCGAGTTCAACCATTCGGCGACCAAGCCTGTGCACTTCCTGCAAATCTGGATCGTGCCGGACGTCGGCGGCGCCAAACCGCGCTATCAACAGGAGCATTTCAGTGCGCAGAAAAAACGCGGTCGCCTGCAACTGATCATCTCGCCGGATGGCCGTGATGGTTCGCTGACCGTGCGCCAGGATGCGCGAGTCTTCGCCGGGCTGTTCGATGGCAAAGAGAGCGCCACGCTGGATTTGCCGGCCAACCGTTACGCCTATGTGCATGTGGCGCGTGGCAGCGTTGAACTGAACGGCCAGCGGTTGCAGGAAGGTGACGGCGTGCGGGTTCGCGAGGAGCAGGTGCTGACCTTGAGCAATGGCGTGGATGCCGAAGTGCTGGTGTTTGACTTGCGCCCGCAAGAGTTGCCGCAGATGCCATAAACGAGTGTTTAACGCCCACAAAAACGGCCTTCTTTTGAAGGCCGTTTTTTAGGGTGGCGTGATCGGTAATGGCAACATCGCGGGGTTAGGTGGAGGGGTAACCTTGCCTGCTTGAACCGCCGATAGAGTCGTTTGAATCGCTACAAAGACGTTGGCCTGATTGGCGTAATAGGTCGCAACGACGATGCCGACGATGCCAAGAAAATACACCGCGGTTGAAGCCCAATAATTTGCCTTGATCGTAGAGGCCTGTCGGACCGCCTCTTTTGTCTGCGAAATTGCACTCCACTTGACCACCCGTTTGCATTCGACCTGACCACCGATCGCATCGGATTTGACCAGCACGCTTTGTAACCATGATCGGCAGAGAACGGCCAGAAGCGGACACTCGGTCTAGCCAACGAAACCGTTGGCAATTCGAAGTTCAAAATTGTTCTAATCTCCCGTATTGACATATCGATAAATCTCGATACCCTAAGCTTATGGAATTGATCGAAATATTCAAAGCCCTCTCAAACCCTACGCGTCTTGAAATCTTGAAAGGTTTGAAGGATCCCGCAAAGAACTTCCCTCCGCAGGATGAAGGTGACGTTCTCACGGTCGGAGTCTGCGTCAGTAGTATTCAAGAAGGTATCGGACTGTCGCAGTCAACGGTGTCCGGTTATCTTGCCACGTTGCAACGAGTGGGCCTGGTCGAAGTAAGGCGCATCGGTCAGTGGACCTACTACAAACGAAATGAGGCAACCATCAGTGCTCTTGCCGAGATCATTGGGAAAGATCTGTAATTTTTTTACCGCAATATATCTAGATATCTCGATATTCCTTTTTGTAGATACGAGGATTTACTATGAAAGCGATGATACTTAAATCATTTGGCGGTCCTGAATCGTTCGAACTCTGCGACGTGCCCAAGCCCGTGCCACACACGGGACAGGTCCTGGTCCGGGTACACGCAACCTCCATCAATCCACTGGATTACCAGGTTCGACGTGGCGATTATCCCGACCTGGTGCAACTGCCGGCCATTACCGGACACGACGTATCTGGCGTTGTCGAAGAAGTTGGGCCAGGTGTGACGACCTTCGTACCAGGAGACGAAGTCTGGTACACCCCGCAAATATTTGACGGGCCAGGAAGTTATGCCGAGTACCACGTCGCTGCAGAAAGCATTGTCGGGAAGAAGCCTCCCTCGCTGAGCCATCTTGAGGCGGCAAGCCTGACCTTGGTTGGCGGGACGGCGTGGGAAGCACTGGTCGTGCGTGCAGCGCTCAGAGTGGGGGAAAGCATCCTCATACACGGTGGCGCGGGGGGAGTCGGTCATGTGGCGATCCAGCTGGCAAAAGCCATGGGGGCAAGGGTGTACACGACCGTGCGCGAGGCAAACTCCGAGTTCGCACGAAGTTTAGGTGCCGATGTGGTCATCGACTACGAAAAGGAGGATTACGTCGACGCCATCATCCGGGAATCAGGTGGCCGCGGAGTCGATGTCGTGTTTGACACCATCGGCGGCAACACACTGTCGCGTAGCCCCGACGTGCTCGCACAACTTGGCCGCGTGGTCACGATTGTGGACATTGCACTGCCACAAAACGTCGTTCAGGCCTGGGGCAAGAACGCGAGTTATCACTTCGTTTTCACCAGGCAAAACCGCGGCAAGCTTGATGAACTGAGCGCGTTGGTAGCGCGCGGTCAGCTGCGGCCACACGTTGGCGCTGTCTATTCGCTTGCCGACATTGCGCTCGCCCATGCCCGGTTGGAGAGTCCCAACAACGGCATTCAAGGAAAAATCGCGATCGCAGTCGAGCCATAGGCTCATCCCGTAAGTGCGTATTTTTAACCGTTGAACTCACTTAAAGGCACGCCATGATTTATGAAATTGCTTTGCTCCCCGTACACAAAGAACACATTGATAAGTTCAGATGTGCATTTGCCGAGGTCGCTCCTTTGCTCAGCCGCGCAAAGGGCTACGGCGGCCACTTGCTAGCGCAAGGGATCGAAAGCCCCGAGCTGTTCAACCTGATAGTGAGATGGCAATCACTCGAAGATCACACGCCGGGCTTCGAAGCGAGTGAAGACCATCGGCTGTTCATGATGGGCTTAGAGGGATACTTTTCGGAAGAACCGAAGGTCTACCATATTGAGGAGACCGCTTTTAGGACTGACGAACATGATGATCCAAACAATACCGTTGGCATGGGTGCTACCAGCGGCTTAAGAGGCTTGTGGCCTTAAAGCAAATAGCCGTTGTCGGAAACAGACGTTCATGACCGACAACTTTTGTCAAAAATGGACGTTTAGAGTGTCTAGTCCTGAAATGGCTTTACACCTGTTTCACCTAACCACCGGCGCATGCTCGGCCATCAAATCTATTACCCAGTCGATAAATACCCGCACCTTGGCGCTGACATGGCGATTCGGCGGGAATGCCAGATACATCGGCATTGGCGCCATGTGCCAGTCCTCAAATAGCGGCAGCAGCTCACCGCTGACCAGGTGCGGTTTGGCCATGTACTGCGGTAGCCAAAGCATGCCCAGACCAGCCAAGCCGGCGGCGAGGTACGCATTGCCGTCGTCGACCGTCAGTTGCGGGCGGCCCTGGGCCTCGATGCGTTCCTCACCCCGCTGCATCGCGTAGGGCAAGGATTTGCCTGTACGAAACCAGAGGAAGCCAACGGTACTGTGCCTGCCCTCCTCCAGCTCACTGGGGTGCGCCGGCGTACCGAAGCGCTGCAGATAGCCGGGCGCGGCATAGATGCCGAGTTTCAGATCGCCCACATGCCTTGCCACCAGGGACTGATCGATGATCTCGCCGCCGCGCACCACGCAGTCTACGTTATCGCCAATGATGTCGACGATGCGATCGCTCACGCCCACGGTCAGCTGGATTTCCGGGTAGCGTGCAAAGAACCCCGGCAAGGCTGGTATCAGCAGCATTCGCGCCAGCGGACTGGGTACATCCACCCGCAGCCGCCCGCGCGGTGTCATCGAAGCGCTGGACAAGCTGGTCTCGGCGTCGTCCATATCGACCAGTAGCCGGATGACGCGCTCGTAGTAGGCCGCGCCATCGGCGGTGACATTGACCTTGCGTGTGGTGCGGTTGAGCAGGCGCACGCGCAGCCTCGCTTCCAGTTGCTGAACGAGCTGCGTCACGGTGGTCTTGCTCATGTGCAGGGTGGCTGCCGCCTTGGTGAAACTGCCGGTTTCCACCACTCGGGCAAAGGCCTGCATTGCATCGAAACGGTCCATTTCACGCCTCACTCGGGTCTGGATAGTTTGGATTCTACAAACAGTCATGACCAGAGTTGCTTGTTTATTCAGGTTGGTCGTTTTTTTACAGTGGCTTCATCGTAAACAGCGGGCCGCGATGGCCCCGAAGGAGGTATGCAATGACCAGCAAACGTGATGTCGTTTTCCCGCCTGACCGCCATGCACTGTACGAACTCCACCGCTACTCGCCGGCGATTCGCTCCAACGGTTTTCTGTTCGTATCCGGTCAGGTCGGCAGCCGCAAGGATGGCTCGGCCGAGCCGGACCTTGCGGCACAGGTTCGCCTGGCCTTCGCCAACCTCAACGCGATCTTGGCCGAGGCCGGCAGTAGTTTCGAGGATGTGGTCGACACGACCATCTTCATGGTCGACCCCGACTCGAAATTCGAAACTATCTGGGAAGTAGCGGCCGAGTACTGGGGCGAAGCTCCCTACCCGACAGTGACTGCTATCGGCGTGACCTGGTTGTCCGGCTTCGACTTCGAGATCAAAGTGATCGCCAAACTACCCCAATAGAATCGGCTCAGCACTCCTCCGACCGCCAAAGGGAACCCTTTTTTTTCTGGCGCGCCCCTCCGCTCCCTACCGTTCGCTACCTGTTGTCACCGTCCGCTTTTGGCCGGATGCTGCCAGTGGGAAGTTATCGTGATGAATATTTATGGTCGCAGGAGTTCTAGAGTTCGAATCTCTACTTCACCGCCACATTAAGTAAACGCAAATTCCTGATTTTCCTAGAGAAAGTTGGGAGTTTGTGGTTTTTGGTGTCTGAAAAAAAGCCATATGGGACTGAGATGGGACTGGTGCGCTATTTTGGTGCGTAAATTGGTCCGACTGGATGAGTGATCAGTCTTCGCCTTTGACGATATGAACTAGGCTTTTGCGAACCCGAATCCAAGGCCGATTTTCAGTAAGCGTCTGCTCAACACGTCTTGCTTAATGGTCAGCGCTTGTCTGGAAGCAAGAAGTCTACCTCGTAGATACCGCGCGCCGCTCGGATGGCCACTGAGTGTGTGACTGGCCTTAAGTCACTCAGCTCCCATGCGAGCCAGCCGTCTTCAAAATAACTTGCACAGGCCGCTTGCATGTCAGCCAGGACGAATGGGCGCACGGCTTTCACGCGCACAATTGCGACGGCAATACCGTTATCGTCTTCGTCACCATCGTTATGAAGAAACCTCCCGTTTTCGACAATCAGAAGATCCTCGAAAGGATCTAAGTCTGGAAACCAACGACGAACTTCGAGGGTTTTCTCGCCAGAAGCGATTCGACCGCCACTGGGCCGTACAATTGATAAAGCCTTGATGGTTCTCTCCTAACAGTTGGGCGCTTGGAAAATAGTCGCCTTAATGGGATTCCACTTATGCGGCAGCAACTGATCGATTTCACTCGCCCGCTGCGTAGCGACCCTGCAAAGAGCCAGTTCTTGCGCCCAAGAGCCCACGGCCGGATCTGGTTCTCTGCCCAATTATTATCAATGGGTACGGCCCCGTCATCGAGGTAGCGCGACAGCGCTGCCCAGCGTTTCAGGCTGTAATCGAGTGCTCTGCTGATAGCCGAACCTTCGGGCACAACATCGCGCTGGGCGATCATCCAAGCATGCAGCATGTCCATCACTGGTACGGCTTTTTCTTGCCGTATTCGGCGCCGTAAATCCGGTTCCAGGTCGCGGACTTCGCTCTCGATTTCGTAAAGCAACTGGATGTATCGCAAAGCCTGCTCGGCGAGCTGGCTCTTGTTGGTGGCATGCAATTCGAAGAACTTGCGTCGCGCATGGGCCATGCAGCCGATTTCGGTAACGCCAAGTTCGAAGCTTGCCTTGTAACCGCCAAAATCATCACAGACCAGCTTGCCCTTCCAGTCTTGCAGAAAGTTGCGAGCGTGCTCTCCGGCACGGCTGGGGCTGAAGTCGTAAACGACCGCCGCCAAGTCCGAGAACTGGCTGGTGGCGTAGGTCCAAACATAAGAACGGTGGGTTTTCTTCGCACCCGGCGTGAGCATCTGCAATGGTATTTCATCGGCATGGATGACCTGCTGTCCGAGCACTACATCACGCAACGCATCGACCAGAGGCTGTAACTGTACGCCCGTCATGCCAACCCATTGCGCCAAGGTTGAACGTCGAATGGCCAAGCCAGCTCGTCCGAAAATCGACTCTTGCCGGTAAAGCGGAAGATGGTCGGCAAACTTGGCGATCATGACGTGAGCAAGCAGCCCAGCGGTCGGGATGCCCTTATCAATGACCTGTGCCGGAACCGGCGCCTGGATCAGTGTTTCACAGTCATTACAGATCCACTAGCCACGGACATGACGCTCTACGGTAAATACGCCGGGCGTGTAGTCTAACTTTTCGCTGACATCTTCACCGATGCGCTGAGTGCGCAGCCGCATTGGCAGTGAGTATTGTCCGGTTCGTGATGGATCAACGTGCGTGGAAACCCTGCCGGCAATGCAGTGCGCTTGGGCTTTTGCTTTTTCTCGGTCGCCGCTGGCACTGTTTGCAACGCCTGAAGCTCTGCTTCAATCGCCGCGATATCGGTATCGATCAGGTCATTGAGCAGGCTGGCCTGCTCGGGATTCATCTGCTTGCTGCGCTTGGCAAACTTCAATCGCTTGAGCTGCGCGATCTCGTGAGTCAGTTTCTCGATCACCGTTTGGTCTCGGTTGATCTTCTTGCCCATGGTGTCGACTTGCGACAGCAACTGCGCTGCCAAGGCACGCAGTTGGTCGGAGGACATTTGGTCGAGATTGGGCGAAGAAGTCATGCTGCGGATTTTGCCAGAGCAGGCAGTTCGCGGGGATAGACCGATAGCCGAATTGCAGCCGTTAAAGCAGTGTGATCGCGCCGCCGCAACCCACACGTTGCCATGGCAGGCCCACTACCAGAGCTTGAAGTTGCTCGGTGTCCAACTGCATTTCAGCTCCATGACGGATGCTTGGCCAATGGAATTTGCCCTGGTTCAACCGACGAGCAGCCAGCCAGATACCGAAGCCGTCATGTACCAGAACTTTCATGCAAGTAGCGCGGCGGTTGGCAAATAGATAAGCACAGTGCGGCCTCGCCGCACCGAACACCGCGATCACCCTGGCCAACGCGGTTTCGGTGCCCGCTCGCATGTCCATCGGCTCGGTAGCGAGCCAGATGAAGTCGATGCGGATCATCGCAGCAGGTCTCGAAGAAAGGTGGCGCAAGCAGCAGCATTTTCGGTTGGCCAGTTCACTTTGACGGTGCCGCGCGAATGCTGGATCTCGACGTAGATATTCGACGATGTAGCTTGCGAACTTGCTCCGCCCAACTGCATGGGTAACGGAATAAATGCAGGTTGCAGCGCCATGCTTTTCTGCGCGTGCATCCGAATCCATTTGTGGACCAGGTTTGCGTTGAGGCTATGGCCGAGTGCGATGTTGGCAATAGAAGCGCCGGGCTGGGCACACTCTTGAATGACCTGGGCCTTGAAGGATTTTGAATAGGAACGGCGTGTTGGTTGCATGAAATACCCGCTTAAAAGGCTAGAACTGGTGCCCACTTAAATTTAAGTGCACACCATGTCTTGGCCTTGCGAGGTTGGGTAGATGACTTGGCCGGACGCATACGATTTTCATGGCGCATGACTCAGAGTCCAACATTGCTACTGGGGATGCACTGACATTGGTTCTACACAACCAGCATGCCTTGGGAGCCCAATAGAGGAGGTCACCAAGTGGCTTTCAGAGAATGGCGTAGATACTGTCGCCGAGAACGCACTTGTGGCGATGGAAACCTTAGACATAAATGCCAAAGCGATTACAGATGCGATTGCACGACTAAGGCAGTTTTAGGGTGTCGCCCTAGAAGGCAGCGATCGGCTGAAAGCTGGCATTTCGAATGTCGCTTGATTTGACGGGATTTCACTGTAAAAAGGCTGCGGACTTTCAACGAACAACCCGCTTCAAAAAGGTCACAGGGAATGAGATCGATAGAAAATAATCCTCCACAGTTCACTCGTATTCCGCTGGCAGCCATCGGCGTCGGGCTGGGCCTTGCCGTTGCCGTCTATACAACTGGAAAAGGCCCCTTCTTCCTAGATAACTTTGCATACTCCTGGTTACCGCAAGTGGCAGTGCTTTGCATAGCGCTGCTGTGCAAAGCGTCACGAGAATCGCTGGGGGGAATGGCTACTGCCATGGGGCTGTACTTGTTCCTTTTCGACCTCTGGGTCACAGACTCCATGGGGTGGCTTTTCTATTTATTCAGCTTTCCAGGCATCCTCATTGGGGCATTGCTTGGCGTTGTTTTCAGCCCCTCGCGGAAGGTATTCAAGGCGCTGGTAGCGTTTGCGTGGGTGGTTCTCGGTATAGTGGGAAATTTGGCGGTTCTCGCTGTTACGGTCACATAGACTCCTCGCGGTGATGGGCAATATGATATGTACTAACAGGCGGCTTGCAGCCATGGGCAACTGATAGCAAACCGAATCCTGGAAGTGAGTCAGTATTTTATGAACGAAGGTTGGCAAAACGACGATTACCTCATCGTCCTCACGCAGGATGAAAGCTTCGCTGCGATGAAAGCCTACCAATTTGACCATTACAAAAATTCCCTGGCTTTCAATCCGATCCCCTTCCTTGGGTGACCGATACCTTTCCTGGCTCATCTCTCAAAAAGCGAGTGTTGTATGACCGCGAGCTGCAACAACCATGGAGCCCCTCCCCAACACCCACAAGCCAGCGAATTCTGCTCTGGGTGTAGGCCGTTTCGTCAGGCTACGTAGCTTCTCCAAAGCCACTCAGCGCTCACTCATTCTCCTGCGCAAACGCTTCGACAATCTGCTCGATCACGGCCCTTACCCGCGCCGTATGGCGCAAGTCTGCGTGGGTCACCAGCCACACTTCATAGGGTTGTGGGCGATTGCGCGCCGGCCAGAGGTTGACGAGGCCATCACGTTCGCCCATGTAAACAGGGATTTCTCCTACACCCAGGCTCGCCGCAATCGAGCGACGCACCAACAAGCTGGAACTCAGGCTGGCGACGATTCGCCCGCGATGCAACGGCTCGCAGACCAGTGTCATGTCCTTGTTACCCTTTAGATAGGGTTCGTAAACCACCAGGTCATGCCCCTCAAACGCCTTACCCTGCTGAGGGATGCCCTTGGCGTCGATATACGCCTGTGACGCAAACAATCCCACCGGCCAGCGGGCAATCCGCCGAGCGATCAGGTCTGGATTGTCGGGACGGGTGTTGCGCACGGCGATATCCGCCTCGCGTTTGGCCAGGCTGAGGATCTGCGTGGAAGCATCCAGTTGCACGCGCACGTCCGGGTGCAGTTCGTGCAGTCGGGCGATGGCCGGGATCAGGAAATCGATGGCCAGCGAATCGGTGGTGCTGACGCGCACGTTGCCGGTCAGGCGATCGTCCAGGCCCTGAATCTGCCGCTCCAGCTCCAGCGCCGAGTGCTCCATTTTTTCGACGCTTTTAAGCGCCGCTTCGCCGACCGCTGTCAACGCGTAACCGTCGGACGTGCGCAAAAACAACGTCGCACTCAGCGACTTTTCCAACGCCGTGATCCGTCGTCCGACAGTCGCCTGATCCACGCCCAGTACCCGCGCCGCGCCGCGTAACGTCGACTCCCTGCATACCGCGAGAAATACCCGCGCATCGTCCCAATTCATCTTGCCTCCTGATGATGCAGATATGCATCAATACGATGCCAACTCGCTGCACCAGCGCAGCAACAATAGCCGATATGCTGAGCGCCATATACCTCTCAGGATCGCTCCCATGCGTACATCATCCTCAGCGTTACCGATCTTCGCCGGACTCTGCGCCAGCCTGGTCGGCATCGGCCTGGCGCGCTTCGCCTACACACCGTTGATTCCCTCGCTGATTCAGGCGCAGTGGTTTTCTGCCAACGACGTGGTCTATCTCGGCGCGGCCAATCTGGTCGGTTACCTGATCGGCGCCCTGCTCGGTCGGCCGATAGCTAGGCAACTTGGCAATAAAAACGCCCTGCGACTGATGATGCTGCTGGTCACCGCCGCGTTTTTTGCCTGTGCGTTTCCGTTGTCGGTGGGCTGGTTCTTTGGCTGGCGTTTGCTGTCAGGGATTACCGGTGGCGCGATCATGGTGCTGGTGGCGGCGACCGTCCTGCCCCATGTGCCGGCGTCCCGTAAAGGGCTGGCCAGCGGCGCAATCTTCCTCGGTATCGGCCTGGGGATTGCCGGTTCCGGGACAATCGTGCCGCCGCTGCTGAGCCTGGGCCTGCAGGCCACCTGGTTGGGGCTGGGCGGTTTGTCGTTGTTGCTGACCGCACTGAGCTGGTTTGGCTGGCCCGCCGATTTACCGCATGCGATTGCGACTCACGAGGTTGTGCCGGTTGAGCCAACACCTCCCGCCGTCTATTTGCTGTTCGGCCAATATGCGTTCATGGCCGCAGGTTTGGTGCCGGCCATGGTGTTCCTGGTGGATTACGTGGCTCGCGGGCTCGGTGCCGGGGCGCATATGGGTGCACGGGTGTGGGTCATGTATGGCCTGGGCGCAATTGTCGGGCCGGTGAGTTATGGTTTTCTCGCTGATCGACTTGGCGCGCGGACAGGCATCCGGCTGGTATTGATGGTGCAGGTGATTGCGCTGGGGCTGCTGGCGTTTTCCCACACCTTCATGGCCCTGGCCGTGCTGGCGGTGATTATCGGCTCATTCCCACCCGGTATCGTGCCACTGGCCTTGGCCCGTGTGCATGAACTGGTGCCGGATCATCATCGCCAGCAAATCGCCTGGAGCCGCGCCACCGTATCGTTTGCCACGTTCCAGGCGCTGGCCGGGTTTGCCTATTCGGCGTTGTTCAATGCCACAGGTGGCCATCACGCCTGGCTGTTCATGATCGCCGCGGGCGCGATCACGGTGGCAATTTTGCTGGAGCATGCCCCGAAATGGCTACCCTCTTCGCCTAAACCGCGGTTCTGTGAAAATTGAACGGAATCATTACCGGCAGGCCGCGCTCCCATCTATAGAACCTCTGGCAACAGGAATCCAAATGTCCTTACCCAACGAAATGACTCGCATCGAAATCACTGAACCCGGTGGCCCCGATGTTCTGCAAGCCAAACGCGTACCGTTGCCGGTCGCCGCTGAGGGTGAAGTGCTGATCCGCGTTCACGCCGCCGGCATCAACCGGCCAGACGCCTTGCAACGCGCCGGCAAATACCCGATGAAGCCCGGAATGAACCCGATTCCCGGTCTTGAAGTAGCCGGCGAAGTGGTCGCGCTCGGGGCCGGTGTCAGCCAGTTTGAGCTTGGCGACAGCGTTTGCGCGCTGACCAATGGCGGCGGTTACGCCGAATATTGCGCAGTACCGGCCGGCCAGACCCTGCCAATCCCCGCCGGGATTGATTGGGTGCAGGCCGCCGCGATCCCGGAAACCTTTTTTACCGTGTGGGCCAACCTGTTCGGCCTAGGTGGTGCCAGCAGCGGGCAACGTGCGCTGATTCACGGTGGCACCAGCGGTATCGGCACCACCGCGCTGATGCTGTGTCGTGAGTTCGGCATTGAGGCATTTGCCACGGCCGGTAGCGCCGAGAAATGCGCAGTGATCCGTAAGCTGGGCGGTCAGGCAATCAACTATCGCGAAGAGAATTTCGCTGACGTCATCGCCGAGAAAACTGCCGGTCAAGGCGTGAATATCGTTCTCGACATCATGGGCGCCTCCTACCTCAACGCAAACATCAGCGCCCTGGCGATGGATGGACGAGTGGTGATGCTCGGTTTCCTTGGCGGCGCCCGGGCCAATGACATTGATCTGCTGGCAATCCTCGGCAAACGCGCCGTTGTAACGGGTTCTCTGCTGCGCGCACGCACCGCTGCCGAGAAAGCCGCGATCGCCGATCAACTGCGCGAACACGTATGGCCGGTGCTGGCCGACGGACGCTGTCTGCCGATGGTCGACAAGGTCTACTCACTGACCGACGCGGCCAAAGCCCATGCCCACATGGAAGCCGGCGATCACATCGGCAAAATCGTGCTTCGCGTGGACTGAGCCGCCGCAGCATTTTGTAATCGTTGCACACGGGCGATGGTCGAAAATGTCGTGCACAGACCGAGGCATCTGGTAAAAAGCGTTCTTTGTCTGCGCAGTGGTGAACCGTTTAATGTTCCTTTCCTTCATGACCCGCCTGCGACGTCGCCGCTTGGCATTCGCCTGCATGGCCGCGCTTATTATCGGCGTGCCGGCGAGTTGTGCCGTGCTGGAACATACCGAGCGCAAACTGCTGTTTCGCATCGAACCGGGCACGGCGGGTTGGTATCACGGCTTGCCCGGCAGCGTGCAGGAACTCGATCTGCAACCCAAACGTTTCAAGGCCGGGCAAAACATTCATGCCTGGTGGTGGCCTGCAGAACGCAAGAATGCCCCGGCCATCCTCTATCTGCACGGCGTGCGCTGGAACCTCACCGGGCAATTGTTCCGCATCGAGCAACTGCGCGCAGCGGGCTATTCGGTGCTGGCCATCGATTACCGTGGGTTTGGCAAGAGCAAGGGTGATCTGCCGTCCGAAAGCAGTGTTTATGAAGATGCGCGAGTGGCGTGGGAGCGTTTCAAGCTGTTGCAACCGGATCCGAACAAACGCCTGATCTACGGTCACTCCCTCGGCGGTGCCGTGGCAATCGATCTGGCAGCCGAACTCGGACAGGACGCCGCCCGCGATCACACGCCACTGCCCGTGCGCGGACTGGTGATCGAGTCCACGTTCACCTCTCTGGCGGATGTCGCCGCGGCGGTGGCCAATACCTCGCTGCCGGTGCGCTGGCTGCTGTCGCAGAAGTTCGATTCCATCGACAAGATCGCCGAGATTCATATGCCGCTGCTGGTGGTGCATGGCTTGGCCGATGCCTTAGTCCCCCCGCGTTTCAGCGAACAACTGTTCAACGCGGCACAGCAACCCAAACGCTTGCTGCTGGTGCCTGGAGCGACGCACAACAACAGCATGGCGTTGGGCGGGCAACATTATCGCAAGGCTATTGATGCGTTGATGCAAACCCAGCCCGCCCCTCGTATCGCCGGCCCCGCGACTGTGCGCAGCGCACGGGACACCTAACGATAACCACGCGCCTGTAAATCGAACAGTTGCGCGTAATGCCCGGCCGCGGCGATAAGCGCACCGTGGCCACCCTGTTCCAGAATCTTTCCTTGTTGCAGCACGATGATGTGATCGGCATTGCGCACGCTGGAAAAACGATGGGAAATCAGTAAGGTCATGCGCCCTGCCGTGTGCTGGCTGAAATGCTCAAACACCGCGGCTTCCGCCGCCGGGTCCAGGGCCGAGGTTGGCTCATCGAGGATCAGGATGTCGGCATCACGGCGCATATACGCCCGGGACAACGCAATCTTCTGCCATTGCCCCCCGGACAACTCCTGGCCACCGGCAAACCAGCGCCCCAACTGCGTGGCATAACCACGGTCGAGCCTTTCGATGAATGGCGCCGCCATCCCTTCGGCAGCGGCCTCCTTCCAGCGTTGTTGGTCGTTGAACGCCAGCGTATCGCCGACGCCGATGTTTTCCCCGACGCTGAACTGGTAGCGGATGTAATCCTGGAAAATCACGCCAATGCGACGGCGTAACGCGGTTTCCTGCCAATCCTGCAAATCGCTGCCATCGAGCAGAATGCGTCCTTGATCGGGACGGTATAGGCGGGTCAATAACTTGATCAGCGTGGTCTTGCCGGAACCGTTTTCCCCCACCAACGCCAGGCTGTTGCCCGGCACCAGATGCAGGTCAATGCTTTGCAGTGCCGGACGGCTGGCCCCCGGGTAACAGAAACCGACGTTTTCGAAACGCAGACCATCGCCCGGTTGCGCGCCGACGGTCAGGTGACCGGTATCGGCCAGCACCGGTTCAGCGAGGTATTGATAAAGACTCGTCAGGTACAGGCCGTCTTCGTACAGACCACTGATCGCGCTCAGGCTACTGCTCACAGCGCTCTGACCTTGCTTGAACAGCACCAGATACATGGTCATCTGGCCCAGACTGATGTCGCCCTGCACTGCATCGATCACCACCCAGGCGTAGGCCACGTAGAACGCCGCGGTGCCAAGCAATCCAAGACCGAAACCCCAGCCATCACGACGCAGCGTCAAGCGCCGATCTTCGGCATAGAGTCTGGCGAACGTGTCGCGGTAGCGTTGCAGCAACAGCGGTGCGAAGCCGAACAGTTTGACCTCTTTGATATAGGCCTCGTGGGAAAGAAGCGTCTCGATGTAACTCTGCTGTCGACTCTCCGGCGCGCGACGGGTAAACAGGCGAAACGCATCACCGGAGAAATGCGCCTCGGCGAAAAACACCGGCAGCGCCCCGGCCACCAACAGCACCAAGGCCCACGGCGAAAAGTGCACCAGCAGCACGCCGAAGCTGATCAGCATGATCAGGTTCTGGATCAATCCCAGCGACTTCATGACCAACGCCAATGGCCGCGTCGAGGCTTCGCGGCGCACCCGCACCAGCTTGTCGTAGAACTCGGAGTTCTCGAACTGCACCAGTGAGAGGGTCTGCGCCTTCTCCAGAATCATCGTGTTGACCTTCTGGCCCAACTGCACCCGCAACAGCGACTGCTGCACCGACAGCGCCCGCTGTGTGCCGGACAACAACGCCAATACCCCCGCCTCCATCAGCACATATCGCAACACCGGCCACAGCGGCGCACTGCCGTGCTGCGCGTGCAGCTGCATCGCCGCGACCACGGCATCGACAATGCGCTGGCCCAACCACGCCGCCAGTGCCGGCAGCATCCCGGCAATCAGCGTCGCCAGCACCAGCCCCAGAAACAAACCTCGCGACGTCCCCCAGACCAACCGCAACGCACGCTGCGCTTGGTCGAACAAGAAAGTGACGCGGGAAAATGAAGGCATAGGACGTTGAACCCGGCAGGTGATGACAGTGCGCCATGGTACTCCAGCGCAACGATTGAAATTCATAGTGTGCGAATTCCTCGGCATACTGGCGTGCGCCGAACACCACGAAAAGGACTCAACGTGTTATCTCGCCCCAATGCCCTTTGGCTCTATTACCCTCTCTGCTGGCTCGCGGCTCTGACGCTGCTGCTGCACAGCGCTTTTTATGACTGGAATCTGATGACACCGATCGATGTCGGTGGCACCTTCATGGGCGGCATGGGCGGGCAAATGTTTGTCAGTGCCTGGGTTCTGACCACAGTGGTTTTGTTGATAAGCCTGCTAGTGCGCTTGCCTGGATCGATCCATGCCTGCATCGCCGCAGGGCTTTTGCCACTTGGCATGGGCGCCTGGTGGCTAGTCAACTATCCAGACGATGCAGAACAACGGATCTACAGCATCAGCCCCCATGAAATCGGCAGCGCAATGTTGATCGGCGCAGGCTTGATGCTGTTCGGTCTTTTTTTGCGCTCAAGACTCAAGAAAAGCCACAGCAGCGGCCAGCCGTCCCGCTTCGCAATGATCGGCAGGTCTGTGGTGGCGGTTCTCATAGCCGTTGTTTTTATCGGCGCGCCGATCAAAATTGCCACGCACCTTGAGCTACCCCATTGCGCGTTCAGCAAGGAGGGTCAGCAATTGACCATATGCCTGGGTGACGACGAGCACGTCATCGTCGACTGAGTCGGGACTTGCCCGGGTCTTTTCATTTGAAAAACATCGGGAGAACCCGCTCGATCCCGACGTCAAAACCTCTGCTATGTTTTAACCGCCCATCGTGGAACACGCTGTACAACCACTACTCCACGCCTGACTGCCAGGAACAAAGACATGAAAATCAACCCGTACCTGATCTTCAACGGCGACTGCCGAGAAGCCTTCACTTTTTATCAGCAAGCCCTGAGCGGCGAACTGGAGGCGATGACCTCTTTCGGTGAATCCCCCGCTGCGGAGCACGTTGCAGAAGAACATCGGCACCTGATCATCCACACCTGCCTGAAAGTCGGCGATCAGATGATCATGGCTTCGGACACCACGCCCGACCGCCCGACTCAGGGCATGAGTGGCTGTTCAATTTCCCTGAACGTCGACAGCATTGCCGAAGCCGAGCGGATATTTAACGCGCTGGCCAAGGACGGTCGCGTCGACATGCCGCTGGAAGCGACCTTCTGGGCCGCACGATTTGGCATGTTGGTGGATCGCTTTGGCGTGTCATGGATGGTCAATTGCGATAGCGACAAGTGAGTCTGCGTTTTCCACACCCATGAAAAAGCCCAACCGTTAAGGGTTGGGCTTTTGGCTTAACGCTGTGCCAGTTCATGCCGCACGCATTGTTCATAGTAGGTTTGCTTGATCGCCGCGGGTCTGAGCCGCGAGCTGCTGTTGTAGGTTTGCTCGGTGATGCCCATGGCGGTCATGCGCATCCATGGCTGCTGGAACTTGCGGGCCTGCAAGCGCTTGCGTGCACCGTACAGGGAGATTCCGGACAGTTTCGATTGCTGCGCACCGGCGGCGATATCGGCACCCCAGGTACAGGCAAAGCGATGGTTTTTGCTCAATGCCCTTGCCTGAACCCCCGCGGCAAAGACAGCCAGGGAAAGCGTTGCAACGGTGATGACAATCGTCCGCATGTGGCCAACCTAACCTTTTGAAAAAAAGCGAGTTTGCCGTTCAAAGTGCAATCAGGGGGCCAGCAATTTGCCGCTTTTACCGATTTTTCTACTGCCTTGCTGGACTGATCAGCACAACGGTCGACTCACCGACAGCCCTCATGATGCGTGGCAAACACCCTGGCTGAAAATAATGGGGATGTGGTGAAGCGAGAGCCAGAACAGGCCCTCGCTGTTTGCCGTCAAAGTCAGCGCTTGAGTTTGCGCTTGTTGCGGTATTGGTCGATGACCACCGCGACCACGATGATCAAGCCTTTGATGATGTCCTGAATATAGGCATCGACCCCGACGAACGTGAATCCACTGGCCATCACTCCAAGAATCAATGCACCGATGACGGTGCCGGTGATGCGCCCTACCCCGCCCGCCAGGCTGGTTCCGCCAATGACCGCTGCGGCAATGGCATCCAGCTCATAGGACATGCCCATCCCCGCCTGCCCGGTGGCGGCGCGGGCCGAAGCCACCACGCCCGCCAATCCTGCCAGCAACCCGGCGATGCTGTAGACGATGACCAGATGGCGTTTGACGTTAATACCGGACGTACGCGCCGCCTGCATGTTGCCGCCGATGGCGTAGGTGTATTTGCCGTACTTGGTGTAGCGCAATGCGATGTGGAAAACCACCGCGACCACCAGAAAGATGATCACCGGCATCGCGCCGTTACCGATGGCCGTGTAGGAGTCCGACAGCATGCTGATCGGCTGGCCTTCGGTGTAGTAACGCGCCAGGCCACGGGCCGAGACCATCATGCCCAAGGTGGCAATGAACGGTGGAATTCCGGTGATGGCGATGATGCTGCCATTGATTGCCCCCGCCAACAGCCCGACGCCGAGCCCGACAATCACCGGAATCCACACCGGCAAGTCGGTCAGCGACGGGAATACCGCCCGAGAGAAATCCGAGGTCTGTGCCAGGCTGGCCGCAATCATCGCCGATAAGGCCAGCACCGATCCCGACGACAGGTCGATGCCGGTGGTGATGATCACCTGGGTTACGCCAATCGCCAGCAGGCCGATGATCGACACTTGCAGAATCATCAGCACCAAACGCTGGGAGTTCATCAGGAAGCTCTGGTCGCGCACGATCCAGCCGAACACTTCGAACACCAGGCCGATACCAATCAGCACCAGGAAGATGCTCAGCTCGGTCGGAAAGCGCCGGCGATTCTTGGCCGGCGCCGCTGCCGGTTTGTTTTCCAGTATCGCGTTCATAACTACTCACCCTTCTATCGCGTCGACGACGCTGGCCGTGCCAGCGTCAGCATTCATTAGTGAACGGCGGACATGCCCGAGGCCAGTTGCATCACTCGCTCCTGAGTCGCTTCGCGGCGGTCGAGGGTGCCCATCAGGTCGCCCTCGTGCATGACCATCACGCGGTCGCTCATGCCGAGCACTTCCGGCAGTTCCGAAGAAATCATGATCACCGCCATGCCTTCGCTGGCGAGATAGGCGATAAGCCGGTAAATCTCGGCCTTGGCGCCGACATCGATACCGCGGGTCGGCTCGTCGAGAATCAGGATGCGCGGATTGGTCATCAGCCACCGCGCCAACAGGGCTTTCTGCTGATTACCACCGGACAAGGTATCGATGCACTGCTCCAGTGACGGGGTTTTCACCCGTAGCTTCTTGCACATGTCTTCGCACAAGGCGCGCAGGGCTTTTTGCTGGATAAATCCGCGGCCGGCGTAATGCGGCAGCACTGCCATTTCCATGTTTTCCAGTACTGACAGGCACGGGAACAGACCGCTGAGCTTGCGATCCTCGGTCAACAGCGCGAAGCCCTTCTCGATTGCCATGTGGGGGTCGCTGATGCGCACCACTTCGCCATCGAGACGAATCTCGCCACTGTCGCTTGGGGTAATGCCGAAAATCGCTTCGGCAACGTTGGTCCGCCCCGAGCCCATCAGCCCGGCGATGCCGAGGATCTCGCCGGCGTGCAGGTCGAAGGAAACATCCTTGAAAATGCCGTCCAGTTTAAGGTCGCGCACCGACAGCAACAGATCGCCGATCGGCTTTTCGCGTACCGGGAACAACTGGCTCAACTCGCGACCGACCATCATCGAAATCAGGCTATCGCTGTCCATGCTGTCGGCCCGTTGCAGGCCTATGTAGGCGCCATCGCGGAACACCGCCACTTCATCGGCGATAGCGAACACTTCGTTCATTTTGTGGGTGATGTAGATAATGCCTTTGCCCTGGCTTTTCAGGTCGGCAATGATCGAAAAGAGGTGGGCAACTTCCTTGTCGGTGATGGCCGAGGTCGGTTCGTCCATGATCAAGATGTCGGAATCGTAGGACACCGCTTTGGCGATCTCGACCATCTGCCGTTCGGCGATGCTCAGGTTGCCGACCTGCTCTTGCGGATCGAGGTTGATCCGCAAGCGTTCGAGCAATTTCGCCGTGCAGCGGTGCATTTCCCGGTGATCGACCATGCGAAAGCCGTTGAGCTGCTCACGGCCGATCCAGATATTTTCGGCGATGCTCATGTGCGGCATCAGGTTGAGTTCCTGGTGGATCATCGCGATCCCGGCCTGAAGCGCTGACAGTGGTGTTTGGAAGACCACCGGCTTGCCCCTCAGGCGCAGTTCACCGGCGTCCGGCTGATAGATGCCGGCAATGATTTTCATCAGGGTGGATTTGCCAGCGCCGTTTTCACCCATCAGGGCCAGCACAGAACCTGGGCGTACCCGAAGCTGCACATCGGCCAAGGCAACCACACCGGGAAATCCCTTGCTGACGTTGACGATCTCCAGCAGGTACGGCTCATCGGCAGGTGTTGCAGTTGGCTGGATACCCACTAACGGGGTGCTCGAAGCAGTCGCTGAAGCGAACATGATCAGGTACTCCATCAGCAAGGTCGCGGTGGCAACCTTGCGTATTTATTGTTGTTATTGAACGGACGGGCTATTTGAACGTGTCGACGTTTTGCGGGGTGATCAAGCGGTATGGCACCCACACGGACTGTTCAACCGGCTCGTTTTTGGCCATTTTCACGGCGGTGTCGATCGAACCGTCGGCCTGTCCCTTGGCGTCCTGAAACACCGAGACGGCCAAGGCGCCCTTCTTCACTGCGTTCAAGCCGTCCGGCGTACCGTCGACACCGGCAATCAGCACGCTACCCTTTTTGACGCCTGCCTGTTGCAGGGCCATGGCCGCGCCAATCGCCATCTCATCGTTGTTGGACACGACCGCGTCAAACTTGCGGCCCTGGGTCAGCCAGTCGTTGACCAGGGTCATGCCTTTATCCCGCGACCAGATACCTGTCTGCTCTTGCTCGATCTTGATGTCCGGGTATTTGGCCAATACTTCTTTGACGCCCTTGGTGCGGTTAGTGGTGGAGTTGTTCGCGAGGTCGCCGAGCAGAATCACGATGTTGCCCTTGCCGCCCATTTTGTCGGCCAGGTACTGCATCTGCATTTCACCGGCCTCCAGATCGTTGGAGGCGACCGTGACGACACCTTTGGGCAGCTTCAGGTCATCGGGGCGGCGGTTGACGTAGACCAGCGGGATACCGGCCTTGACGGCGGCTTCGGTGATTTTACGGGTGGCGGCGGTATCCACCGGATTGACCACGATGGCATCGACCTTCTGGCTGATGAAGTTTTCGACCTGACTCAATTGCTTGACCACGTCGCTGCGGGCGTCTTCGAATTGCAGCTGTACGCCATCGGGATAGGACTTGGCTTTCGTGTCCATGGATTCGCGCAGGTAGGTCAGCCAGGTGTCATCGAATTGGGACATGCTGACGCCGATCTTCATATCGGCGAGCGCCGCGCCACTGGCGAACATCAGCGACAAGGCAAGTGAGGCAAAGCGGGTCTTGGTCTTCATGAAAAGTCTTTCTCCACATTCTTGTTGGTTTTATGGATGAGGCGTGACGATTTCAGTAAGCAGGCAAGCGGGAAAAGGGTTTAAACAGGTGGCGAGGCAGGTCGCTGAAAACGACTTTATTGGAAAATAATTTCCATATCAACTAATTTTAGAATTTTATTCTGATTTTATTCCATGGCGCTCGAACAGGCTCAATTCCACCACTTGATGCCGCTCGGCGCTCAGTCGCGCAGCGTCCAGCACGCAAGTGGTCGCCAGTGCATCACGGGCGTCCACAGGCAGTGGGCCACAGCTCTGCAACGCGGTTTGTAGCTGTAAATAGAACTGATTCCAGCAACCGCGCTCGGAGGGCACCCGTTCGCGCACCTCGCCCTGTTCGAACCAGCCCCAGCGGCGATGTTCTTCCACCCCCCAGCGCTCACCTTCGGTTTTTGGCGAAAGCCCGGCGAGTGCCGAGGCTTCTTGCCCGTCCAGACCATCGACGCTGTAACAACCGTGGGTGCCGGTCACCCGAAAGCGCGGGCCGGGGGTGTTTTGCAGGCAACTGCCGCCCAGGTGTGAGGTCACGCCACTGGCATGGGTCAGGGCCATAAAGAAGCCGTTATCGAAAACCTGGCCTTTTTCCAGGTAATCCAGTTCGGCGTAAACCCGTGTCACCGGACCAAACAACAGCAACGCCTGATCGACCAGATGGCTGCCCAAGTCGCGAAGAAAACCACCACCACTGCCGTTGTTCACCGCCAGTGGTGAGTAACGTTCGATCCGCGATTGGAAACGGGTGACTTGGCCCAACGCACCGGATTCGATGAGTTTGCGCACGGTCAGGAAGTCCGAGTCCCAGCGACGGTTCTGATAGACGCTGAGCGGCACGCCTTGGCGCTCGGCCATGGTAATCAGGGTTTGCGCTTGCTGCGCATCAGCGGCAAACGGTTTGTCGCTGACCACCGCCACTCCGTGTTCGATGCCATCAAGCACCAACGCCGGACGGCCCTTGAGCGGCGTGGACACCACCAGCACATCGATCCCGGCCTCCACCAGTTGGCCGATGCTGTCGAACGCTGGCACCCCTGGGTGTTCTGCCGCCAGCAACTGTCGGCGTTCCGGTGAACGGGTGACCACACCCACGAACGTCGCCGCCGGCAAACTGCTGATCAGCGGAGCATGGAAAAACCGGCCGCCATGGCCGTAACCGACAAGTCCGATCCGCATGTGTGCATTCCTTCTTATTGTTATGTAACCGCTCACTGGACACACGCCGTCCTTGTGGCAGCGGGTTTGCTCGCGAAGGCGGCGGACACGTCAATATTGATGTCGGCTGACACAGCGCTTTCGCCAGCAAGCCCGCTCCCACAGGCGATCATCGTTAGCCGTAGAAATGTGGGCGGTCTGGCAGACCGACTTTGACGATCGCCCCGCTGCTCTGCGCCTCGATGCACGCGTCTGCGGCGACGGCAGCGGCGAAGCCATCCCACGCTGACGGGCCACCCACCTGCCCGGCGCGCACGCCATCGATGAATGCCTGCAACTCAACGTCATACGCCGCGATAAACCGATCCTTCCAGTCCATCAGAATCGCGTTGGACAACTTCGCCCCGCTGCGCAACTGCACCTGGGACGGCTCGGGCAACCTGGCGATGCCGGTCTCCCCCACCACTTCGCACTGGATGTCGTAGCCGTATTGGCAGTTGACGAACACTTCCACGTCGATGCGCGTGCCCTTGGCGGTTTCCAGCAGCACGATCTGCGGGTCTCTCAAATGCGCGAGGGCCTTGCTGCTCTTGCGCGGGAACACCACCTGCACCGACACGTAATCGTCGTCGAGCAACCAGCGCAACACGTCCAGTTCATGGATCAGGGTGTCGGTGATCGCCATGTCGGTCTTGTAGTTTTCACCCACGCTCGGGTTGCGATGCGCGCAGTGCAACATCAAGGGCTCACCAATCTGACCGCTGTCGATCACGGCTTTGAGTGCCCGATAACCTTCGTCATAGGGGCGCATGAAACCGACCTGTACCAGGCGTTTACCGTGGGCCACTTCGGCCTCGACGATGTTGCGGCAACCTTGAGCGGTGACCGCCAGCGGCTTCTCGCAGAACACCGGTTTACCCGCCGCAATCGCCGCCAGCACGAACGCTTCATGGCTCGGGCCCCAAGAGGTGACGAGGATTGCTTCGACCTCCGGTGCCTTGATCAGCGCATGGCCGTCGGGATAGACCTCAGCGGTCAGTTTCAAGTCGGAAACGACCTTCGCGGCTTGCTGCAAATTGATGTCGGTTACAGCAACGACCTGGCTATTGAGCAGGGTCTGGCTGCAACGACGGATATGGTCCTGGCCGATCGCCCCGGTACCGATGACGCCGATCCGCAGTGAATGAGAGAGCAATGACATGAAGATTCTCCGGTGAAAATTTGTTGTGGTATCAGGGGCAATCAGTACTGACGGGCCTTGGCCAGTCGTTCATTCAGGGTCTTGGCCACCGCATCGGTGCGGGCGCTGGTGGAGACTTGCGCCACGCCGACCCGCCACCACGACAGGTATTTGTGAATCATGGTTTTGGGTAGAACCTTGATATCGATCAGCGTCGACACCGTCTGCAAACGCGCATCGGCCAATGCGCTTCGCAGCTCTTCGACCGTGCTCACTTTGTAGGTCTTGCAACCATAAGCCGCCGCGCTCATGGCGAAATCCACCGGCACGAAACCGCCGTCGAGCTTGCCGGTTTGCGGGTTGCGGAACCGCAACTCAGTGCCGAAGCTGTCCATGCCGTGTTCCATCTGCAGGTTGTTGATGCAACCGAAAGTCATGTTGTCGAACAGCACCACGTTGATCTTGCGGCGCTCCTGGATCGAGGTCGCCAGTTCGGAATGCAGCATCATGTAAGAGCCGTCACCGACCAGCGCATAGACCTCGCGCTCAGGCTCGGCAAGTTTCACGCCCAGTGCGGCATTGACCTCGTAACCCATGCAGGAATAGCCGTACTCGACGTGATAAGTGTTCACGCCCTTGCTGCGCCAACTGCGCTGCAAGTCACCGGGCAGGCTGCCGGCGGCGGCGACGATCACCGCGTCATCGGCCAGGGTTTCATTGAGCACGCCAAGCACACGGCTCTGGGTCAGGCAGGAGCCGGTCAGCTCGATGAATTCGCGCAGCACCGCCGGGTCCATGTGGTCGTTGATTTCCGGGATAAAGTCCTGGCTCTGGTATTCGACCTGATAGAGACGGTCGACTTCCTCGTCCAGTTGCACCTTGGCCTGTCGCGGTTGATCGCCCCACGCAGAACGGTAATCGCCCAAGGCTTGAGCCAGGGCTTGCAAGCCAACTTTGGCGTCCGCCAGCAGTTGCACGCCGTCGAGCTTCAGGGCATCACAAGGACTGATGTTGAGGTTGAGAAATTGCACGTCCGGATGCTGAAACAGGGATTTCGAGGCGGTGGTGAAATCGCTGTAGCGGGTGCCGACACCGATGATCAGGTCCGCGTCTTTGGCCAGCAAGTTCGCCGCCAGACAGCCGGTTTCACCGATCCCGCCAACGTTCAGCGGGTGACTGGACACCACCGCACTCTTGCCGGCCTGGGTTTCGGCGAAGGGAATGTCGAAGCGCTCGGCCAACGCCTGCAAGGCGCCATTGGCACCCGAGTATTTGACCCCGCCACCGCAAATGATCAGCGGCTTGCGCTTGCCTTTGAACAGCGCCAGCGCATCACCGAGCATCGCCTCGGTCGCCGGACGACGCTCGATGCGGTGCACGCGTTTTTGCAGGAAGTAATCGGGATAGTCGTAGGCCTCGGCCTGCACGTCTTGCGGCAAGGCCAGGGTCACTGCGCCGGTTTCGGCAGGATCGGTCAGCACACGCATGGCGTGGATCGCCGCCGTCATGAGTTGTTCGGGGCGGTTGATGCGGTCCCAGTATTTGCTCACGGCCTTGAACGCATCGTTGGTGCTGATGCTCAGGTCGTGGAACTGCTCGATCTGTTGCAACACCGGGTCCGGCTGGCGGCAGGCATACACGTCGCCGGGCAACAACAGCAAGGGAATGCGGTTGGCCGTCGCCGTCGCCGCGGCGGTCAGCATGTTGGCTGCACCAGGGCCTACCGATGAAGAGCAAGCGTAGATCTTGCGCCGCTGGTGCTGCTTGGCAAAACCGATGGCCGCGTGGGCCATGCCTTGCTCATTGCGCCCCTGATGGACGATCAGGTCGCCGCTGTCCTGCTCCAGCGCCTGGCCCAGACCCAGCACGTTGCCGTGGCCGAAAATGGTAAAGATCCCGGCCACGAACTTGCTTTGGACCCCATCGACCTCGATGTACTGGTTATCGAGGAATTTCACCAGGGCCTGGGCCATGGTCAGTCTTGTTGTGTTCATCGCCGCACCTTTTATGAAGGCAAATCCAATCTAATGGGGGATTTCCATTAACCTTGAGTTCTTTGCAGGTGATCCATGCTCGCGCCGATCGCCTGCTGGATATCCGCCAGACCATGGACGCTGTCGGCAAAAGGCTCGAACGACAGGTAGCCGCTGTAACCACTGCTGAGCAAGGTGTCGACTTGCGCCGCGTTGCCAAGGATGTCGCCCTCGCCCACCAGCACCCGGTGGCCGTCGCGAATGGACGCCAAAGGCGCCTCGGCATCCTCGACACCGGAGATGTGCACCAGTCCGGTCAGCTCGGGAAAGAATTCATGTTCGCCGGCCAAGTAATGGTGAAAGGTGTCGTGCACCAGACGAAACACATCCAGCCCGCCGATGGCCTTGATCGCGTCCACCGCCGTACGCTTGCGGCGCAGCGAGCACTCTTCGAAACCCAGCGGTTCAATGAAACCGAGGATGCCGTGTTCGCGCAGGATCGGCGCCAGTTCAGTCAACGCCGTGCGCAAACCCGAAGCGCGTGCAGCCTCATTGCGCGGGTCAGCACGGTCGTTGAGCGGACACATGACCAACCCTTGAGCACCACAATCACGGGCATAAGCAGCCAGCTTCAAGGCCTGTGCACGGCGCTCGTCATTCCACACATCAAACGGATACAGCGCGTTGATCGACAGCACGGTAATGCCTTGGGCGGTGCACAACTCACGGACGCGCTCGGGGGCGGTGCCGTCTTCGATCTCGACGCCTTTAAGGTCGTTGCGAATTTCGATGGCGTCGGCCTTGAGGGCCGCCGCCAGGTCGATGAACGCCGGCAGGGACAAGCGTGGGGCGACCATACGGTTCAGGGCGAAACGCAGGGGTTTGCTCATTATTGTTGTTCTCCGCACAGGTGAATCAGTTGGCCGTTGGCATGCTGAATTCCGGGCCGTTGGCGATACTGTCGGGCCAGCGCTGCATCACGCTTTTGTAGCGACTGTAGAAGCGAATGCCCTCCTCGCCGTAAGCATGGTGATCACCAAACAACGAGCGTTTCCAGCCGCCGAAAGAATGCCAGGCCATCGGCACCGGAATCGGCACATTGATGCCGACCATGCCGACCTTGATGGTGCGGGCGAAGGCTCGGGCGATGCCACCGTCGCGGGTGAAACAGGACACGCCGTTGCCGAATTCGTGGGCGTTGATCAACGCGACGGCGCTGGCGAAATCCGGCACCCGCACGATGCCCAGCACCGGGCCGAAAATTTCCTGTTGGTAGATGCTCATTTGCGTCGTGACGTTGTCGAACAGCGTCGCGCCGACGAAGAAGCCGTTCTCGGCGCCCGGCACCTTGAAGTTTCGGCCGTCGACGATCAGTCGTGCGCCCTGAGCCACGCCTTCGTCGATAAACCCTTCGACTTTGGCCTTGTGCTCGGCGGTCACCAACGGCCCCATGTCGCTGTCGCCCTTCAGGCCGTTTCCGACTTTCAACTGATCGATACGCGGCAGCAGTCTGGCAATCAGTGGGTCACCGACATCGCCCACCACCACGGCAATCGAAATCGCCATGCAGCGCTCGCCGGCCGAGCCGTAGGCCGCGCCAATCAGGGCATCTGCCGCTTGATCCAGGTCGGCGTCGGGCATGACGATCATGTGATTTTTCGCCCCGCCCAGTGCCTGCACACGCTTGCCCCGGGCGGTGGCTTGCTGGTGGATGTACTCGGCAATCGGCGTCGAGCCAACAAAGGAAATCGCCTCGATGTCCGGGTGTTGCAACAATGCGTCCACCGCTGTCTTGTCGCCCTGGACCACGTTGAACACGCCGTCGGGCAAACCGGCTTCGCTCAACAGTCGGGCCATCAGCAAGCTGGCGGACGGATCACGTTCGGACGGTTTGAGGATGAAGCAGTTACCGGTGATCAGCGCCAGCGGGATCATCCACAACGGCACCATCACCGGGAAGTTGAACGGCGTGACGCCGGCACACACGCCCAGCGGCTGACGCAGGTTCCAGTTGTCGATGCCGCCGCCGATGTTGTCGCTGAAATCGGTTTTCAGCAGGTTCGGCGCTCCACAGGCGTACTCGACGATCTCGATACCCCGGGTGACTTCGCCCTTGGCGTCCGAAAACACTTTGCCGTGTTCGCGGCTGATGATTTCTGCCAGTTCATCGTGATGCTGGTCGAGCAGTTCCTTGAACTTGAACATCACCCGCGAACGGCGCAGGGATGATTGTTCGGACCAGGCCGGGAAGGCTTTCAGGGCCGAAGCAACGGCTGCGTCGACGGTTTTCTGGCTGGCCAGCCCGACGCGCGCCTGGACGCTGCCGGTGGCCGGGTTGAAAACATTGCTGAAGCGTTCGCTGTGGCTGTCTTGCACTTGACCGTGAATGTAATGGCCGATGACCGGGGCGTCGCTCATGGATCGTGTTCTCCGTGCAGAGGTTGGAATTCGGGCTTTTCAGTTCACAGATCAAGCAGCCAACTGTGCTGCGGATCGTTGTGGAACTGCCAGACGCGTTTCGGGCCGGCCATGACATTCAGGTAATACGACTCATAGCCGTACGGCACACTCACCGGGTGATAACCCTTGGGCACGACAACAAGGTCGCTGTTTTCCACAGCCATGGCCTGATCGATGCTGCGATCGTCGGTGTAGACCCGCTGGAACACGAAGCCCTGAGGCGGGTTGATCTGGTGGTAATAGGTTTCTTCCAGAAAACTCTGGTGCGGCAAATCGTCGGTGTCGTGCTTGTGCGGCGGGTAGCTCGACGAGTGACCCGACGGCGTACGCACTTCCACCACCAGCAGCGAATGGGCCGGTTCGGTGTCCGGCAGAATGTCGCAGACATAACGGGTGTTGGCGCCTTTACCACGCACGCTGCGTTTCATGGAGTCGGGTTGGATCAGCCGTGGACCGAGGCCATTGCCCGCGGAACCGGGGGCGGCGCACACGGCGATTTGTGCTTCGCTGAGCGCGACCACTTGCGCCTGACTGCCGGGTGGCAAATACGCGGCGAACGGAGATTTGTCTTCGAACACCGACTGACGATCGCCGAGGTTGTCCCAGTCGAACGCGCCCTGCCCCGGCGCTTCGCCCTTGATGCTGACCCGGCCGCTGAGCAGCACCAGGCACAGTTCTTTATCACCGGCAGACACTGGCAGGGTCTCGCCCAGACTCAAGCGGTACGCGGCGAAACCGACGTACTCCAACTCATCTTTACCCAGCTCGACCATGGTCCGGCCACGGGCATTGCTTTTGACCAGCAGGCTCATCATGCAGTCCTCTCGTCGAGCAGCGCGCGCAGGGTGTCGTAGCCTTTTTTGGCGTAGACATAACTCGGCGCCACCGCGGGGTCCTGTTCGGCTTCGACCACCAGCCAGCCTTGGTAATCGGCGGCCAGCAGTACGTCGAGCAAGGCGCCGAAGTTGATATCGCCATCACCGGGCACCGTGAACGTGCCGTTGATGATGCAGTCCGGGAAACTCCACAGGTTGTTGCGCGCCAGTTGCACCACCGGTTTGCGCACGTCCTTGAAATGCACATGGCAGATGCGTTCGATGTGTTTGCCCAGCACCTTCAGGGGTTCGCCGCCCCCCATGTAGCAATGGCCCGAATCGAACAGCAAACCGACCTCACTGCCGGTCAGCGCCATCAGCTTGTCGATGTCGGCCGGGGACTCGACGTAAGCGCCCATGTGATGGTGATAGGCCAGACGAACACCTTGGGACAGGGTGAAGCGCGCCAGTTCGGTGAGTTTGTCGGCGTACTCCTGCCAGGCGTGTTCGGTGTGAAAACGCGGGCGTTCAACCAGCGGAATGTATTGGCCTTGAATGGAGTCGGCGACTTCACCGTATACCAGCACCTTGGCGCCGTTTTTCGCCAACAGTTCGACATGGCTGCCGATGGCGTCGATTTCTTCGGCCACCGAACGGCGGGCCAGACGACTGGAATACCAGCCGGACACCAGCGCCAGGTCGTACGGACGCAGTACATCGCCGACACCCTTGGCGTCTTTGGGGAACTTGCCGTTGAGTTCGAAACCTTCGTAGCCGATTTCCTTGCCTTCGCTCAATGCGGTGCTCAGCGGCGTCTCGCCACCGAGGGACGGCAAGTCGTCGTTGCTCCAGGAGATCGGGTTGATGCCAATTCGAATAGCGGGCATGGCTGCACCTTTTATTGTTTTTACCTATCTGTAAGACCGACGCTCCCACAGGGGATTTGCGTCAACCCGTCAGGCCCGGGCTGTGCGCCAGGCATCGATCAGTTCGACAAACGTGTCCTGCACCTGGCGGATCAGCGCTTGATCGTCGATTTCACCCGCCATCCACGCGCGGCTCGGCTCTTGGAAAATCGTCCGGCCCACGGCAAAACCACGGCAGGTCTGGCTCTGGCTGGCCTGTTGAAACCCTTTGGCCAGGGCTGCTGTCGGCGCATTCAGCCCCAGCAACACCACGCCTCGGCAATACGGATCACGCGCCTGAATCAGTTCGTCGAGTTGCTTCCACTCCTGGGCGCTCTGCGCTTCGATTTTCCACCAGGCCGGATAAATACCCAGGTTGTAGAGCCGTTTGAGGGCGCGATACAACACGTCTGGATGGGGCGAGGGATGATCAGTGGGTGGGATGATTTCCAGCAGCAGTTCATGACCGCTGACCAGGGATGCCTGATACAAACCCTTGATCTGCGCTTCCTGTTCCAGTCGCAGCAACGGCTCGTCGTCGGGGTGGAATTGCACCAGGCACTTGATGATTTGCTCCTGCGGCCAGGCGATCAGGTTGCTGCCGATGGAGCGACCATGCTCGAAAGCCAATGGACGCGAACCTTGCACTTCCACCGGTCGCGCCACCCACCAGCCACGGCCAGTGGCAGCGTTCAGCGAGTCCTGGCCAAAGCGTTGATCGGCCAGCAGCCCGACATCGGCCTCGATGCCTTGCTTGTGCAAATCAGCTTCGACCCGCTCCACGGCTTTGATAAAGAGTTGCTTGAGTTCGCCAATCGCGCTCAGGTCGCGACCGCCCTTGTGCGCCAGTTCCACCAATTGCCCGCGATGGTCGAAAGCAAAAATGAACAGTTGCTTCCATTGTTTGCGCGGCACGCTGACCTGATGCAGGCGTTGCAACACCCCATCCTGATCCGGCCGGGTAATCGGCAACGGGCTGTTGAACAGATATTCGAGTTCGGCGCGGGTCGGCATGGCCGGGGCGCAAGCGTGGCGTGAAACCACGAGACCACCACAGGCATTGGCCAACTGACAGCAGCGCTCGTCGCTCGCATCCTCCAGCCAACCACTGAGGAAGCCCGACATAAAGGCGTCGCCGGCACCCAGCACATTGAGCACCTCCACGCGCACGCCTGGATAAATGGCGCCGTCTTCGAGACGAGCCGGGATCACGCCATCAATCACCGTGCAACCTTGCGGGCCGAGCTTGACCACCAACGTTGCAGCGCTCAGCCGGCGGACATTGCGTAACGCAGTGAGCAAATCCTCGGAGCCGCCAGCCATCAGAAACTCCTCTTCAGTGCCGACGATCAGGTCAAAACGCGGGAGGATTTTTTGCACGTGCTGACTGACGCTCTGATCGGCGACGAAGCGTGTTTCCCCGTCAGCCTTGCCGGCCAGTCCCCAGAGCACTGGGCGATAGTCGATGTCCAGCACCCGTTTGACGTTGTGTTTCTCGGCATGATCCAGCGCCTGGGTGCTCGCTTTGTAGACGCCATCGGTGGAGAAGTGGGTGCCGGTAATCAGCAAGGCTTTGCTGGAAGCGATGAAGGCTTCGCTGATGTCTTCAGCCCGCAACGCCATGTCGGCGCAGTTTTCGCGGTAGAAGACCAATGGAAAGGTTTCGCGATCCTTGAGGCCCAGCAGGACCATGGCGGTCAGGCGCTCCGGATCGACTTTGATGCCACTGATGTCACAACCTTCGCGGGCCAGGGATTGCACCAGGAAGCGGCCCATATGGTCGTCACCGACCCGGCTCAACATCGCCGACTTGAGGCCCAATCGAGCCGTACCGAAAGCGATGTTGGCGGACGATCCACCGAGGTACTTGGCGAAACTTGAAACATCTTCCAACCGCGCGCCGACTTGCTGCGCATAGAGGTCGACGCCAAGGCGCCCCAGGCAAATCAGATCCAACTGACGTCCACTGGCAAAACGAGTCTGGCCCATGCTGGCTCCTGTTATTTTTATCAGCCTGTGCTCAGGACGATGACCGCGCCGAACACTCTTGGTGGATGCAGACTAAAACGACCGGGACCGAACAATCAATAATTATTCCAAATAATTTTTATGTGGAATATTTTTTCCAACATACTCCTGTACAAGCGTTCCAGAGGTCGTGGATCGTTTCAGCACGCTGCGCACGACTGCAAGCTCAAGATTTTGTTCTTGCCTACCCTGTAGACTGCGCATTGCAAACCTATTGCCAGGGGACGAGGTGAAAAATCGTCCCTATAAGAACAGCCTGAAGGATTCCCTATGTCCCGCACCGATCAGCCGGCTACGACCGAGAGCACGCTCGAGAGCGATCTCACCAGCCCCCCGATCAATGCCGAGCGTCTGTTGCAGCTGATCACCAATGAATACGACAGCCTGCCGCGCCAGCTCAAACGCATCGCCAGTTACATGAGCCAGCAAAGCGACCGGATCATGGTCGACCGCATCAGCGACATTGCCCGCGAGTGCGAAGTGCACCCGTCGGCCATCGTGCGGTTTTCCCAGCGTTTCGGCTTCAGTGGCTTCAGCGAAATGCAGGCGTTGTTCCGCGAGGCGTATACCCACAAAACCACGCCGGTGCAGAACTACCAGCAGCGCATTCGCAGCATGATCGCCAACAAATCGCAGAAAGCCAGCGGCGGCGACCTGGCGCGCGAGTGCATCAACGCAACCCTGTCGGGCATCGAACGACTGGGAATGGAGCTCGATGACCTGGCCTTCGACAAGGCCGTGGACATGGTGGTGAATGCGGACAACATCTACGTGGTCGGCGTGCGCCGTTCGTTCGCGGTAGCCGATTACCTGGTCTACAACCTGCAACACACCAACAAACGAATCCACCTGGTCTCGGGGCTCGGCGGCAGCTATCGCGAGCAAATGCGCAGCGTGCGCGCCAATGACCTGGTGATCGCTATCAGCTTCACGCCATACGGCAAGGAAACTCAGCATTGCCTGCGTATCGCCCAGCATCAACAGGCGAAAACCCTGATCATCACCGACAGCAATCTCTCGCCCTTGGCCAAGCGCGCCAACACCCTGCTGCTGGTCAACGAAGGCAGTTCATTTGCGTTCCGCTCATTGAGTGCGACCCTGTGCCTGTGCCAGGCGCTGTTTATCGCCGTGGCGTATCGACTGGAGTTGAAGGTCGATGATATTCACGAGCAGGTCGGGTTCGAAGACTGATCCAGGAGCGGCGTTACGGCTGCACGCGTAGCGCCCTCCCTCCACCATCGCTGGCAGCGGCCGCGCACTCACTTGTAAATATTTATTCCATTTATTTACAGGAAAGAATAATTATTCTATAAGCTGATTCTCTGAAAACAAGAATTTAGAGGATCCTGCCATGCGCGAACTCGGAATCGGACTGATCGGCACAGGCTTCATGGGCCGCGCCCACGCCTTGGCCTTTCGCAACGTCAGTGCGGCCTTCGAACTGCCCTTCACACTGCGCCTGGCCGCCCTGGCGGACGCCGATCACGTTCGTGCGCAAGCCTGCGCCACTGCCTGGGGCTTTGAGCAGGCCTATGGCGATTGGCAGCCATTGATCGACGATCCCAAAGTAAACCTGATCGCCATCACCACGCCCAACCACCTGCACTACCCGATGGCCATGTCCGCTATCGCCGCAGGCAAGGCTGTGTACTGCGAAAAACCGCTGGCGGTTAACCTTGAACAGGCCAATGCCATGCACCTGGCGGCCAAGCATGCCGGCGTCGTCACCCGTGTCGGCTACAACTACCAGCACAACCCGATCATCGGGCTGGCGCGGGAGTTGATTCAGAGCGGCAGACTGGGCGAGATCATCAGTTTTCAAGGCGAATTCAGCGAAGACTTCATGGCCGATCCCGCGTCCCCCTGGTCATGGCGCTGTGAAGCCGAACATGCCGGTGGCGCATTAGCGGATCTGGGTAGCCACTTGCTGGGCATGGCGCGCTACCTGCTGGGCAATGTCGAAGCGGTCTGCGCCGACTCCCAGACCGTGCACCGCCAGCGCCCCACCACCGCCGGTAGTCAGCAACAACGCACAATTGCCGTCGACGATCAGACGCATGCATTGCTGCGCTTCGCCAGCGGCGCGCGTGGAACCTTCAGCAGCAGTTGGCTCAAGCATGGCTACAAGAACCACCTGAGCTTCGAGATCAGTGGCACACACGGAACCCTGACGTTCGACCAGGAGCGCTTGAATGAGTTACGCCTGTGCCGTGCAGGCCAGGACGGTTTCCAGCGTTTACTGGCCGGGCCCAACCTGCCCGGTTACGCAGCGTTCAGTCCGGCGCCGGGGCATCAGTTGGGCTACAACGAGTTGAAGACGCTGGAAGTCCATGAGCTGATCATGGCCCTGGCCGGCCAAGGACAAGCCGGCACTGATTTCGAACAAGCACTGGAAGTCGAGCGATTGGCGACAGCCATTCGAATGGCGGCGCGGGAACAGCGCTGGGTCAATGTCGGCGAGGTTTGATGCGGACAAGGGTGGACGCAGGACGGATGCCGGGCGCTGGATCGTGCAGAGATTCTGTCATCCGCGCCCTCAGCGCATACAGGCCGGTTTGCAGCGCAGAGATCACCTCAGTCAGGCCGACGAAGCTCCCGGGGTAAGGGATACTGGTTTTCTCGGTGAGCTGAGCGTTCGCAGTGGATGGATTTCTCATGGGTCCGGTCCTTTGTTACAGCACGGCGTTGGCGATACCGAATGAAATGGCCTCTATGAGGTTGAACGGCAAGAATTTCCGCTGAGGGGAGCGGATTTTGAAGAGTGAATACGCGTTCGAAAATCATGTTTTTTACAATTCTCGTGTCGTTTCCCTTTTTTTTATCGCACTCGAAACGTTTCAGCGCAACCGCTGGAGCTGCAACGGGATGCACCAACCTGTCCAAGGGGCATGGCGCCAGGCCTTGTGGTCTGGGGGTTTATGCGTTTCAAAAAAAATAAAACTTATCGTTAAAAAAATCATGAAACCTCACTGCACGCCGAGCGAAAGCGCGTGATCTCCCAGTTCCATCGACAGACGCAAGCAGTCTGAATAGATGGTCATGCCGTTCACTTCAAACATCGATTGATGTTCCGACTGCACGGCCAGCGTCCTTGATTCCGGCGTCTCGTACATGCTATTGCTAAAAAACGACTAGCCAATTCGCAGGAAGTTATCAAGCCGTATGCATGGAGTCACACACATCAATCGCCAGTCCGGCCCACCGTATGCATCCCTGATTGCGCACTGTGGGCCTTACGTCAAACACTACTTGAATGTAGCCACAGGGTCCGTTATTCAGCGCTCCACACACTCCGCTTCACACTGCCTGCGAACTCGCTTGTCTGGCAGCTACGCCTATAGGCGCCATCGTTACGTCCCTCCGCCTGCCCTTCTGATCGATAGTCACTGAACCGGCGCCACCTCGTTGTGGTTCGTCACGGTGAGTTCTGCTCGCCTGGTTTTTTTTATCTGAATTCATCACTCACTTGAGTGAAACACAGACCGGTCGGCATCCAGCCTCAAACGGCGTCAACTTCGGGTCACGACAGAATGCTGCCGCAGCGCCTCCTGCACGAGGTTGACCGGTTGTGAGCGTTCCCACGTTACAAGGAGCATCAGCCAATGATTTTTTTCCAGGGGAAGAGAATACTCAGCGCCATCTTCGATATGGATGGCACCATGTTTGACACTGAGCGCCTGCGCTTCAGAACCCTCAAACAGGCATCCAACGAAATTTTCGGCAAGCCGCTCAGCGAGCAAACCTTGATCGGCTCACTGGGCCTGAGCGCGAAGAAGGCCGAAGCGCTCGCGAAGGCGCACAACGGTGAAGATTTCCCCTACGCGCAGATCCGCCAGCGGGCCGATGAGCTAGAACTGGAGTACGTGCGTGATCACGGCGTCCCCATCAAAGCGGGCTTGCTGGAGGTGCTGGAGCGGTTGCGCAAATGCGGCCTGACCATGGCAGTCGCCACCTCAAGCCGCCGAGCCATCGCCGAGGAATACCTGATCAATGCCAACGTGCTCAAGTACTTCGACATCACCGTGTGTGGCGATGAAGTCAGCCAGGGCAAGCCCCATCCCGAGATTTTCCTGCGCGCAGCCAGCGCCCTCAATTGCGCGCCTGGCAGTTGCTTCATGGTCGAAGACTCTGAAAACGGCCTGCTGTCGGCGATCCGTGCCGAAGGGCAACCGATCCTGATCGAAGACATCAAGCCACCTGCCACTGAGGTCAAAGCCGGCGCGCTCAAGGCTTACGGCAGCATGCACGAGTTTCTCGCCGACATCAGCGAGTGCATTCCCCACCTGGGCACACCTGAACTGAGCGAGCCTTTCCCCCAGGCGCTGAACCAGTTTCGCGTGGGTATTCATGGCTTTGGTGCGATCGGTGGTGGCTACTTGACGCAAGTGTTCTCCCACTGGGACGGCTACACCCGGCCCTGTGAAATCATTGCCGCGACCCGCTCGCGGATGCTGCGCGAGACGGTCGACGCCTTCGGTCGGTTCAGCGTGCGTTACGGTGCCACGTCCTTCGACCAGACCATCGAAAACCTCAGAATGATCGATATGGACGACGCCGAAGCGGTGATCGACATGTATGACGTCGCTGAAATCGTTGGTCTCAGCCTGCCTGAGCAAGCCATCCGCAAACAGGCCGGGGTGATCGCCAAGGGACTGCTGCGGCGCTTTGAACGCCGCGGCCGCGAACTAACCATTTTGATCGTGTTGAACAAAGTGGGTGGCGCCGCCTTCGTTCGCCGACACGTCGAAGCGGAATTGGCGCTGCTGTGCTCAGTGGAAATTTGCCAGCAGATCCTGAACAAGACCCACTTTGCCGAAACCGTTGTCAGCCGAATCGTCTCCAAGATCAGCAAAGATGCCCTGCTGCGACAACTGCGAATCAAGTCGCAAATGTTCCAGAACAGCATGGACGAGGAACCGAGCATGGCACCCAGGCTTGCCACTCCGGTACCGGAATACGAACGGCTGATTGGTCGCTTTCGCCCGTTCGCCCAGTCCAGCAGCGCACTTAACCAGATGCATCTGATCCTGTTCAACAGCGAGCCGGATATGCCTCTGTATGTGGAACGCGGCAGCGATCTGCTGGAGCGACTGCGCCAAGTGAAAACCGTAGATGACATTGCCCAGATCCAGGTCATCAAGAATCGCCTTTGGAACGGTCCTCACGCGATTATTGCCTGGTATGCCAGCCTGCTGGGATATTCGTGGGTGGGCCAAGGCATGGGGGACTCGCGTGTAAGCGCTTTGGCCGAGCGGCTGATCCGCCAGGAGGTTGCTCCCGCCTTGTTGGCAGACAATGCGCAGATGAACGAGGCGGTCGCCGCGTTTGCTCAGACCTTTTTGGAGCGCTGCAAGACTTCCTTCAAGGACCCTTGCGCACGCGTAGGCCGCGACCCCCTGCGCAAATTGCAGCGCAACGAGCGCATTCTGAGCAGCATTGATCTCGCCAGAAAACACGGGATCGAAACGCCCGCCCTCGAGTTCGGTGCCGCACTGGCCATTCATTACGCTCTGCGCTCGACCGACAGCAAGGAACAGGAGTGCCTTGGGATAAGGAAGCTTTACGATGAAAGTGGCAGTGTCGAAAAAGTGCTGACGCATACAGGGGACTACAACGGCAGGCCGTATCCAGGACTGGACGGGCTTGATGATGCAGCGCTGATAGAGTCGATTTCGGAGCATTTTCATCAGCTCCTGGAACCTGACTCGGCTCACTGGGGATGGCCGTTTGAGGCTGGATCGCAGCCGCACGTGTCGTAACTTCGCAGCAGAGGCCTGCACGATTTAACCCTGTCTCTGAGAGCTGCTGTAGCTTTTCGGCCTTTGCAACATAGCCATCTGGCCATCGTTGATGCGTGCAGTTCTCGGGGATGGACGAATGGCGCTTGCAAGGCCGTGCCGGCACCTCGTCTTCCCTTTGTTCGGTGTGCTCTTGGTAAAGGTAAAACCACCATGAAATGGACCGCCCCCCGCAAAATCCTACCGGCCCCGGCGGCTATCAGACTTGATGAGGATACCTTGTCGGTCCTGGAGGATTACCGTAATGCCAAAAAGGCTTGGCTGGATGCATCAGACGACGCGCCGGATATGAAAGAGCTAGAGCGCGCGTTTCATTACGCAGCGGCCGAGTTCGCGAGTTGGGTTGACGCCGAGATTGATTTTCAACTGGAACTCGCCGGGCGAACGTTACCAGTACACAGCGATTCGCCACGCCCGGGATGCATTCATTGCATGGCGCATGAGCAGGATGTGTGACAACCGAATCCTACTGCCTCAGCATTTCACAGGACGGTACCACGTCAGCCTGACGAAAACCGCCCGAGCCTCTCTGCGAGAGCGCGCTATCGCGGTGTTTCCTTCCACACTCCTGATGGAAAGCGACGGACAAAACGGCAACCAAGGGAGCAATGAGTGCGGCCAGAGGAAAACCTTCGCCCCGCTCACCCTGGGTATGCATCCATAAGGATTCATGACCTAAAGCACACGTTTGGTCGACGACTGCGCACAGCTGTGCCGTAGCACAGCTCGAGCGTCTGAGGATGAATATACGTTCATCGAAAACAGGGTTCTATGCGTCTAGTCTGCGGGTTCCGACATAGTGACTACAGGAGTAAACCACCATGTTCTCGCATGAAAGCGTCCCGCTGATCATCATCTTCATCATCATGCTGCTTGGCGTGCTTACCGCCATCCTCCATCCGGTACATGCGTTCATTACCAGAGTTCGGAGGCGCAGAGACAGATCATCCACCGAGACAATTAAAGAGATGGATACGCGCTGAACTGTTGCCGAGAAACTCGACTACCTGCTGCGCGGCGCTAGCCAGATGCTGTTCATGGGTAAAACCTGAAGCTTTCAACGGCTTCAAATCATGATCCCCGGCCGCCAGCCACGTCACCTCGATACTCGGTGACAAGGTGTAAGCCTCGACAGCTTCCCGATTGCCAAGCGCATCGCGCTCCCCCTGAACAATCAAAGTCCGCGTCTTCAAAGACGCCAAATGCTCAACCCGAGGTTTCTCCGGCTTCCCCACCGCATAAAACGGATAACCCAAACAGACCAACGCATCGGCACCCAATTCCTCGGCCAATAGACTCGCCATCCGCCCCCCCATCGACTTCCCGCCAATGGCCAAAACCCCAGCGACATGACGTCGCACTTCAACGAACACCTCGCGCCAGCACTCCAGCAATTTCCCCGCAGGATTGGGCGGCCGCTTACCCCCATCAACCCGTCGCTGCGCCATATACGGAAACTCAAAGCGCAACACGTTGACCCCAAGTGCAGCAAGGCGCCGAGCCATGTCCGTCATCCAGTCACTGTCCATCGGCGCACCAGCACCGTGGGCCAGGATCAACGTCACCGAAGCCTCGCCCGACGCGGCGTCCCACAGCCATCCATGCTCGCGCGCACACTGCGCCCATTGATCCCCGTCAATACTGGCCTTGTGCTGTTTGTCCATGCTTGCCTCGCTTTTAGTCTGCCTATAACTCCAGGCGAAGGATTCGCGGCGATTGTTGCTCGCGCTCACTTCGGCTGAACCGTGGATGGGGAACCATGAACACTTCTATCAGTACCGCCTACAACTACAAGGTGGTCCGCCAATTCGCCATTATGACGGTGGTCTGGGGCATCGTCGGCATGGGCCTCGGGGTTTTTCTCGCCGCCCAATTGGTCTGGCCTGAACTCAACTTCAATTTGCCCTGGACCAGTTTCGGCCGTCTGCGCCCGCTGCACACCAACGCGGTGATCTTCGCCTTCGGTGGCTGCGCGCTGTTCGCCAGTTCGTTCTACTCGGTGCAACGCACCTGCCAGACTCAACTGTTTGCGCCGAAAATCGCCGCGTTCTGCTTCTGGGGCTGGCAACTGGTGATCCTGCTGGCGGCGATCAGCCTGCCGTTGGGTTACACCAGTTCCAAGGAATACGCCGAGCTGGAATGGCCGATCGACATTCTGATCACCATCGTCTGGGTGGCCTACGCCATCGTGTTCTTCGGCACGATCATGCAGCGCAAGACCAAGCACATTTATGTGGGCAACTGGTTCTTCGGTGCGTTCATCATCACCGTGGCAATCCTGCACATCGTCAACAACCTTGAGTTGCCGGTGAGTTTCACCAAGTCCTACTCGGTGTATGCCGGTGCGACCGATGCGATGGTGCAATGGTGGTACGGCCACAACGCCGTGGGCTTTTTCCTCACCGCCGGTTTCCTCGGGATGATGTACTACTTCGTGCCGAAACAGGCCGAGCGCCCGGTGTATTCGTATCGCCTGTCGATCGTGCACTTCTGGGCACTGATCACCCTGTACATTTGGGCCGGCCCGCACCACTTGCACTACACCGCGCTGCCGGACTGGGCACAGTCGCTGGGCATGGTGATGTCGCTGATCCTGCTGGCACCGAGCTGGGGCGGGATGATCAACGGCATGATGACCCTCTCGGGCGCCTGGCATAAGTTGCGCAGCGACCCGATCCTGCGCTTCCTCGTGGTGTCGCTGGCGTTCTACGGCATGTCGACCTTCGAAGGTCCGATGATGGCGATCAAGACCGTCAACGCGCTCTCCCACTACACCGACTGGACCATCGGCCACGTACACGCCGGTGCTCTGGGCTGGGTGGCGATGATTTCCATCGGCGCGCTGTACCACATGATCCCGAAAATCTTCGGCAAAGAGCAGATGCACAGCATCGGCCTGATCAACGCGCATTTCTGGCTCGCGACCATCGGCACCGTGCTCTACATCGCGTCGATGTGGGTCAACGGCATCGCCCAAGGCCTGATGTGGCGTGCCGTGAACGAGGACGGCACGCTGACCTACTCCTTCGTCGAAACCCTGGTGGCCAGCCACCCAGGCTTCGTCGTACGGCTGGTGGGTGGGGCGATCTTCCTCAGCGGCATGTTCCTGATGGCTTACAACACCTGGCGCACCGTACGGGCCTCACAGCCTGCTGACGTCGTTGCTGCCGCGCAGATGGCCTGAGGAGTCCGCCATGAAACACGAAACGATTGAAAAGAACGTCGGCCTGCTGATGTTGCTCATGGTGTTCGCCGTGAGCATCGGCGGCCTGACCCAGATCGTCCCGCTGTTCTTCCAGGACGTGACCAACAAACCGGTGGAAGGCATGAAGCCCTACACCGCGCTGCAACTGGAAGGCCGCGACATCTACATCCGCGAAGGCTGCGTCGGTTGCCACTCGCAGATGATCCGCCCGTTCCGCGCCGAAACCGAACGCTACGGGCACTACTCGGTAGCCGGTGAGAGCGTGTGGGATCACCCGTTCCTGTGGGGCTCGAAACGCACCGGTCCGGATCTGGCCCGGGTCGGCGCGCGTTACTCGGATGACTGGCACCGCGCGCACTTGTACAACCCGCGCAACGTCGTGCCGGAGTCGAAGATGCCCGCCTACCCGTGGCTGGTCACGCAAGCGGTCGACAGCAGCCACACCGAAACCAAGCTCAAGACCCTGCGCACCCTCGGCGTGCCGTACACCGACAACGATATCAGCGGCGCGGTGGCCAGCCTCAAGGGCAAGACCGAGATGGACGCCCTCGTCTCCTACCTGCAAGTGCTCGGCACTGCAATCAAGAGCAAGAGGTGAGCCATGGTCATTGAAATGAGCACAGGCCTCATACGTGGCCTCGGCACGGTCGTGGTGTTCGTCGCCTTCGTAGGCCTGACCTTGTGGGTTTTCAATCGCAAGCGCACCCCGGAGTTTGCCGAAGCACGTCTGCTGCCGTTCGCCGACGAGCCGCAACCCGACACTACCCCCGCATCTGAACCAAGGAGTACCCGGCCATGACCACCTTCTGGAGTACGTGGATCTGCGTACTGACCATCGGCAGCCTGATCGGCCTGACCTGGCTGCTGATCGGCACGCGTCGGGGCGAGACCAAGGGCAGCGTCGACCAGACCATGGGCCACAGCTTCGACGGCATCGAGGAGTACGACAACCCGCTGCCGCAGTGGTGGTTCATGCTGTTCGCCGGCACGCTGGTGTTTTCCGTGGGCTATCTGATCCTGTATCCGGGCCTGGGTAACTGGAAAGGCATCCTGCCCGGTTACGAGGACGGCTGGACCGGCGTGCACGAGTGGGAAAAGGAAATGAGCAAGGCTGACGCCAGGTTCGGACCGATCTTCGCCAGGTTCGCCGCCATGCCGCTGGAAGAAGTGGCAAAAGACCCACAGGCGCTGAAAATGGGTGGCCGTCTGTTCGCCTCCAACTGCTCGGTCTGCCACGGCTCGGATGCCAAAGGCGCGTTCGGCTTCCCCAACCTGGCCGACAGCGACTGGCGCTGGGGCGGCGACGCCGACACCATCAAGACCACCATCATGGGTGGGCGGATGGCGGCGATGCCGGCCTGGGGCGAAGTGCTCGGTGAAGCGGGTGTGAAAAACGTTGCCGCGTATGTGCGTCACGATCTGGCCGGCCTGCCTTTGCCCGCCGACAGCAAGGCCGACCTGCAAGCCGGACAGCAAACGTTCAGCACCACTTGCGTCGCCTGCCATGGGGCAACCGGCCACGGCACTGAAGCCATGGGGGCGCCGAATCTGACGCACCCGGCCGGATTTATCTATGGCACCAGCCTGACCCAGCTCGAACAGACCATCCGCCATGGTCGCCAAGGTCATATGCCAGCGCAGAATGAGCTGCTGGGTAACGATAAAGTGCAATTACTGGCTGCTTATGTGTACAGCCTCAGCCACAAATTGAATACAGAAAAACTTATTACTGAAGACAATAAGCAGTAGTTATTGACTACACCGCTGCCGCATGTTTCTCAGTGCGGCAGTTTCCCGCCCCTTTGCGACGCATTGTCGCACCCCTTGATACCCTCTCCTTTCGGTTCCCCTGATTCGGGTCTACGCTTGCTCGATGCGGACTGGCCCGTGCTGGTTCCAGGTCGACCTGAGCGATGTGTTCGATGAATCGGCTGACAAACGCGCCGCAAAGGCCGGTAGATACCGGCTGTCGCGCCGATTGCCGTTCATCAGCCGAACCGGCAGTTTTAACACACCTCGTTACAAGTGATCTGAACCCCTCGCTTTTTTTGTCTGCTGCGACATTTTGTCCGAGGCCAATTTTGTCCTTACGCGGCGTATGGAAAGGCCGCAGAATCAGCGTTGGAAAGCATTGACCCAGGTCATGGCGCGTTGCAATGACCCCTTGCTCTCTGCATACTTGCGGCCGATTTTAATCCTAATAAAACACCTAAACCGTGGAACCTTAGAATGAGCACAGCAATCAGTCCGACTGCTTATAACTATAAGGTAGTCCGCCAGTTCGCCATCATGACGGTGGTCTGGGGGATCCTTGGCATGGGGCTCGGTGTCTTCATCGCCTCGCAACTGGTCTGGCCGGAATTGAACTTCGGTCTGCCGTGGACGAGCTTTGGACGCCTGCGCCCGTTGCACACAAACCTGGTGATTTTTGCCTTCGGTGGATGTGCACTGTTTGCCACTTCCTACTATGTCGTGCAGCGAACCTGCCAGACGCGACTGATTTCCGACAGCCTCGCCGCCTTCACCTTCTGGGGCTGGCAAGCGGTGATCGTCGGCGCGATCATTACCTTGCCGCTGGGTTACACCACCACCAAGGAATACGCGGAACTGGAATGGCCGCTGGCTATTCTCCTGGCCATTGTCTGGGTCACCTACGGTCTGGTGTTCTTCGGCACCATCACCAAGCGCAAAACCAAGCACATCTACGTCGGTAACTGGTTCTACGGCGCCTTCATCGTCGTCACCGCGATGCTGCACATCGTCAACCACGCCTCGCTGCCGGTCAGCTTCTTCAAGTCCTACTCGGCCTACTCCGGCGCGACCGACGCGATGATCCAGTGGTGGTACGGCCACAACGCCGTGGGTTTCTTCCTGACCACTGGCTTCCTGGGGATGATGTACTACTTCGTGCCTAAACAGGCCGAACGTCCGATCTACTCCTATCGCCTGTCGATCGTGCACTTCTGGGCACTGATCACCCTGTACATCTGGGCCGGCCCGCACCACCTGCACTACACCGCACTGCCGGATTGGGCACAGTCGCTGGGCATGGCAATGTCGATCATCCTGCTGGCACCGAGCTGGGGCGGCATGATCAACGGCATGATGACTCTGTCGGGCGCCTGGCATAAATTGCGCACCGACCCGATCCTGCGCTTCCTCGTGGTATCGCTGGCGTTCTACGGCATGTCGACCTTCGAAGGGCCGATGATGGCGATCAAGACCGTCAACTCGCTCTCGCACTACACCGACTGGACCATCGGCCACGTACACGCCGGCGCTCTGGGCTGGGTGGCCATGATCTCGATCGGTGCGATCTACCACATGATCCCGAAACTGTTCGGCCGTGCGCAGATGCACAGTGTCGGCCTTATCAACGCGCACTTCTGGCTCGCAACCATTGGTACCGTGCTGTACATCGCGTCGATGTGGGTCAACGGCATCACTCAAGGCCTGATGTGGCGGGCAATCAACGACGACGGCACCCTCACCTACTCGTTCGTTGAAGCGCTGCAAGCCAGCCACCCTGGCTACATCGTCCGTGCCCTGGGCGGTGCATTCTTCGCCAGCGGCATGTTCCTGATGGCTTACAACGTCTGGCGCACCGTGCGCGCCTCGAACCCGGCTGAAGCCGAAGCCGCCGCCCAGATCGCTGTCGTTGGAGCTCACTGATGAAGCATGAAGCTGTCGAGAAGAATATTGGCCTGCTGGCCTTCTTCATGGTCATCGCCGTCAGCGTCGGTGGCCTGACCCAAATCGTTCCGCTGTTTTTCCAGGACGTGACCAACAAGCCGGTCGAGGGCATGAAGCCACGTTCGGCGCTGGAACTGGAAGGCCGCGATATCTATATCGCCAACGGTTGTGTCGGCTGCCACTCGCAGATGATCCGTCCGTTTCGCGCCGAAACCGAACGCTATGGCCACTACTCGGTCGCTGGTGAAAGCGTCTGGGATCACCCGTTCCTGTGGGGTTCCAAACGTACCGGCCCGGACCTGGCCCGTGTGGGTGGTCGCTACTCCGATGACTGGCAGCGTGCGCACTTGTACAACCCGCGCAACGTAGTGCCTGAGTCGAAAATGCCGGCTTACCCGTTCCTCGTGGAAAACAAGCTCGACGGCAAAGACACGGCCAAGAAAATGGAAGTGTTGCGCACACTCGGCGTCCCTTACACCGACGAAGACATCGCCGGTGCAAAAGATGCCGTGAAGGGCAAAACCGAAATGGACGCGCTGGTGGCCTATCTGCAAGGCCTGGGCACCATCATCAAAAGCAAACGGTGAATTGGATGGATATCGGGATGATTCGTGGCCTGGGCACCGTTGTCGTGATGGTGGCCTTCATCGGTCTGGCCTTGTGGGTATTCAGCCCCAAGCGCAAGTCGGAGTTTGAAGACGCGACATTGCTGCCTTTTGCGGATGATCCCGAAGCCATCAAGCACGTCGAGCAAGCTTCTAGGAGTAACAAAGAATGACTACATTCTGGAGTCTGTACGTCACAGTCCTCAGTCTCGGTACGATCTTTTCCCTGACCTGGCTGCTGCTGTCGACCCGCAAGGGCCAGCGCAGCGAACAGACGGACGAGACGGTCGGGCACTCCTTCGACGGGATCGAGGAGTACGACAACCCACTGCCGAAATGGTGGTTCATGCTGTTCGTGGGCACCATCATTTTTGCCTTGGGTTACCTGGTGCTGTATCCGGGTCTGGGTAACTGGAAAGGCCTGCTGCCAGGCTATAACTACCTCGATAACGACAAGCAGACCGCGTTCGCCAACGGCCAGACCGGCTGGACCGGCGTCCACGAGTGGGAAAAGGAAATGGCTCGCTCGGACGCCAAGTTCGGTCCGATCTTCGCCAAGTTTGCTGCCATGCCGATCGAAGAAGTCGCCAAGGATCCGCAAGCCCTGAAGATGGGCGGCCGCCTGTTCGCCTCCAACTGCTCGGTTTGCCACGGTTCCGACGCCAAAGGCGCTTACGGTTTCCCGAACCTCACCGACGCCGACTGGCGCTGGGGCGGCGAGCCGGAAACCATCAAGACCACCATCATGGGCGGTCGTCACGCGGTGATGCCGGCCTGGGCCGAAGTGATCGGCGAGCAAGGCGTTGCCGACGTGGCAGCCTATGTGGTGACGCAACTCGATGGCCGCAAGCTGCCGCAAGACGCCAAGGCTGACCCGGTCAACGGCCAGAAACTGTTCGCCGTCAACTGCGTGGCTTGCCACGGCCCGGAAGGCAAAGGCACCCCGGCCATGGGCGCGCCTAACCTGACCCACCCGGGCGCGTTCATCTACGGCTCGAGCTTCGCGCAACTCCAACAAACCATCCGTTACGGCCGTCAGGGCCAGATGCCGGCGCAGGAACAACTGCAAGGCAACGACAAGGTTCACCTGCTGGCGGCTTACGTTTACAGCCTGTCCCACGGTGAAAAAATGCCGGAAGCCGAGGCGCAGTAAGGCCGACGCTTGATGCAAAGGAAGGCCCGGCCAATGACAATTGGCCGGGCCTTTTTCATGGACGGCTGGCCCAGATGGATTTCACCGCCACCGTGTCGATGAGCGTGCGCTCCTGCCATTGATTGTCCTTCACCAGATAAATCTGCAACTGCTTGCGATCCTCGGTAAAACGGGTGATCAAGTAGGTCTGCTGAGACGTGGCGCCACTCAGATACATCGGCACATCTCCCACCCAGTAAGAGTCACCGCCGTCCCGGTGTAAATGACCGGCGAATATTGCTGTGACCTGATACTTGACGATCATGTCGCGAAAGCGTTTTTGCTGCGCACTGTCGCCCTTCATCTTCAACGGCTTGTGCATATTTATGATAATGGCGTACCCCTGAGCTCTCGCCAGACGCAGGTCAACCTCAAGCCAGTCCAGTGCACTATTGATCTCGAACGTCGTCGGGTTCAGGAAATGAGCAATCCGGGTCGAGTACGTCGGCTCATTGTTGAGTTGAACCATGTGGACGTCACCGATGGTCTTTGAATAAGCGAGACTTCCTGAATACGTATTACCCCAAAAACCTTGCGCGGACCTCACATCAAAGTTATCCACCCTGTTTTCATGATGTTTTCTGAATTCAACAATACTGCCCGCCGCACAGCTGTTACTGAAACAATCATCCACATTGTTTTCATAGTCATGATTACCCAAACCATACAGATACTCACCACCGAAGTGCTTAGCCAGCACCTCTTTCATATAGGAGCGCTGCCAGTCATGACCGAACGCGGTGATATCTCCGTTGATCATCAATGGCACTTTCGCCTGCCCACCCTGAGCATTTCGAAAAGCGGCAATACTTGCCAACTGAGTTTCCACCAGCCACTTCGAACGCTTTGTAAACGCCTCATCAGATTCAGGCGCCCCGCTGTCTGTCTTGTCTGTCCAGGGATACTGCGTATCCGATGCAAACACCATATATTTAGGCGCAGGCTCCACAGAATAAGCCGAGACTACCGACAACAACAAACACACACCCAGAATAAAAGCCGCAACTTTACTACCCGTCATCATATTTAACTTCCATTCAATAACTTATGCTGACGACCTCATGTCGCCAGCCACCAACTTATTCGAAAGACAATAAAATCTCAAACACACAAACCTGATTAATTAATCACTCTTGTTTCCAAGCTTCTAAAAAACAACCAGGACTAACAATTAAAAAGCAATCAACGATCAGCCGCAGGGGCTTGCGAAACTTGCAATCAGAAAGCGTTCACGATTTGAGGCAAATGCTCAATAGACTCAATCTTCATCGGTCTGTAACTTTTCTTTCCGTCTGCCGATGGTTCGTCAGACCACCCCCTATACCGCTGCATATCAAGGAAGAAAGCCATGCGAGAATCCGATGTTGATTGTGTGCAATCCCACGAAGATTTCACTTTTGCCGACCCGGGTATCAAACCCGACACTCCGCTCCCCGATGCCAGCGGCGACGCCACCGCTGGCCATGAGGTGAAAAAACCCAAAGACGGCGGGCTTGAAAGTCTCGGCGGCGGCAGGCTGGACTGATGCCTGCGGATTGCCTGCCGAGACGATGCATGGGACTCACTCGCCCGAGCGATTCTCATGCATCGTCTATAGTCAATTGATCTGGATCAGGACTTGTTACATCTGCTACACCATTTACAGCCCGCCCCCAACGCGACCAAAGGTCGCACCCGTTAGACGGCGTGACAGGCGTATCATTGCGCCACTGCAACGCCCTTTCCGACCCCGGCCGGCACGTATCGACCGAGGCATTTTTCCACTGCCGTGGGATGCAATGATGAGCAACCAGATTCCGGTACACGACGTCACGCCACCGAGCAAAAACGCGAACAACAGCGTTGATCTTTACGCCTCACGAGAAAAAATCTACACCCGTGCTTTTACCGGTTTGTTCCGCAATCTGCGGATGATGGGCGGTGCCGCCCTGTTCCTGCTGTATTTCGGCACGGTGTGGCTGAACTGGGGTGGCCATCAGGCCGTGTGGTGGAACCTGCCGGAGCGCAAGTTCTTCATCTTCGGCGCCACCTTCTGGCCACAGGACTTCATTCTCCTTTCAGGCCTGCTGATCATTGCCGCGTTCGGCCTGTTCTTCATCACCGTGTATGCCGGCCGAGTCTGGTGCGGCTACACCTGTCCGCAAAGCGTGTGGACGTGGATTTTCATGTGGTGCGAAAAGGTCACCGAAGGCGACCGCAACCAGCGCATCAAGCTCGACAAGGCGCCGATGAGCGGCAACAAACTCCTGCGCAAACTCGCCAAACACTCGCTTTGGCTGCTGATCGGTTTCGTCACAGGCATGACCTTCGTGGGTTACTTTTCGCCGATCCGCGAACTGGTCTTCGAGTTTTTCACCGGACAAGCCGATGGCTGGTCGTACTTCTGGGTCGGCTTCTTCACCCTCGCCACCTACGGCAACGCCGGCTGGCTGCGCGAACAGGTGTGCATCTACATGTGCCCGTACGCTCGCTTCCAGAGCGTGATGTTCGACAAGGACACACTGATCGTTTCCTACGATCCGCGTCGTGGCGAAAGCCGTGGCCCGCGCAAAAAAGGCGCCGACTACAAGGCTCAGGGCCTGGGCGACTGCATCGACTGCACCATGTGCGTTCAGGTCTGCCCGACCGGTATCGACATCCGCGACGGCCTGCAAATCGAATGCATCGGCTGCGCCGCGTGTATCGACGCCTGCGACAGCATCATGGACAAGATGGACTACCCGCGCGGCCTGATCAGCTACACCACCGAACACAACCTGTCGGGCCAGAAAACCCATAAACTGCGACCACGCCTGATCGGCTATGCCGTGGTGTTGCTGGCGATGATCAGCCTGTTGGTGACTGCGTTCGTCATGCGTTCTCTGGTCGGTTTCGATGTCAGCAAAGACCGCGTGCTGTATCGCGAGAACGCCGAAGGCCGGATAGAAAACGTCTACAGCCTGAAGATCATGAACAAGGATCAGCGCGACCACACCTACGTGCTGGAAGCCGCTGGCCTGCCGGATCTGCGCCTGCAAGGCAAACGTGAAATCAAGGTCGCGGCCGGGGATATTTTCAGCATGCCGGTCGAGCTGTCGAGCGCACCGGAACAACTGCCGTCGAGCACCAACGAGGTCAAATTCATCCTCAAGGATGCTGATGACAACAGCGTCCACGTTGAAGCCAAGAGCCGATTCATCGGCCCACAAATCCGTTAAGAGAACTGAACATGCCCGCAGCAAACGCCGCAAGTCCCTGGTACAAGCACCTCTGGCCATGGATCATCATCGCGATTCTGGCCTGTTCGGTGACGCTGACCCTGTCCATGGTGACCATCGCGGTGAACAACCCGGACAACCTGGTCAACGACAACTACTACGAGGCAGGCAAAGGCATCAACCGCTCACTGGATCGCGAACTGCTCGCACAGCACCTGAAGATGCGCGCCGCTGTGCATCTGGATGATCTGACCGGTGAAGTCGAAGTGCGCTTGAGCGGCGACAGCCAGCCCAGGACACTTGAGCTGAACCTGATCTCGCCGACCCAACCGGAGAAGGATCGCAAGATCGTCCTGACCCGCAGCGAAACTGAAGCGGGCCGCTACATCGGCCAGTTGAGCGACAAGGTCGACGGCCGCCGGTTTGTCGAATTGCTGGGATCGCAGGATGATCACATCTGGCGCATGTTCGAAGAAGAGCGGGTCAGCCATGACACGGACCTGCTGCTCGGTGACGAACCGCTCCAGGGCGCCGAAGACCTGAAGAAGTAACGCCGCGCTTCGCGCAAACCCGCTCCCACGGTGGATATCCAGTATCCACCGTGGGAGCGGGTTTGCTCGCGAAGAGGCCCGACCGGACGACATCGATTACGCCGCATTAATGAAAACCTGATGACCACCCCGATCCCCTGCTACCACTGCGCCCTGCCCGTCCCGTCCGGCAGTCGCTTCACCGCCGTTGTACTCGGGGAACCCCGTGAGTTCTGCTGCCCGGGCTGTCAGGCTGTGGCCGAAGCCATCGTTGCCGGTGGTCTGCAAAGCTACTACCAGCACCGCAGCGAAGCCTCGGCCAACCCCGAAGCGCTGCCGGTGCAATTGGTCGATGAGCTGGCGCTGTACGACCGCGCCGATGTCCAGCAACCTTTTGTCCGCCACGAAGGCGAACTGGCCGAAACCACGCTGCTGATGGAAGGCATCAGTTGCGCCGCCTGCGGCTGGCTGATCGAGAAACATCTGCGCACGCTTGGGGCGGTCGCCGAAGCCCGACTGAATCTGTCCAACCATCGACTTCACGTTCGCTGGGCGGATGGGCAATTGCCGCTGAGCCGATTGCTCGCCGAACTGCGCCACATCGGTTACGCCGCCCACCCGTATCAGGCCGACCGTGCCAGCGAACAGATAGCCAGCGAAAACCGCCTCGCCCTGCGCCAATTGGGCGTGGCCGGGCTGCTATGGTTCCAGGCGATGATGGCAACCATGGCGACCTGGCCGGAATTCAACATCGACCTGAGCCCCGAACTGCACACCATCCTGCGCTGGGTCGCGCTGTTTCTGACCACGCCGATCGTGTTCTACAGTTGCGCGCCGTTCTTCAAGGGCGCGATGCGTGACTTGCGAACGCGCCACCTGACCATGGATGTTTCGGTGTCGCTAGCGATCGGCAGCGCCTACATGGCCGGGATCTGGACGGCGATCACCGGCGTCGGCGAGTTGTATTTCGATGCGGTCGGCATGTTTGCGCTGTTTCTGCTCGCCGGGCGCTATCTGGAGCGTCGCGCGCGGGAGCGAACCGCCGCTGCGACCGCACAGTTGGTCAACCTGTTGCCCGCCTCGTGCCTGCGCCTCGATGAGGCCGGCCAGAGCGAGCGCATCCTGCTCAGCGAGCTGCGCCTGGGCGATCACGTGCTGGTGCCACCGGGCTCGACCCTGCCGGCGGACGGCAAGATCCTCGATGGCCAGTCGAGCATCGACGAATCACTGCTGACCGGCGAATACCTGCCACAACCGCGCACGCCGGGCGATGCCGTCACAGCGGGCACCCTGAACGTTGAGGGTGCGTTAACCGTGCAAGTGCTCGCGCTAGGACAGGACACGCGACTGTCGGCCATCGTCCGTTTGCTCGACCGCGCCCAGACCGAAAAACCACGACTGGCGGAAATCGCCGACCGCGCCGCGCAATGGTTCTTGCTGTTGTCGCTGATCGCCGCTGCTGCCATTGGCCTGCTGTGGTGGGAGCTGGATTCGTCACGCGCATTCTGGATCGTCCTCGCGATGCTGGTGGCGACCTGCCCCTGCGCGCTATCGCTGGCAACACCGACCGCCCTCACCGCCGCCACCGGCACGTTGCACAAACTCGGCTTGCTGCTGACCCGCGGCCATGTGCTGGAAGGCCTGAACCAGATCGACACGGTGATTTTCGACAAGACCGGCACCCTCACCGAAGGCCGACTGGTATTGCGCTCGATTCGCCCACTGGGCGCACTGGACAGCGATCAATGCCTGAGCCTCGCCGCTGCGTTGGAGAACCGTTCGGAACACCCGATTGCCCGCGCGTTCGGCCGTGCGCCGCTGGCGGCCGAAGAGGTCCACAGCACGCCAGGGCTTGGCCTCGAAGGCTTGGTCGGCGAACAACGCTTGCGCATCGGTCAGGCGGAATTTGTCTGCGCCCTTAGCGGCGCCATTGCGCCTGCGATGCCGAATGAACCCGGGCAATGGCTGCTGCTCGGCGACACGCAGCGGCCGCTGGCCTGGTTCGTCCTCGATGACCGTTTGCGCGACGATGCACCGGCCCTGCTCGCCGCCTGCAAGGCGCGTGGCTGGCGCACATTGCTGTTGTCCGGCGACAGTTCGCCGATGGTCGCAAGTGTTGCCGCAGAACTGGGCATCGAAGAGGCCCGTGGCGGTCTGCGCCCGGACGACAAACTGCAAGTGCTGCACCAGTTGCACCGGGAAGGTCGCAAAGTCTTGATGCTCGGTGACGGCGTCAACGATGTGCCAGTGCTGGCGGCTGCCGACATCAGCGTGGCCATGGGCTCGGCCACTGACCTGGCGAAAACCAGCGCCGATGCCGTGTTGCTGTCCAATCGGCTCGACGCCCTGGTGCAAGCCTTCACGCTGGCGCGACGCACCCGCCGGGTAATCATCGAGAACCTGCTGTGGGCGGCGCTGTACAATGGCTTCATGTTGCCGTTCGCCGCCCTCGGCTGGATCACCCCGGTGTGGGCCGCGGTCGGCATGTCGATCAGTTCGTTGACCGTGGTGCTCAATGCCCTGCGCCTGACTCGCCTGCCGAGCGCGCCGGCCGCCCGCACCGCGTCAGAAACCCGCCCGCTGCCGGCCTGAGCCGCAAGGGCATGGAGTACAGATGCCAGCTCTCTACGTGATGATCCCGGCCGCACTGCTGATCGTGGCCATCGCCGTGTACATTTTCTTCTGGGCAGTGGACAGCGGTCAGTACGACGACCTCGACGGTCCGGCCCACAGCATTCTGTTCGACGATCAGGACCCCAACCACACCGCTGCGGTGGACGAAGCCAACGCAACCAAACCGGACGACAAGGCGCCGCCCCATGCTTGAATTGGCGCCTCTGCTGGTGTCGTCGCTGATCCTCGGCTTGCTCGGCGGCGGCCATTGCCTGGGAATGTGCGGCGGTTTGATGGGCGCGCTGACGCTGGCAATCCCCAAGGAACAACGCAGCCGACGCTTTCGTCTGCTGCTGGCCTACAACCTGGGTCGAATCCTCAGTTACGCCACCGCCGGATTGCTGATCGGCCTCGCCGGTTGGGCAGTGGCGAACAGCCCGGCCGCGCTGTTCATGCGCGTGCTGGCCGGTTTGCTGTTGATTGCCATGGGCTTGTATCTGGCCGGCTGGTGGAGCGGACTGACCCGCATCGAAAGCCTCGGTCGCGGCTTGTGGCGCTACATTCAACCGGTAGCCAACCGCTTGCTACCGGTGTCGAGCCTGCCCCGCGCCTTATTGCTCGGTGCGCTATGGGGCTGGCTGCCCTGCGGACTGGTTTACAGCACGCTGTTGTGGTCGGCGAGCCAGGGCAATGCGCTGGACAGTGCCTTGTTGATGCTCGCATTCGGGCTGGGTACCTGGCCGGTGCTGCTCGCAACCGGCCTCGCCGCCGAGCGCGTCACAGCGTTGTTGCGCAAACGCAGCGTACGCATGACCGGCGGGGTTTTAGTGATGCTGTTCGGCATCTGGACCCTGCCCGGCCCTCATCAACACTGGTTGATGGGGCATTGAGTCGGCGGCGCAACCTTCGCGGGTAAGCCCGCACCCGCCACACATATCTCCCCGTTGATGCAAATCAACATGCCTGCGCGCGCCCTCCCCTAGACTCGCCAACACTGCCAGCCTACCCGGGGGAATGCCCGCATGCTCGACGCCATTCGTTGGGACACAGATCTGATCCGCCGCTACGACTTGGCGGGGCCGCGCTACACCTCGTACCCGACGGCCGTGCAATTCAACAGTCAGGTCGGCACCTTCGACCTGTTCCACGCCCTGCGCGACAGCCGCAAGGCGCTACGCCCCTTGTCGTTGTATGTGCATGTGCCGTTCTGCGCGAACATTTGCTACTACTGCGCCTGCAACAAGGTGATCACCAAGGATCGTGGCCGAGCGCTGCCTTACCTGCAACGCCTGGAGCAGGAAATCCAGCTGATCGCCTGCCACCTCGACCCGGCGCAGAAAGTCGAGCAGTTGCACTTCGGCGGCGGTACCCCGACCTTCCTCAGCCACGACGAACTGCGCCAACTGATGGCGCATCTGCGCAAACACTTCAATCTGCTGGATGACGACTCCGGCGATTACGGCATCGAAATCGATCCGCGTGAAGCCGACTGGTCGACCATGGGCTTGCTGCGTGAGCTGGGGTTCAACCGGGTCAGCATTGGCCTGCAAGACCTTGATCCGGCGGTACAGCGGGCGGTTAATCGCCTGCAAAGCCTGGAAGAAACCCGCGCCGTGATCGACGCGGCGCGCACGCTGCAATTTCGTTCGATCAATATTGACCTGATTTATGGCTTGCCCAAACAGACCCCCGACAACTTCGCCCGCACGGTCGAGGAAGTCATCAGCCTGCAGCCGGATCGACTCTCGGTATTCAACTACGCACACCTGCCGGAACGCTTCATGCCGCAGCGGCGGATCAACAGCAATGAACTGCCGACCCCGACGCAAAAACTGCACATGCTCCAGCGCACCATCGAGCAACTGACCGCCGCCGGTTACCGCTACATCGGCATGGACCACTTCGCCCTGCCCGACGATGAACTGGCGGTCGCTCAGGAAGAACAAACCCTGCAACGCAACTTCCAGGGCTACACCACCCACGGTCATTGCGACTTGATTGGCCTGGGCGTATCGGCCATCAGCCAGATCGGCGATCTGTATTGCCAGAACAGCAGTGATCTCAACGAATACCAAAACACCCTCGCCGCCGCGCAATTGGCGACCAGTCGGGGCCTGGTGTGCAACGCCGATGATCGGCTGCGACGCGCAGTGATTCAGCAACTGATCTGCAATTTCAGCCTGGAATTCGCCGAGATCGAGCAGCAGTTCAACATCGATTTTCAGGGGTATTTCGGCGCGCTGTGGCCGCAACTGCAAGGCATGGCCAACGATGGCCTGATCACGCTTGGTCGCGAGCGTATTGAGGTTTTACCGGCCGGACGGCTGTTGGTGCGCTCGGTGTGCATGGTATTTGACGCCTACCTTGAACAGCAGAACCGCCAGCGTTTTTCCCGGGTGATCTGAACTGTTATTGCTTACGCAGACGCTTTGAAACCGATGGTTCAGGATTCACTCGATAGCACCTCGACTGTCGCGTGCCCTGCGGCTTTATGCCCGCAGGGCAATCTCTTCACAAGCTGGCCTGAATGTCCTCCCGTGAGTTACCCTTACGGCTTATGTGTGTTTTCCCACAAGGATTAAAGAAATGTCCGAGCCAGTTAAACTGCGCGCTCACACCCAGGCTCATTGCAAGGATTGCAGCCTGGCCCCTCTGTGCCTGCCACTTTCTCTGAATCTGGAAGACATGGATGCGCTGGACGACATCGTTAAACGCGGCCGCCCGTTGAAAAAGGGTGAGTTCCTGTTCCGCCAGGGCGACACGTTCGATTCCGTTTATGCAGTACGCTCCGGCGCCCTGAAGACTTTCAGCCTGAGCGATACCGGCGAAGAGCAACTCACCGGCTTCCACCTGCCCAGCGAACTGGTCGGCCTGTCCGGCATGGACACCGAAAAACACCCGGTTTCCGCCCAGGCCCTGGAAACCACCTCGGTCTGCGAAATCCCTTTCGAACGCCTCGACGAACTGGCCCTGCAATTGCCGCAACTGCGCCGCCAGTTGATGCGCGTGATGAGCCGCGAAATTCGCGACGACCAGCAAATGATGTTGCTGCTGTCGAAGAAGACTGCCGACGAACGTATTGCAACCTTCCTGGTCAACCTGTCCGCCCGCTTCCGCGCTCGCGGTTTCTCGGCCAACCAGTTCCGCTTGAGCATGTCGCGCAATGAAATCGGCAACTACCTGGGGCTGGCGGTAGAAACCGTGTCCCGGGTGTTCACCCGCTTCCAGCAAAACGAACTGATTGCCGCCGAGGGCAAAGAAATTCATATCCTCGACCCGATTCAGCTGTGTGCGCTGGCGGGTGGCTCGCTCGAAGGCTGATCTCGATCCGCGGTTGAGCGAAGCGTTTCAGCCGCGGGTATACTGCGCCGTTTGCAGCCCTGCCAGGACACTTCGACGATGGTCTTCGACTCCTTCGACATCAAATCCCTGATCCGCCCCGTAATCGACTTCCCGAAACCGGGCGTGATCTTTCGTGACATCACCCCCCTCTTCCAGTCGCCAACGGCCCTGCGCCTGGTGATGGACAGCTTCGCTCACCGCTATGTCGAAGCCGACTTCACCCACATCGGCGCGATGGATGCCCGTGGTTTTTTGATCGGTTCGGTATTGGCCTATCAGTTGAACAAGCCGCTGGTGCTGTTCCGCAAGCAAGGCAAACTGCCGGCGGACGTGCTGGCCGAGGGTTACGCGACCGAGTACGGTGAAGCGTTCCTTGAAGTGCACGCCGACAGCCTGTGTGAGGGCGATTCGGTGGTGATGTTTGATGATTTGATTGCCACCGGCGGAACGCTGATTGCCGCGGCCAATCTGATTCGCCGGATGGGCGCTCGGGTGCATGAGGCGGCGGCGATCATTGATCTGCCGGAGCTCGGTGGTTCGCAGCGTCTGGAAGACATGGGGATCCCGACATTCTGCCTGACGCAGTTTGCCCTGACCGATAAGTAAGTAGCGCCTGTACTGATGCCTTCGCGGGCAGGCCCGCTCCCACAGTGATTTCGGTCGTTCACAAATCTTGTGTACACCGGGAACTGGCTTGCCCGCGCAGAGGCAGTAGCCTCAGCTACCCTTCAAAGCCCCATCTGCTTGCTGATGATCTCGTTCATCACCTCCCGCGTCCCGCCGCCAATCGACAGGATGCGGTTATCCCGATACAGCCGCTCCACCAGACTCTCGCGCATGTAACCCAGCCCGCCGAGAATCTGCACCGCTTCGGTGGTGATTCGGTCCGAGGTGTCCGTGGCAAAGTTCTTCGCCATGGAAATCTCCTTGATGACACTCTGCCCCGCCGCCATTTTCGCCGCTTGCCGATAGGTGAACTCCCGCGACACTTCCAGCGCCGTCGCCATCTCGGCGAGCCGGTGCTTGATCACCTGGAATTTGCCGATCGGTTTGCCGAATGCCTCACGCTCGCGTGCCCACTTCAGGCTCTCTTCCAGCGCCAACTGTGAAGTCATGTTGGCCATCAGCGCCAACGCCAGCCGCTCGCTCTGGAAGTTGCCCATGATGCAGGCGAAGCCCATGTTCTCGGCACCGATCAAGTTGTCGACAGGCACCCGGCAATCGTCGAAGAACAACTCCGCCGTGTCCGACGCCCACCAGCCCATTTTCTTCAACTGGCGGCCGACGGTGAATCCGGGCGTTTGCTTCTCGATCAGCAACAGGCTGATGCCAGCAAAACCCGGCGCGCCGGTGCGAACCGCGACGGTATAGAAATCGGCGCGCACGCCACTGGTGATAAAGGTTTTACTGCCGCTGACCCGGTAGAAATCACCGTCACGCACGGCGCGGGTTTGCAGGTTGGCAACGTCAGAGCCGCCGCCGGGCTCGGTAACGGCCAGCGCACTGATTTTCTCGCCACGGAGCACCGGCGGCACCACGCGATCGCGCACGTGGGGACGCGCCCATTTGACGATCGGCGGCAGGCCGATATCGAGCGAACCCAGCCCCGCCACCAGGCCGCCAGCACCGCAGCGCATCAATTCCTCACTGGCGGCAACCTTGGCGAACACATCGCCTTCATGGCTGCCACCCAGTGCTTCGGGGTAGCCGATACCAAGGATCCCCGCTGCACCGGCCTTCAGATACAACTCACGGGGGAAGCTTTCGGCTTCTTCCCACTCATTGATGTCCGGCAGGATTTCACGCTCGACGAAACGTCTGACGCTGTCGCGAACCAATTGGTGGTTGGGGTCGAAGTATTCCTGGAAGGCAGGCATCGGCAAACTCCACGGAAGGGTTGACCGACGTTAACCGAGCGCTTGCTTGGTTTTCAACAGAATTGTTTGATTCAGACAGACCGAGGCGCGCCATTGGCGAGCAAGCCCGCTGCCACATGGGATTTGTAGCGTATACAAAACCATTGTGGCAGCGGGCTTGCTCGCGAAGGCCTCAGATCAGGCAACACAACTATCAGAGAGAGATCGGCTTACGCCCGGCAAACGAGTGTGCAAGGGTACCGCCATCCACCAACTCCAGCTCACCCCCCAGCGGTACACCGTGGGCAATCCGCGAGGCGATCAAGCCTTTATTGTTCAGCAACTGCGCGATGTAATGCGCCGTCGCTTCACCTTCCACCGTCGGGTTGGTGGCCAGGATCACCTCGGCAAAAGTGCCCGCCTCTTCGATCCGCGCCATCAACTGCGGAATACCGATTGCCTCAGGCCCGAGGCCGTCCAGCGGCGACAGGTGACCTTTGAGCACAAAGTAACGCCCACGGAACCCGGTCTGCTCGACCGCATAGACATCCATCGGCCCTTCCACCACGCACAACAGCGTGTCATCGCGGCGCGTATCGGCGCATTGCGGGCACAGATCGTCTTCGGTCAGCGTGCGGCACTGACGGCAGTGACCGACCCCTTCCATGGCCTGACTCAGGGATTGAGCCAGACGCAGACCGCCGCTGCGGTCACGCTCGAGCAACTGCAACGCCATGCGCTGGGCGGTTTTCTGACCCACACCCGGCAGAACGCGCAGGGAATCGATCAGTTGGCGAATCAAAGGGCTGAAGCTCATGGGTAAAAAGTCCGACAAAACAACGAGACGCGGTTTATACCCGCGCCTCTGGCCAGCGTCAAATACTCAGTCCTGGGCGACCCGCACCACCAGTTTGCCGAAGTTGCGCCCCTCCAGCAGACCGATAAACGCATCGGGTGCCTGCTCCAGGCCTTCGACCACGTCTTCACGGAATTTCACCTTGCCCTCACGCACCCACGGCACCATGTGGCTGATGAATTCCGGCTGACGATCACCGTAGTCATCGAACACGATAAAGCCCTGAATCCGCACACGCTTGGTCAACAGGGTGCGTTGCAGCATCGGCAGGCGATCCGGGCCTTGCGGGGCTTCATGGGCGTTGTAGCCCGCGATCAGACCACACAGCGGAATGCGTGCCTTGGGATTGAGCAATGGCACCACGGCCTCGAACACATGACCGCCGACATTCTCGTAATAGACATCGATACCATCGGGACAGGCCTTCGCCAGTTGCTCGGCGAAATCCGCAGCCTTGTGATCGACGCAGGCGTCGAATCCCAGCACCTCCACCACGTATTTGCACTTTTCGGCGCCGCCAGCCACACCGACCGCGCGCAGGCCTTTGATCTTCGCCACTTGGCCGACCACTGAGCCGACCGCCCCGGACGCCGCCGCGACCACCAGCGTCTCCCCAGCCTTTGGCTGACCGATATCCATCAGGCCCATGTACGCGGTCAACCCCGGCATACCCAGCACACCGAGGGCCATTGAGGGGCTCGGCAACCCTGCCGGAATCGGAATGATATTGCGCCCGTCGCTGATGCTGTGACTCTGCCAACCGGTCGCGCCAACGACCAGATCACCGGTGTGGAATTTGGGGTGGGTCGAGCGTTCGACTCGGCTGACCGCACCACCGGTCATCACTTCACCGATTTCCACCGGCGCGGCGTAGGACGGAGCGTCGCTCATGCGCCCGCGCATGTACGGATCAAGCGACAGGTACAGGGTTTTCAGCAACACCTGCCCGTCTTCAAGCTCTGGCAAGGCTTCGCGCTCAAGGCGAAAATTTTCCGGGGTCGGCGCACCGACCGGGCGTGAGGCCAGGACGACACGTTGATTGAGGGTGAGAGGGTCGGACATGTCAGCGTCTCCTGTGAATGATGAATTCGGCGGTATAGGGAGCAGACCGTGGGTGGCGGTGATGGGTTCGATGTTTATTCGGACCGACCGAGTCGACTTCTTCGCGAGCAAGCCCGCTCCCACAGGGTTAACGCATTTCAAATGTGCGAGCCTGCTCGCGAAGGCGTCAGCCCTGCCAATGCAAAACAATCAGCCAGAAACAAAAATGCCAGGCGCAATGCCTGGCACTTTGTGTAGCTCATCTGTCGCGCAATGGCGAATCAGAATGGCAGTTTCATGCCCGCTGGCAGGTTCATGCCGGCGGTCATGCCGCCCATTTTTTCCTGGCTGCTGGCTTCGATCTTGCGCACGGCGTCATTGACGGCGGCAGCCACCACGGCTTCCAGCATCTCTTTGTCGTCTTCGCTCAGGCCTTCAACCAGGCTTGGGTCGATGCTCACGCTTTTGACGTCGTGACGACCGGTCATCACCACGGTGACCATATCGCCGCCGGCCTTGCCGGTGACTTCGGCGTTGGCCAGTTCTTCCTGCATCTTGGCCATTTTTTCCTGCATCTGCTGCGCCTGCTTCATCAGGCCGGCCATGCCACCTTTCATCATGGGAATCACCTCAAAAGTACTTGGATCAAAACAGCGCCCGGCCTTGGAGAACGAGCGCCTTCAGTTATTAGCCTTGGGCGACCAAGGCGTCGACGGGTTCAATAGTATCGTGTCGCACCACTGCGCCGAACTGCTGAACCATCTGCTGGATGAACGGATCGCCGTGGATCGACTCCTCCGCTTCGCGCTGACGGTTGGCACGGCGACGGGACGCGGCCTGGGCCGGGGTTTCCTGCTCGGGCTTGATCAGTTCGATGGTCAGGCTCAGCGTGCGACCGTGGAACTGGTTCAACGCATCGTTGAGACGACGCTGTTGAGTGGCGTTGAACAAGGCGCTGTGAGCCGGGTCCAGGTGCATCAGCCACTGATCGCCATCAACCGCGATCAGCGTGCAGTTGGCGGCGATGCTGCCCGTCATGCCGGAGATCGGCAGTTTCGGGAACAGTTCCAGCCATTGCAACGCCAGACCGGTGGCCGGCATCGCTGCGGGCTCCGGCTCGGGTTCCGGGGCCGGTTCTGCGGCATGCTCGCTCGCCAGTTCGTCGAGATAGCTGTATGCCGAATCCATGTCCGGCTCGATGTAGTCCTCGTCCAGCGGCGGCTCGTCATCCGTGTCCATGCCCGGCGTGGCGGCATCGACGTCGGCGACCGACGGCTCGGGAATCGGTCCGGCGGCCCACTCCGGCGCGTCCGGTACAACGCTGTCCGGGGTGGGCAACGGCATCGGCGGCAGATCAGGCTGCTCGGCAGCGGTTTCCAGCACGGGGTCGACCGCCGGCTGCTGGGCCGGTTCGGGTTCGGGTTCTACCGGATCGTTCCAGGGCAAGTCGACGACGGCATCGACGACGACTGGCTCAGGCTCGGGCACAGGATCTGGTTCTGGTTCCGGCTCAGGAGCAATCACCGGCGCTGGCTCGGGAGCCGGCGCGGGTGCAGCAGCCGGCGCTGGAGCCGGCGCAATAGCCGCAGCGACCACCGGCGCGGCAGCCACGGCGTTTGCGGAATCAACTGTGGCCTGGCTGATCCCCACTGGCTTTAGCGGTTGCCTCGGGGCGTCCACTGTGTCGGCGGGCCGGAAGGCCAGCATCCGCAACAACACCATTTCAAAGCCACCGCGCGGATCAGGCGCCAGCGGCAAATCGCGACGGCCGATCAGGCCCATCTGGTAATAGAACTGCACGTCTTCGGCCGGCAAGGCCTGAGCCAATGCCAACACGCGATCACGGTCGCCATGACCGTTGTCGACACCTTCGGGCAGCGCCTGGGCGATGGCGACGCGGTGCAGCACGTTGAGAATTTCCGAGAGCACACCATTCCAGTCCGGGCCTTGCTCGGCCAGGTGACGCACAGCTTCGAGCAACGCCTTGGCGTCACCTTCGATCAGCGAATGCAAGACGTCATAGACCTGACCATGGTCCAGTGTGCCGAGCATCGCTCGCACGTCGGAGGCCAGAACCTTGCCTTCACCAAAAGCAATGGCCTGATCGGTCAGGCTCATGGCGTCTCGCATCGACCCGTCAGCGGCGCGACCCAGCAGCCACAGGGCATCGTCTTCGAACGGCACGTTTTCGGCACTGAGGACGTGGGTCAAATGCTCGACCACACGCTCTGGCGTCATGTTTTTCAAAGAGAACTGCAGGCAACGCGACAAAATCGTTGCCGGAAGTTTCTGCGGATCAGTCGTCGCCAGGATGAATTTGACGTACGGCGGCGGCTCTTCGAGGGTTTTCAGCAGCGCATTGAAGGAATGGCTGGAGAGCATGTGCACTTCGTCGATCAGGTAGACCTTGAAGCGCCCACGGCTCGGCGCGTACTGCACATTGTCGAGCAACTCGCGAGTGTCTTCGACCTTGGTGCGGCTCGCGGCGTCGATCTCGATCAGGTCGACAAAACGGCCTTCGTCGATTTCACGACACACCGAACACTCGCCGCAGGGGCTGGAAGTGATACCTGTCTCACAGTTCAGGCATTTGGCAATGATCCGCGCAATCGTGGTTTTACCCACCCCGCGTGTACCGGTGAACAGGTACGCATGGTGCAGCCGCTGGCTGTCCAAGGCATTGATCAGAGCCTTGAGCACATGGGTCTGGCCGACCATTTCGCGGAACGAGCGCGGACGCCATTTACGTGCAAGAACCTGATAACTCATCGAAAACCGTCGCAACGAAGGAAGCTGAAGCGGCTAATGCTAGCGGAGCAAGGGCAAAATTGCATCCGGTGTCCTCGTCTAATGTGGCTAAGCTGCATGAGCGGAGTCTTTTATCGGCTCGGGATCGGGAAATGACCGGAGCGTTTATGCGTTGGGCCTTGGGGGCACTGCTGGGAATCAGCTTGAGCGTGACGGCAGCGCAAACACCACTGCGCTTCGCCGTGCCGGATAGCTGGGCCATGCCGATGGTGCAACTTGAACGCGGTCGTCCGACCCAAGGCATTCTGTACGACATGATGCTCAGCCTCGCGACTCAGGTCGGCGTGCCGGCAGAATTCCACGTTCTGCCCCGGACTCGCGTACAAAGCACCATGGAACACGGCGGAGTCGACGTGCGCTGCTTTGCCGCACAATCCTGGCTGCCGAATCAGTCCGGGGATTACATCTGGAGCATTCCGTTGTTTTTTCAGCGTGATTTGCTGATCAGCCACCAGGATCAGCCTGCCCGCGTCGACACTAACCGACTGCCACGCCAATCCATCGGCACCGTGCTCGGTTACACCTACCCGACCCTGCAAAACCTGTTCGATGCTGATCGACTGCATCGCGAAGACGCCCGAAATCAGGAACAGGTACTGGAAAAACTGCTGGCCGGGCGTTACCGCTATGCCGTGAGCAATCAGTGGACGCTGGACTGGTTCAACCAACGCCTGACGCCTGAAAAGCAACTGCAAGGTGTCGCGATACTGCAGGAGCAGAGCGTGGGCTGCTATGTCAGGAATGACCCAAAGGTGCCAGTGCAGCGCGTTTTACGCACGTTGCTGAGGATGAAAATGTCGGGGGAGATTGATCAGATTATCCGGCTCTATACCGGCAACTCTGAAGTTCACCACTAAACAGCCACCACCGCTCTTTTCCATGCCTGGACTTTTCGGGCTCAAACCTTCGCGCTGTGCATCGGAAAACCCGCCGCCCTCGACAGCTCCCAGATTGTGCCTCGGTGCGTTCAACTGCACCGCTTTCGTGCCATTCCTCGCGACTCGTCTATACATAATCGCGCCCACCCGCATTTGGCACGAGCACTGCAACCCTCCCGCGTCTTCCCCTTTTCAGCAAGGACCACCCCATGACGCAGAACGATGCCGGCAACGATTACCCCCTCAGCGAAGTCCCCATGCACGCGCGCAAAGGCCTGGCCTCGACGGCGATCGTGTTACTGGGCTTCACGTTTTTCACTGCCACCATGTTTGCCGGTGGCAAGCTCGGCGTGGCGTTCAGTTTTAGCGAGATGATGGCGGTGATCATCGTCGGCAACTTGCTGCTGGGCCTCTACGCGGCGGGCCTGGGTTACATCGCCTTCAAGAGTGGCCTCAACTCGGTGCTGATGGGCCGGTTCTGCTTCGGCGAAGTCGGCAGCAAACTCAGCGACCTGATCCTCGGTTTCACCCAAATTGGCTGGTACGCCTGGGGCACCGCGACGGCGGCGGTGGTGATTGGCAAATATTTCGATCTTGATCAAGGCACGGTGCTGGGTTTGATGGTGCTGTTCGGCCTGATGTTCTGCGCCACGGCATATGTCGGCTATCGCGGACTGGAAATTCTCTCCTGCATCGCGGTGCCGGCGATGATGTTGCTGCTGTTGCTGTCGATGTGGGTGGCGACGGTGAAGGTCGGTGGTTTCGAGGGTTTGCTCAGCATCGTCCCGAGCGGCTCGATGGACTGGTCGACGGCGATCACGCTGGTGTTCGGCACCTTCGTCAGCGGCGCAACACAGGCGACCAACTGGACACGCTTCTCACGCTCGGCAAAAGTCGCCGTACTGGCCAGCCTGATCGGGTTCTTCATCGGCAACGGTTTAATGGTGCTGATCGGGGCCTACGGCGCCATCGTCTATCAGCAGCCGGATGTGGTTGAAGTCTTGCTGCTGCAAGGCTTCGCCATGGCGGCGATGGCGATGCTGTTGCTCAACATCTGGAGCACCCAGGACAACACCATCTACAACTTCGCCGTCGCCGGTTGCAACCTGCTGCGCACCGGGCGGCGCAAGACCGTGACCCTCGCCGGCGCGGTGATCGGCACCCTGCTCGCCCTGCTGGGCATGTACGACATGCTGGTGCCCTATCTGATTCTGCTCGGCACGGTGATCCCGCCGATTGGCGGGGTGATCATGGCTGACTTTTTCTACCGTTGGCGCGGGCGCTATCCACGGCTGGTCGACGCACAACTGCCAGCCTTCAACTGGCCGGGGCTTTGGGCTTACGCCGTCGGCACCGTGGCCGCGTTCAGTTCGCCATGGGTCGCGCCGCTGGTCGGCATTGCCGCTGCCGCGCTAACGTATGTCATCGTCACCGGCCTGCTCGGCGCCCGCCGCGCCAGCGCGCCACTACAAGACCTATAAAAAGGATTCGCCTGATGCACATCATCAACGCCCGATTGCGCCACAAGGAAGGTTTGCACCAACTGCAACTCGAAGACGGGTTGATCCGCAGCATCGCCCCCCAGACCGAAGCGCCGTCCCTGGGGCCCGACGACCTCGACGCCGGCGGCAACCTGGTGGTGCCGCCCTTCGTCGAGCCGCACATTCACCTCGACGCCACCCTCACCGCTGGCGAGCCGCGCTGGAACATGAGCGGCACGCTGTTCGAAGGCATCGAGTGCTGGGGCGAGCGCAAGGTCACCATCACCGAAGAAGACACCAAGACCCGCGCCAAGAAAACCATTGAGGCACTGGCCGCCCACGGCATTCAACACGTACGCACCCACGTCGACGTCACCGACCCGCAACTCACTGCACTCAAGGCCATGCTCGAAGTGCGCGAAGAGAACCGGCACCTCATCGACCTGCAAATCGTCGCGTTCCCGCAGGAAGGCATCGAGTCATTCCGCAACGGTCGCGAGTTGATGGAAGAAGCCATCCGCATGGGCGCGGACGTGGTCGGCGGGATTCCACATTTTGAATACACCCGCGATCAGGGCGTCAGTTCGGTGAAGTTTCTGATGGACCTGGCCGAGCGCACCGGTTGTCTGGTCGACGTGCACTGCGACGAAACCGACGACCCGCACTCACGCTTTCTCGAAGTGCTTGCCGAAGAAGCGCGCAGCCGTGACATGGGCGCCCTCGTCACCGCCAGCCACACCACCGCGATGGGTTCCTACGACAACGCCTACTGCGCCAAACTGTTCCGCCTGCTCGGCCATTCCGGGATCAGTTTTGTTTCGTGCCCGACCGAAAGCATTCACCTGCAAGGCCGTTTCGACAACTTCCCCAAACGCCGTGGCGTGACCCGCGTCAACGAGTTGCTGGAGGCTGGCATGAACGTGTGCTTCGGCCAGGACTCCATCGTCGATCCGTGGTACCCACTGGGCAACGGCAACATCCTGCGCGTGCTTGAAGCGGGGCTGCACATCTGCCACATGCTCGGTTACCGCAACCTGCAAAGTGCGCTGGATCTGGTGACGGACAACAGCGCCAAAGCCATGCATCTGGGCGAGCGTTATGGCCTTGAACCGGGGCGCCCGGCGAACCTGTTGATCCTTTCGGCGGACAGTGATTACGAAGTGATTCGTAGCCAGGGTCTGCCGCTGTATTCGATTCGCGGCGCCAAGGTATTGATGAAGCGGCAGATGCCGGTGGTGGAATTCAGCGCCTGAGCGGCTGAAAAATGCCCTCGACTGCCCAGCAAAGCATGCTCTGTGCTGGGCTAGCTGATGGCACATCGCCAAGAAATATTTCGCATTACTTTCCCGGAGCCCCCATAGACCGGGGCCCTCACCGTATGTGCGCAACTTTTTGCGCAACTTTTTACGTTTAACATCCAGCTCCCATCTGCATCCCCCTACACAGATGCACTACGCCCACGGATTACCGGCGCTGTCTCAAGGAGTCTGAGATGTTCAACCTGGCCAACGAAACCCACTTCAGCCTCAAGGTCGAAGACTACGTGGGCGACCTGCAAGTGCTGTCGTTTGTCGGCACCGAAGGCATCAGCCAGCCGTATCGTTTCGACCTCGAACTGGTCAGCGAAAACCCCGATCTGGACCTGGAAAAACTTCTGCACAAGCAGGCGTTTCTCGCATTCGATCCGCAGGGCTCAGGCATCCACGGCCAGATCTACCGCGTCGCCCAGGGCGATGCCGGTAAGCGCCTGACCCGCTACAAAGTGTCGATGGTGCCGCAACTGCAATACCTGCATCACCGCACCAACCAGCGCATCTACCAGCAAATGTCGGCGCCGAAAATCATCGCGCTGATCCTCGAAGAACACG
>NZ_CAXAOQ010000024.1:0-107761 GCF_963970575.1 Pseudomonas sp. EA_65y_Pfl2_P74
GGGTACGGATGGAGGCGCCTTGGCTCCAATCTTGTCGACCATGCTTGCGTAACCAAACCAACACCGTCGACCGGCCCTGGATCCCGTAGCGCCGTTGAGCCTCTTTATAACTCAACTCGCCTTTTTCTACTTGGTCGACAACTGACAATTTAAAAGTCAGCGTGTAATCGCGCTGACTACGTTTTGCGCCCGTATCCATTGCACCCTCCTGATAAGAAGCCAGAAGGTGTAAACCTTATTCAGGACGAGACAGCTGCCAGTGAAAAGCCCTGTCCTTTGTGACGGGGCTTTTTGCAATCTGACGTGAGGAACATGGCGGTTCAGATGCCTTCGCGAGCAAGCCCGCCCCCACAGGGGAGCGCATTGAACCTGTAGCGCGCCGCAACGAAATCAGCGCTCAGGAAAATAGTTAGCCTGCTTTCTTTTGTTCTGCGCCCACGCCATGATGCGAACTCTCCCACCGCCGCCCGCGAACGAGTCCTCATGTCTGCTCCGCAAAGCTCTATGGCGATCACCCTGCAGATCGTATCCATCGTTTTCTATACCTTTATTGCCTTTCTCTGCATCGGACTGCCGATTGCGGTGCTGCCCGGTTATGTTCACGAACAATTGGGTTTCAGCGCCATCATTGCCGGGCTGGTGATCGGCTCGCAGTACCTGGCCACGCTGCTCAGTCGGCCGATGGCCGGACGCGTGTCGGACACCATCGGCACCAAACGGGCGATTGTTTATGGGCTGCTGGGGATTGTGTTCAGCGGTGTGCTGACGCTGGTGTCGACGCTGCTGCAAAGCTTTGCGCTGCCGAGCCTGCTGATTCTGATTGCCGGGCGTTTGCTGCTGGGCATCGCCCAAGGCTTGATCGGGGTGGGCACCATCAGTTGGTGCATGGGCCAGGTCGGGGTCGAACATACGGCCCGATCAATCGGCTGGAATGGCATCGCCTCTTACGGCGCGATTGCCATCGGCGCGCCGCTGGGTGTGGTGATGGTCGCCGATTACGGTTTTGCCAGTCTCGGCATCGCACTGTCGGTGCTGGCTATCGGTGCGCTGCTGTTGATCCGCAATAAACCTTCAGTGCCGGTGGTGCGCGGCGAACGGCTGCCTTTTTGGGCTGTGTTCGGACGCATTGCACCGTTTGGCGCAAGCTTGAGTCTGGCTTCGATCGGATACGGCACGCTGACCACCTTTATCACCCTCTATTACCTTAATCGTGGCTGGAGCGGCGCCGCGTATTGCCTGACCGTTTTCGGCGTGTGTTTCATCCTGTCGCGCCTGCTGTTCATCTCTGCCATCAGTCGCTTCGGCGGTTTCAATTCGGCCATTGCCTGCATGACCATTGAAACCGTTGGCCTGGTCATGCTTTGGCTGGCGCCCTCCACGGCGTACGCGTTGATGGGGGCAGGCATGGCCGGGTTCGGCCTGTCGCTGGTGTATCCGGCACTGGGGGTCGAGGCGATCAAACAGGTGCCCAACTCCAGCCGTGGTGCCGGGTTGAGTGCTTATGCGGTGTTTTTTGATCTGGCGCTGGCGATTGCCGGGCCGTTGATGGGCGCGGTGGCGTTGAATCTGGGGTATTCGTGGATTTTCTTCAGTGCGGCGCTGTTGTCGGTGACCGGGCTGGGGTTGACGCTGCTGCTCAAGCGGCGGGCAGAATCTCAGGTCTGAAGTGCTTCGATCGTGATGAACCGACGATATTTATTGATCCGCTGTCTGCATCCCCGCTCGGCTCGGTTTGCCCAAGGTATGGGCGAAGAATCGTCCGGCCTCGGAAATCAGGTTGCGGTGGATGTCTTCACGATCCACGCCATCAGCATCGGTACACAGCGCCGGCATGGCGAGAATCTGCTCTTCGCTGCACGGCGCCATGAACACAAAGTGCCCTGCTCCGGCCAGTAGCTTGAAGTCCGGTGCAGTCGGCAGTTTACGCGCCAGCGCCGCCGCGTTTTTATCGAATGCGACGAGTTTGTCGCCATCGCCGCTGTACAGCAGCACGGGTACATGCACGTCGGCCAACGTTTGACGACCGAACTTCAGACTCAACGGCGCCATCAGCAACAAGGCATGAACACGCGGGTCGGCCACCGGTTGCAAGTCGTCACGATCAACAATGAGCTCGCCCTTGGTGTTGCAGGCGTCCCGATCATCCGGGCGCTCCTGGCAATAGCGGCGCAGGCGATCCAGATCCGGTTGTGCGCCAGAGAGAATCAACGCTGTCTCACCACCCGCCGAATATCCGATGACTCCGACCTGATCCGCATTGACGAACGGCGCCAGCATGCGGTCGCCAAGGGTGGCGGTGATCGCTTCGGAAATCTGGATAGGCCGCCCATAGAGATTGCTCAGGGTGCCCAGTCGGCTGTGATCCTTGGAGTTGTCACCGGGGTGGATCACCGCGACCACCACAAACCCTTTGCGGGCCAGCGAGGTGGCAAGATCGTGCAGCGCCAAGGGGGTGCCGGTGTTGCCGTGGGACAGCATCAGCATCGGAAAACGGCCCATGGCGACCTTGGTGTCTTCGCCGGCTTCAATCGAGTAGCCCTCAAGCAGGCTCATGTGCTTGCGCTCACTGGAGGGATAGAACGCGATGGCGCGCATCGGTTGCAGATCCAGCGGATCGAGGAATGTCATCTCGTGGTAGCCAACGCTCCAGACCGGGTGAACCCCAGGCGCAGCTTGCACTGAGTTCAGGCCGCCCAGCAGGCAAATCAGTAACGCTGCACTAAGACGCATCATGGGGTGCCCCACCCTGTTGTTACTCAATCGAAAGATCCGTTGCTTTGTGAGGCCGGTACGCCGGGAATTCGACGAACTGTGACGACAATGCATCCAGACGCTGATCGTTTGACTGCATAACCTGGGCCAGATTATGTAACAGTCAGAAACAAAAAACTCCGTATTCGGCCCTTGCAGAACCAGAATACAGAGTTTTCGGGGGATTGCCTGAACTTGAGCAGTTCTTTATGCAAGCCTTACGCGGCGGCGAAAAGTTGCTCGCTGATCTTCGCTTGAGCAGCAGTCATGGCGTTGTTGCGCACTTCTTCACCATACGCCAGGCCTTCGGCACGGACGATCTCGATGTCTGTGATACCAAGGAAACCCAACACCAGTTTGAGATATTCCTCGTGGGCAATGCCGCTCGCCTGGCCGGCATGGATACCGCCAGACGTGGAGACGATGACCACCTTCTTGCCACCGCACAGGCCTTCTGGGCCGGCTTCGGTGTAACGGAAAGTCTGGCCGGCAACCGCAACGCGGTCGATCCAGGCCTTGAGTTGGGTCGGCACGGTGAAGTTGTACATCGGCGCGGCGATCACGATAGCATCGGCGGCGATGAACTCGGCCAGCGTCGAAGCGCTCAGATCGGCTTCATGCTGTTGTGCGGCGTCGCGCAGTTCAGCGGTCGTACCGGCAGCAACCAGCGTGGTCGACGAGAAGTGGCTGATGGCGTCAGCGGCCAGGTCGCGATAGGTCACTACGGCGCTTGGCTCTGCAGCTTGCCAGGCGTTGACGACTTGGCTGCTCAACTGACGGGAAGCCGAGTTGTCGCCCAGAATGCTCGAATCGATATGCAGCAGTTTCATGTGGAATCTCCTGGAATGAATCGCCGGTGGCGACGGAATGGAGACAATCCTACGCAACAAACCAATAGCTGATTAGCCGCCAACAATGCGATAGTTCGTCCCACTGATAGAACAGTCGGATCTCAACCATGCAAGACCTCAACGATCTCTACTACTTCGCCAAAGTCGTCGAGGCTGGCGGCTTCGCGGCGGCCGGGCGTTTGCTGGGCATTCCCAAGTCAAGGCTGTCGCGGCGCATTGCTGAACTGGAAGAGCGTCTCGGTGCGCGCTTGCTGCAACGCACCACCCGCCAACTCAATTTGACGGCCGTCGGCGAACGATATCTGCGCCACTGCCAGGCAATGCTGCTGGAAGCAGAAATGGCTGACGAAGCCGTGGCCAGCATGTCCAGCGAGCCGCGCGGCCGTTTGCGGGTGTCATGCCCAACCGGTCTGGCGCGGGAAATGCTGCCGTCGGTCATCAGTGAGTTTCTTGGCAAATTCCCTAAGGTCCAACTGGAAATAGTCCTGCTCAACCGCCGTGTGGACCTGGTCGCCGAGGGTTTCGACGTTGCCCTGCGTGTGCGTGAACCGGGTGATGAAGACCCGCTGTTGGTGACCCGACGCTTGCGCCAGGCGCAAACGGTGTTGGTGGCCAGCCCGGCGTTTATCCAGGGGCAAACAATCAACCACCCGCAGGACTTGAGAAACCTGCCGGTGCTGGGGGCGCTTGAGGCTGATCGCCTGGTGCATGTGCGACTGTTCGATCAGGATGGCGGAAGTTTCGAGTTGAACATGGAGGCGCGCCTGGGCATTGATGACTTTATCGTGCGCAAGACCTGTGTCCTGGCGGGCCAAGGCTTCACCTTGCTGCCAATGATGTACTGCGAAAACGAGTTGCAAAACGGCACGCTGGTGCAGTTGCTGCCCGAATGGTCGCTGACCGGCGGCTGGCTGCAAGCGGTGTATCCGCATCGGCGCGGCGTGATGCCGGCCGTGCGCGCGTGGATCGATCATCTGGTCGAATCGTTCAGTGCCTGTGGGGAGCGGTTGTTATGAAACAAGGAAAGATGAGCGAAGCCGACGTGGCCGCGTTCTGTCTGGCATTGCCGGGCGCGCACGAAGACTACAAGTGGGGTGGCGTTCGGGTGTTTTCGATTGCTGGCAACAAGATGTTTGCCTTGCAAGGGCTTCGCGGCGATTCGCTGGCGTTCAAGGTAGACAAGGATCTGTTTCTGGGCCATTGCGACCGACCGGGGATTCATCCGGCGCCCTATCTGGCAAGGGCCCAGTGGATCATCATGCACCCGCCCTACCCTTTGGCCGCTGAGGAGTTGCGGGGTTTGCTGCAACGTTCGCATCAATTGGTGGTGAGCAAGCTGCCGAAGAAAACTCAAGTCGGCCTGCGGTTGTAACCGAATCCGGCTGAAAACAACCCTTCGAAACTGTGGGGGCGAGCAAGCCGCTCCCACACGACTTCAACGTGTTGTTTAGAGCAGTGCCAAAAGGTTGGAGCCGAGGAAGATCTGGTCGATCCAGAACACCTGGTGCAACAGGACGATCACCCAGAACAAAATCTGATACGAGACCTTGCGTGTCTTGTGCCTGAACACCTGCTGGGCGATCAACGCACCGGGCCAGCCACCGGCCAGTTCAACCGCATGAAGAATGTTCTCCGGCGTGCGCCACGCATCGGCGCGGGCCTTGCGCTTGTCAGCCCAATACATGAAGAACGCCAGCACGCTGACGACGCCATAAGCCGCCAACGGCACCAGCGATATCCCGCGCCCCCCCATCGACAGCGAGCCGTACAACGGCAACGCACAGACGACAGCCAGAACAACCAGTTTCAGTTTCAGGTTCTGAATACCGCCGCCCGAAGGTCGACCTTCGGGGCGGCGTGCGCGGGTATCACTCACGGCTTGGCCGCCGACCAGTCCACCCAACCAAACTGCCACGTTGCCAGAATCACCAGACCAAAGACGATTCGATACCAGGCAAACGCTGCATAACTGTGGCTGGCAATGAACTTGAGCAAACCGCGTACCGCAATCATCGCGAAGATAAACGCAGTGACGAAACCGATGGCGAACACCGGAAAGTCGGCCGGCACGAACAGATGGCGGTACTTGAAACCGGAGTAAACCGCAGCACCGACCATGGTTGGCATGGCGAGGAAGAACGAGAACTCGGTGGCGGTTTTGCGTGACAGGCCGAACAGCAGGCCGCCAATGATCGTCGAGCCGGAGCGCGAAGTGCCGGGGATCATTGCCAGGCATTGCGCAAAACCGATTTTCAGCGCGTCGGTCCAGCGAATCTCATCGACCGTTTGCGCGTGCACTTCATGCTGTCGCTGTTCAGCCCACAACATGATGACGCCCCCCACCACCAACGCCGTAGCCACGGTGATCGGGTTGAACAGATACTGATGGATCAGATCGGCAAAGATCACGCCCAGCACAACGGCGGGCATGAAAGCGATCAGCAGGTTGGCGGTAAAGCGCCGCGCGCGGGGCTGAGTCGGCAAACCGACCACCACGTCGAGGATCTTGCGACGAAATTCCCAGACCACTGCGAGGATAGCGCCAAGCTGAATAATGATGTTGAACGCCATGGCCCGCTCGCCGCCAAAATTGAGCAGGTCGGCAACGATGATCTGGTGTCCGGTACTGGAAATGGGCAAAAACTCCGTCAGCCCTTCTACAACGCCTAGTATCAGTGCCTGCAAGGCAGTCCAAAGATCCATCAATCCCCCAAAGAGCGATGCGCTCAGGCATGCTCCGATAGTATTTTCTAACGTTCACTGCGATCAGCGTGGCCGGATATTGCGGTACCGATTCCGCGCGCTCAGGATCCACACGAAGGGGTCAAAATTCCGTGAAATATTAATTTGGATTCAGGTTTTCACACGCGGGGCCGAAATCCTAACAGACAAGCCTTATTAGCGCTGCCGCGTTATACGACTTGGGTCGCGTATGCCCGCTCACGAAATCGTGGTTGGATGCTGGCGGTCGTTTATTACAAGAAAAAGAATCAGGAGTGACAGCGTTATGAACAGCTTGCGCAGTGTGTCGATCAGCCGACGCTTGTGGCTCATCTTGATTGTGGCCGTGGTCATGTTGCTAACCTTGGGCGTGTTGATGCTCAAGCAGATTCACGATGACCTGTATCACGCCAAAGCCCAGAAAACCCAGCATGTGGTACAGACCGCCAGCGGATTGCTGACCTATTACCATGACCTGGAAACCGCCGGCACTCTGACCAGAGAAGCCGCGCAAAAACAGGCAGTCACCGCCATCCGTGGCCTGCGCTACGACCAGAGTGACTATTTCTGGATCAACGACCTCACGCCCGTGATGGTCATGCACCCCACCAACCCCAAGCTTGAAGGCCAGAATCTCTCGGCGATCCGCGATCCGGACGGTTTTGCAGTGTTCAACGAAATGGTCGCCATCGCCAAAGCCAAGGGCGCCGGCATGGTCGATTACCGTTGGCCAAAACCCGGTGCCACCGAGCCTGTTGCCAAAACGTCCTACATCAAGTTGTTTGAGCCTTGGGGCTGGGTGATTGGCTCTGGCGTGTATGTCGACGATGTGCAGGTCGAGTTCCAGGGGCAAGTCATCAAGGCGTCGGTCGTCGGCCTGGCGATTTCGCTGATCATGGCCCTGCTGGTGATTCTGATTGCCCGCAGTATCGTACGGCCATTGCAGGAAACCGTAAGCGCCATGGCCAACATCGCCAGCGGCGAAAGCGACCTGACCCGCAGCCTCGATACCCACGGCAAGGATGAGGTCACGGAGCTGGCTCGTCATTTCAACGCGTTCACTGCCAAATTGCGCCGGGTCATCGGTGACTTGCAGGTATCGGCCAGCGCCCTCGGCCAGTCGTCCTGCGAACTGGGCAACGATGCCTCGCAGGCCCAGGAACGCAGCCAGCAACAATCGCAACAGATGGAACTGGTCGCCACCGCGATCAACGAGGTGACTTACGGTGTGCAGGATGTGGCTAAGAACGCGGAGCATGCCGCCGCCGAAATGCGCGACGCCGAGGCGCAGGCACAACAGGGCCAGATCAATATCGACGGTAGCCTGCAACAGATCGACAAGTTGTCCGGCACCATTGATCAAGCCGTTGAAGTGATTCGTACCCTGGCTGACGAAAGTACCCAGATCGGCAGCGTGCTGGAAGTGATTCGTTCGATTGCCGAGCAAACCAACTTGCTCGCGCTCAACGCGGCCATCGAAGCGGCGCGCGCTGGCGAACAGGGCCGCGGATTCGCCGTGGTGGCGGATGAAGTGCGCTTGCTGGCGCAGCGTACGCAGAAGTCGACAGCGGAGATCCAATCGATGATCGAGCGACTGCAAAATCACTCCGAAGCGGCGGTCAAGGTGATCGGCGACAGTAGCAAGGCTTCGCAACTGACCATCGAACAGGCCGGGCTGGCCGGTGCCAGCCTGAACGCCATTGGCCAGGCATTGCGCAATCTCAATGGCCTGAACGCGTCGATTGCCAGTGCGACGCTGCAACAGGCGCATGTGGTTGAGGACATCAACCAGAACGTCACGCAAGCAGCCGGGTTGTCTCACAGCACCGCAATGGCGGCAGAGCAGTCGAGTGCGGCGAGTGCGCGGCTGGGGCAATTGAGCGAACAACTGAACAGCCTGCTGCGCCAGTTCCGCGTCTGACAACCATGCCCCTGAGGGAGTGAGCTCGCTCCCTCAGGTCAGGCGGCGCAGCGCTTAATGCCTCGGTCGTGTTTTTGGGTACAATCCGCCCCCCTTCAACTCCCCCAAAGGAACCTACATGTCCGGGCTTGAACTGTTTGCTGCCGCCCTCGGTGTGATCGCCGTTTGGCTGACGGTCAAACAGAACCCGTGGTGCTGGCCCATCGGTTTGGTCATGGTGTTGCTCTATAGCTGGATCTTCTTTGAAGTGAAGCTGTATTCGGACATGTTGCTGCAAGTGATCTACGCCGCCCTTCAGATCTACGGCTGGTGGCAATGGACGCGTGCCGGGACGATGCATGACGGGCGCGAAGTGACCCGCCTCGACACCCGCTCGATTTTCCTTGGCCTGTGCGCTGGCGCGGTTGGCAGTGTGTTGCTCGGTGCGGCCATGGCCCACTGGACCGACGCTGCACAACCGTGGCTGGACGCAGCACTCACCGGTTTCAGCCTGGTGGCACAGCTGTGGATGGCGCAAAAACGCCTGCAATGCTGGGCTCTGTGGTTCGTGCTTGATGTGATCTTTGTCGGATTGTTTATCTACAAAGGGCTTTACCTCACCGCCGCGTTGTACGGCTTGTTCACCCTGCTGGCGGTACAAGGCTGGCGTGAATGGCGGGCTGATCCGGCGTTGCGCACATGAAAGTCGTGGTTCTGACCGGCCCCGAGTCCACCGGCAAGAGCTGGCTGGCGGCCGGCCTTCAGCAGCATTTCGGTGGCCTGCGCGTCGACGAATACGTACGCTTTTTCATCGAACAGAACCCTCGGGAGACGTGTCTGGCCGATATCCCCGAGATCGCCCGCGGCCAACTGCAATGGGAGGATCATGCGCGGGCGCAGCAACCGCCACTGCTGATTCTCGACACCCACCTGTTGAGCAACATCCTGTGGAGCCAGACCCTGTTCGGCGATTGCCCACCCTGGCTGGAGCCGCAGTTGCTGGCCCGGCATTACGACTTGCACCTGCTGTTGTGCCCGGAGCAGATCGACTGGACCGATGACGGGCAACGCTGCCAGCCGGATCTTGGCGAGCGTTTAGGGTTTTACCAGGCTACCCACGACTGGCTTGAGCAGCACCGGCAACCGTTTCAGATCATTCAAGGCCATTGGACCGAGCGCCAGGCGCAAGCCTTTGCTGCGGTCGAGCGATTGCTGGCCGAATCAGCCGACTCATAGGGACGCCGGCCTCATTGCCACCGTCTCGCGGGCCAAAGTGTCCGTTTCTGAAACACTTGCCTGAGTGCAAAGCGCCCGTCTCAGTGGCCTTCACCGCGTTGTCATCCCAGTTGTTAAGCGGCTGAAACACATTGGCGCAAACCCTTCTTCCAGAGCTTTGTATCGACTTTGGTCGGATACTTGCCAGCCGGCCTGTTTCAACGCTGAAACAGTTCCTGTGTCAGCGTCGCATCCATTCCCAGTAACCCATTGAAATTCCAGAACAATCATAAAGCGGCACAGGATTCGCTATCTCCTTCACAACGCTGACTAGGGCCAGCCCACTGAAGAAGGAATTGCAGCCGTGGGGAATTTCAAAAAAAGCTTGACCTGCCTTCTGCTGATCGGATCAGCCGCCAGCACCATCCTCAGTTTCAACGTTCAGGCCGAAGGCAATGGCGTGATCGTCCTCAATCGCGATGTCCAGCCGATTCCTATCGGGCGCAATGGTGGCAAAGACCCCTACCCGACCACCGTCAACGCCAACCCATCGGCGCGAATCAACCAGACTCTGAGCAATACCGAACTGAGCGACGGTGACTTTGCCAGCGTCGCCAGCGGCTCGTCGATTCGCGGCAACATCACCGCACCCAATTCGAATCTGCCCGGCATGAACACCCTGACCAACCCCAGCGGTATGCCAGGCATGAGTGCCGGCCATGGCGGCGGTGCCGGCGGCTCGATCTCCAACACGGTCAACCGTGCGATGAGCACTGGACTGGCTCCTTTGACCCGCATGGCTGGAGGCCAATGAGATGAATCGCTCCCTGCTCCTGCTCGCCTTCATCGGCTGCACCAGCGCTATGGCGGCCGACCCTGGCTCGGTAAACAACGCCAACATCCAGGATTCTGGTGTGCAGTACCGCGGCAACTTCAACGTCAACCAGGCCGCCGGTGACCAGATGCAGCAAGCCAATACCAAAGCCATCGCGATTGGCACCGACGCCAGCGCCAGCACCATCGTCAGGCAGCGAATCGACACGCCGGCCGACCGGTCGATGAATGCCAGCGCCACCATTGGCGGCACCTCTTTCAGTAATGGCAACGGAATCCTGGGAGTAAACCAGGGCGCCGGGGCCAACAACCAGATGGCCAACGTGACGCGCGTCAGCATCAGTGCTGCCCCGCAGAGCGTTGACGATAGCGCCCTTTCTCAACAGAACGTGGCGTTGTTACCGAGCTCAGGAGCAACTGGTACCTCACCCGGCAGTCGCCAGGTCACGACAAGTGATCAGGCCTTCACCGGCAGCCGAGGGGTCATCCAGGTGAACCAGAGTGCCGGGGTGGGGAACCGTATGGCTAACACCCTGAGCATCCGGGTCGCAGACTGACCCAAACAAAAAAAAGCAGTGCAATTAGAAAAGTCCCAACACTTAACCAACTAATAAGCACGGAGAAACACCATGAAACCTACAATGGCTCTTAAACCACTGGTTTTCGCTCTTGCAGCAGTAATGGCAATGGCAGCTCAGGCAGGCGGTAACGATCATGGTAACAACGGCGGTCATGGTCACCAGCCTCCTCCACCAAAAGGCCCAACCCTGGAGCAGCTCCTGCAAATCACTGCCGGTGCCGGCGCCGCTGTACTGGATACACAGAACAGCGACGGCAACGTGGTGAAAAACCAGGGCACCAAAAACAACGCCACCACCGACAACTCGCTCAACGGTTCCAACGGCAACATGGGTGCCAACACCGCAGCAGGCGACGGTAACCAACAAGACAACGCTGCCGCTCTGGCGACCGCCGACGAAAGCTTCATCTTCGGCACTGCTGTTGCTGCCTCGAGTGCAACTCAGGTCAACAACAACAACTACGTAAAAAATTCGTCGACCGTCAACAACGCCACACTTAACAATGCAGGCAACAACGGCTCCGGCAACATCGGCGTCAACGTGACGGCTGGCAACTTCAACCAACAGAAAAACAACCTGGCTATCGCTGTATCGGGCGGTCGTGTCGCTCAGGCCGCAGCCGCGGCCAACCAGTCTTCCACTGGCCTGGTGGTCGAAAACAAAGGTGTGCAAACCTACAAAAAAGACACCCTCACCGGCACTTTTGCAGCCGCTGGTGTGTTTAAAGCCAAAGGCACTGCAACCATCGAAGGCGATGACAGCCACCACGGTGGGTACGGCAACAAAGGTGGTCACGGTGGTGGCAATGACGATCAAAAAGCCAAGTTCGAAGCCGTGGGTACTTTTGGCCTCGCTGGCGTAACCACTCAGCAAGTGTTGACCAAAGATGGCTGGAAAAACCCAGTCACCAACACTGCCAACATGACTGGTTCGATGAACAACTTCTCCGGCAACGGTGGAGCCAACGTCTCGGCCGGTGTGGGCAACCAACAAAGCAACTCGCTGTCCATCGCTGCAGGTTGCAAAGCCTGCATGTAATCGCGATCGAAACGAAAGCCCCGGCAACGGGGCTTTTCCTCAGTCCGCAAAGGCGTATCGATCATGCGTAAGACTGCCCTTATCGCTCTGCTTTGCCTGTCCGGCCTGTCCCAGGCTGCCCAGATGCCTGTGGCTGCCCTTCCCGGCGGCACACTCGTCTACAAGAACGTGCAAAGCATTCGTGAGCGCAAGTTTTCCGACATCGTCGAACAGAAAACCGATTTCAGTTGCGGCGCCGCCGCACTGGCCACGGTGTTACGCCAGGCCTATTGGCTCGACGTCGATGAGGAGCACATCATCAAAGGCATGCTGGTCAATTCCGACCCGGACCTTGTTCGCACTCAAGGTTTTTCCATGCTGGACATGAAGCGCTACGTTGAAAGCATCGGCATGCGTGCCAGGGGTTACCGGATTCCGCCCGAGAAACTCGAAGCGGTGACCATTCCGGTGGTGGTACTGATGGAGATTCGCGGCTACAAGCATTTCGTGGTGTTGCAGCGTGCGGACAAGGATTGGGTTTACATCGCAGACCCGGTTTTAGGCCATAAACGCTACGGCCACGATGACTTTGTCAAAGGTTGGAACGGCATTGTCTTCGCCATCGTCGGTCCCGGATATGACAAAACCAATGCGTTACGAAGCCCTCCGACACCGCTGACCGCCAAGAACAAACTCGATGGTTTCAACCCTGTCCGAGACGCCGAGTTGATGGATTTCGGATTCATACAGAGCGACTTCTTTTAATCGCCGATAAAAGAATGGGACTGGACGTCCCGGGAGCAGCAGATGAAAACCTCATACTGGCTGGCCGCTGCCTGCCTGGCAGCGAGCGTTTCAGGCTACGCCAATGCAGGATTCAAACCCATCGAAGTCAAGGACCAGGAGCTCGCCGAGCTGCGCGGTCGTTATGTCATGCCGGGGCGAATCATCAGCTTCGGTATTGTCATGAGCAGTACCTGGCGCAATGCCAGTGGTGACCTGATCGGGGCATCGACCTCAATGCAACTTCAAGCAGCAACCGTTAAACCCGAATTCTATGTTCAGACCATCAAGGAGCACGGCAACGGCAGCCCCCTGACAGCCGGCACCGGCACGATTACCGGTGGCGCCGCCCTCAACAGCAGCCAGGGCGTGACGCAAAGCGTGCGCGCCGCTGGCGACAGCAACACGGCCTACAATAACGTCGCAATCAATGTCTCAGAGGCTTCCAGGGCTCCAGCGCTGGTACCCGCTCAAGGGCAGGCGTTGATGGCCGGACAAACCATCACCGGTGGTAATGCTGCCGGGAATGTGGCCGTTTCGGCCACCGGCAGTGGCATTCAAATGGCTATTCAGGCCTCCGGAAATCAGGGTACATCCCTGCAACAGGTCGCCCAGGGTGGTTTGCTGCAAAACACCCGCTTGCTCGGCAGTGCCAACGTGGTCAACAACATGACCCAACTCAACGTAGTTCTGAACAACAACGGCATGAGCGCCGGCGCATTGGACTGTAACCTGAGTCAACTCAGGGCCCTACGCAATATCGGATATTGAACTACGCTTGGTCTCGATCATTGGGTTTAAAGGGACGGCTTATTCATGTATCGATCAGTATCACTGCGTACAGCGGTTTGTTTGAGTACGCTTCTTCCCGCCGCCATGCTGCAAGCAGCACCCGACGCGGACGTCGCGACACTCAAGCAAGAACTTCTGGAACTCAAACAACGATACGAAGTACAACAAAAGGCCCTGGCGGTGCTCGAACAACGAGTCCGCCAGGTTGAGGAGCAACCCGTAGCCCCACCTCCCAAGCGCCTGGTCAAATCGCCTGCAGACATGAAACGCAATGCCGTTGCAAACCGCACTGGCTCTGCCACTGCATCCGGAGGCGCTGCAGGTGGCAGTGGTTACGGGCAGTCGCTGGCCGACGATTCACAACCGGCGCAAAGCGTATCCAACCTGTATGACGAAGCCAGTGGCTTTTTTGGCGGCGGTAAATTCAGTCTCGAAACCGGCATTACCTACTCGCGCTATGACACCCGTCAGTTGATCCTGAATGGTTTTCTCGCACTGGATTCGATTTTTCTGGGCAACATCAACCTTGACCGTATCAAGGCCGATACCTGGACGCTGGACGTCACCGGCCGCTACAACTTCAACAATCGCTGGCAGTTTGATCTGAACGTGCCAGTGGTGTACCGCGAATCGACCTATCAGTCCGGTGGCGGCAATCAGGGGGCTGCCGGCGTAACAACCGAGCAGGACGTTACGCGAGATCCCACCATTGGCGACGTCAACTTCGGTATCGCCTATAAATTCATGGACGAGTCCGTCAACACCCCGGACGCCGTGGTCACCTTGCGCGTGAAGGCGCCGACCGGCAAGGACCCGTTCGGCATCAAGTTGCGCCAGACCGACGCCAACACCAACCTGTTCGTGCCTGACACCCTGCCGACCGGCAACGGCGTCTGGTCGATTACGCCAGGCATCTCGCTGGTCAAAACCTTCGACCCGGCGGTGTTGTTCGGCAGCTTGTCCTACACACATAACCTTGAGGAGTCGTTCGACGACATCAGCTCGACCGTCAACCAGAAAACCCCGGGCAAAGTGCGAATCGGCGACAGCTTCCAGATCGGCGCCGGTGTAGCCTTCGCCTTGAACGAAAAGATGAGCATGTCGTTCTCGGTATCTGATCTGGTGCAACGTCAAAGCAAGCTCAAACAAGACGGTGGGGATTGGCAGTCGGTGGTGTCCAGTGATGCCAACGCCGGCTACTTCAACATCGGCATGACCGTTGCGGCCACCGATAACCTGACCATCGTTCCCAACCTGTCTATCGGCTTGACTGATGATGCCCCGGACTTTTCCTTCAGCCTGAAATTCCCGTACTACTTCTGACCGCTCGACCACGAACAAGGCCCGCTGCGATTACGTCGCAGCGGGCCTTGTTCGTTTCCCCCGCCCTAGCGGATCTGATGCTTGTGCAACAAGCGATAAAAAGTCGGCCGCGAAACGCCAAGCACCTTGGCCGCGATACTGAGGTTGTCGCTGTGCCGGTTCAACACATCGCACAGCGCCTGGCGTTCGGCACGGGTTTTGTAGTCTTCCAGCGTCCCCATCGGAGTGGCGATTGCGTGCTGGCTGATCAAACCCAGGTCGCGCGCTTCGATCTGCCGACCTTCAGCCAATACCAGGCCTCGACGCACGCGGTTGGCCAGTTCGCGAACGTTGCCCGGCCAGTCGTGTTTGCCCATGGCAATCAGCGCATCTTCACTGAAGCTGCGCGGCCGGCGTCCGGTTTCGTGACTGTAGAAGTGGGAAAAGTGGTTGGCCAGCATCGACAGATCGCCGTGGCGCTCACGCAGGGGCGCGGTGGCGACTTGCAGAACGTTGAGACGGTAATACAGGTCTTCGCGAAAGAGCTTCTTGTCGATGGCGGCTTCGAGATCGACGTGAGTCGCCGCCAGAACGCGCACATCAACCGGGATCGGTTGACTGCCGCCAACCCGTTCAATGTGTTTTTCCTGAAGAAAGCGCAGCAGATTGGCTTGCAGTTCCAGCGGCAGATCACCGATTTCATCAAGAAACAGCGTGCCACCATTGGCCGCTTCGATGCGCCCGACCTTTCGCTGATGAGCGCCGGTAAACGCACCTTTTTCGTGTCCGAACAGTTCGGACTGGATCAAATGTTCAGGAATTGCACCGCAGTTGATCGCCACGAACGGCTTGTTGTTACGCTGGGATTGACGATGCAGCGTGCGTGCAACCAGCTCTTTACCGGTGCCGCTTTCGCCGCGGATCAATACGGGCGACTCGGTGGGCGCCAGTTTGCTGAGGAGTTTGCGTAGTTCGCGTATCGGTTTGCTGTCGCCGAGCAGTTCGTGTTCCGGCTGATCGATGTGGACCGTGCCCTGCCCGCGCAAGCGCGCCATGCCGAACGCGCGGCCGAGGGTGACCTGCACCCGCGACACGTCAAACGGCAAGGTATGGAAATCGAAAAACCATTCACAGACGAAGTCACCGACGTTCTGCAAGCGCAGGACTTCCTGATTGAGCACAGCGATCCATTCAGTGCCGCTGCGACTGATCAGTTCCTTGACGGCTTCGGGACGTTCCAGGTGAAAAGGCTGCAAACGCAGCAAGCCGACATCACAGCTACGGTCGGCGGCGTTTTCCAGGCTGCAGCTGTCGACATCCCAGCCTGCCGCGCGCAAACCGGGTAGTAAGCGGTGACAGTCGTCGCAGGGATCGACCACCAATAAACGTCGTAATGCGGGCGCTTCACTCATGACTGTTCCTTGGCGCCAAATTTAAGGAATTTATTTTAAAAACAGTCATTTGGCAGACCTGGCTGTAACACTAGCAAGAATTTGACGGCGCCTTGTATCGATTGCTTATAGATCTACCGGCAAATACGTTATAAGAAACGTAATTATTAGCTAGCTATCGACTTGGTCTCTTTAAGCAAACTTTCAAGTTCTCCAGAAAATCCGACTGCATAAAAGAAATTTGAAATTTCTTTGTTTCAAGTGTGACCTGCTCCCCGGTTGCGTGCATCAGTACAAGTAACCAGCCGATCGGTGAGCCCAACCGACGGCCTATCACTTGACTGGGCACTAAAGAGAGAAAACCCCATGACCGCCCCGCTCCGTATCAACGAAGCTCTTTTGATTGCCAACCACGCGTTTCAACCTTTCCAGTGCGTGGCCTGGGCCCCACAAGACGGCAATGGCGAATTGAGCCTGACTGTTATCGACCGCACCAATTCACGTATCGGCCGTAAACAGATTCCGAGCACCGCCTACTCCGACCCGGCACAGCTGGAACAGTTGCTGCAGCAGGCTCGCGCCGAACTGAGCGAAGAAGGTTACGCGTTACAATCGTGGTCGATGCCACATTGATAGCCGGGTAAGGCGGATGACTTTGAGGTCATCCGCTCTCCTGTTCTTAGTTGCTGTTTCTATTTTACTCCCCATACTTCTGTACAACTTTCAGCCACGCGCGGCAACGTAACTGCTTGGCAGGCTTGCCATTGGTTCAAAAAGACACTGTTCTGGCACAGTGTGACCCTCTACCTGTTAGTTCTTACAGTTGTACTTCCCTCTGTTCAGGGATTGAATGTTCCGCTCATGCAGTTACCCGACCGGCACCCGGTTCTGGTCAACTCGCAAGGAGATGCGTGCATGTCAACGTTGAATACTTATCTGCTCCCGACGCCATTTAATAATGCCGGTCAACTCGACAGGACATTTGCCGCCAACGGAGTCGCCCAGGTTTATTTTCCCGACAGTGTGTCCAGCCTGACTCAAGAGGTTGCCCTGGATGCGCAAGGGCGGATTCTTGTGGCAGCCAAAGTCGGCCTTGCACAAGGCAGCCGTTTCGGCCTTGCTCGGTTGCTCGCCGATGGTTCCACCGATCTATCATTCGGTGATCAAGGCTGCGTGATCGGCACCTTTGCACCTGGTTTCGAGGCCATGGGCGGCAAAGTGCAGGCGTTGCCCGATGGACGCATCCTGCTGGCCGGCCTGCACTATGAAAACACCCATCGCACACTGCCCGCCGTCGCTCTGTTCGACGCTCAAGGCAGACCGGATCAAACGTTTGGGGATAATGGCCGCAAAGTTGTATGCCTGCCGGGCGATTTGTCCATGGGCTCCCGTGACCCCTGGCTGCCTCCGGGCGTACCGGGTGCTGAGGCCTGCGATTTAGCGGTACAGGCCGACGGGCATATTCTGCTGATCGCCAACCACCATTTCGAACTTGCTGACCATGCCGGCATGCTGATTCGACTCAAACCCGACGCCAGCCTGGATGAAACCCTCAACGGTCGCGGCTTCGTGATGATCCGCCATCTGTTGCTCAATACCTGGCTCAGTAGTCTGCTGCTGCAGGAAGACGGGCGGATCGTGGTGGGCGGTTCAATCGATTTCCCTCAGCAAGGCCTGTTGGCGCGCTATCTGCCCGATGGTCGTCTTGACGAGCGTTTTGCAGTAGACGGCTTCATGACCATCAAGGCTGATGGGCGAAGCGCTCAGATCAGTCGGGTCCTTGAGTCCGAAGACGCCCTGCACTGTTTCGGCAGCAGTTTCGACCCGCTCCGCTGCCTGGCTTTCAGCCTTCACCCCAATGGTCGCCCCGACCTGCATCGCAATAACGGCCAGCCGCAACTGCTGGACATCGGTCCCAGCGGCTGCCAATGGAGCGCCGCCCAGCGCATGGCAGATGGCCGAATCATCGCCGCAGGTGCAACCATTGGCGGGATCGAAGCAGATTTCATCGTGGCCCGCTACCACGCCGATGGCCGCCTGGACCCAAGCTTCGGCCATGGCAATGGCTGGCTGCGCACCCGTCTGGGACACAGTCTCGACACGGCAAACTCACTGGCTGTGCAAGCGGATGGCGCTATCCTCGTCGGTGGTTATTCGCTGAATGGCCGTTACCGGGCCGTGATCGCGCGGTATCTGAACGCCTAAGAGCTTGATCTTCGTTCTCACATCCGGCAACTTGCGCGCTTCTCAAGACAAGGAGCAACCGATGTCCGGTTCAATGGCCCAGGCGTTCGCGCATAACTTTCTAGGGCATTCACCACGCTGGTATAAAGCGACCATCGTTGGATTCCTGATCCTTAATGCTGTCGTGCTGTTCACTGCCGGCCCCGTCGCGGCTGGCTGGCTGCTGGTGATCGAGTTTATCTTCACCCTGGCCATGGCCCTCAAGTGCTATCCGTTGATGCCCGGCGGTCTGTTGCTGATTGAAGCTCTGCTGCTGAAGATGACCACGCCGCAGGCACTTTATGATGAGCTGGTGCACAACTTTCCGGTGATCCTGCTGCTGATGTTCATGGTGGCCGGCATTTACTTCATGAAGGATCTGCTGCTGTTTCTGTTTTCGCGGCTGTTATTGGGCGTACGTTCAAAAGCGCTGCTGTCCCTGATGTTCTGCTTCCTGTCGGCGTTTCTTTCAGCGTTTCTCGATGCATTGACCGTCACAGCAGTGATCATAAGCGCGGGTGTCGGTTTCTACGCGGTCTACCACCGCGTTGCCTCGGGGAACGATCCACGGCAGGACAGTGAAATCAGTGATGACCAACACCTGCCCGCCCTGCAACATGACGATCTGGAACAGTTCCGCGAGTTCCTGCGCAGTCTGTTGATGCACGGCGCGGTGGGCACGGCGCTGGGTGGCGTCTGCACATTGGTCGGCGAGCCACAGAACCTGCTGATCGGCCATGAAATGGGCTGGCACTTCACCGAGTTCTTCTTGAAAGTCGCCCCGGTATCCGTGCCAGTGCTGGTGGCAGGTCTTGTGACCTGCGTTTTGCTGGAGAAGCTGCGCTGGTTCGGTTACGGCACACTGCTGCCGGAGAACGTGCGCGCCGTCCTCGCCAACTATGCCGCCGAGGACAACGCCAAGCGCACGAATCGTCAACGCGCCGCCCTGCTGGTGCAAGGCGCCGCCGCGCTGATCCTGATTGCCGGGCTGGCTTTCCATGTCGCGGAAGTCGGCCTGATCGGCCTGATGGTGATCGTGTTGATCACCGCGTTTACCGGGATCACCGACGAGCATCGTCTGGGCAGCGCGTTCAAGGACGCCATGCCGTTCACTGCCTTGCTGGTGGTGTTCTTTGCCGTGGTGGCGGTGATTCACGATCAACACTTGTTTGCGCCGCTGATCGAGTGGGTGCTGGCGCTGCCGGCTGACCAGCAACCGGGCATGTTGTTCATTGCCAATGGCGTGCTTTCGGCGATCAGTGACAACGTGTTCGTGGCAACCATTTACATCACCGAAGTGAAACAGGCATTCCTGGCTGGGCACATGACCCGCGAGCACTTTGAGACGCTGGCGATTGCGATCAACACCGGCACCAATTTGCCGAGTGTTGCGACACCGAATGGTCAGGCGGCGTTTCTGTTCCTGCTGACCTCGGCAATTGCACCGCTGGTGCGTCTGTCTTATGGCCGAATGGTGTGGATGGCAGTGCCTTACACCGTTGTGATGGGTTCCCTGGGCTGGTACGCCGTCAGCTACTGGCTGTAAACACATAACTGTTGTGGGAGCGGGCTTGCTCGCGAACGCGGTGTGTCATTCGACGATACGTTGACTGAAACGCCGCGTTCGCGAGCAAGTCCGCTCCCGCTTTTTTATGCGTGAATCAGCGAGGCAGGATGTATTTTTCGATCGCTTGGGCGACGCCATCTTCGGTGTTTGGCGCAGTGACCACATCAGCCTGACGCCGCACCGCCTCCTCCGCCTGCCCCATGGCAATCGACAATCCTGCGCAATGGAACATCGCCGGATCATTCCCACCATCCCCGATCGCGGCTGTCTGTTCCAACGGGATGCCAAGATGCGCGGCGATCGTCGCCAGCGCAGTCCCCTTGTGGGCTTCCAGCGCCGTGACGTCCAGATACACCGGTTGCGAACGCGACACCTGTGCCTGACCTTCAACCCTGGGCAGCAAACGCGCCTCCAGTTCGATCAGCAGTTCGGTGTTATTGCTGGTGGCAACGATCTTGTCGATACGCTCCAGATACGGCTCGAAACTCTCGACCACGACCGGCGGATAGCCCAGGCCATGCTGTTCGCGCGGGACCATCGGGCCGTGCGGACCCTTGAGTAACCAGTCGCCACCACTGAACACCCAGATTTCGACATCGGGCTGATCGGCGAACGTTGCCAGTGCCGTCAGCGCAGCGGTGGCCGGAAGATAATGCGCCACCAGCAGGCTGCCGTCAGGATTGACGATGGTGCCGCCATTGAAGGCCGCCGTCGGCAGATCGACGCCCAACGCCTCGATTTGCTGCAACATGGCTTTGGGTGGGCGCCCGGTGGCGAGACTGAACAGTACGCCTGCTTCGCGCAATGAACGAACGGCCTCGATGGTGCGCTGGCTCAATGTGTGATCGGGCAGCAACAGTGTGCCGTCCATGTCACTGAGCAAAAAACGGATGGGTTGTTGCCGCGCGTCGTTCATCCGAGACCGTGCCAGACGCGACCATCGCGAGTCAGTAGATCTTCGGCGGCGGTCGGGCCGTCTTCACCGGCGGCATACGTCTGCACGCTGGCGTCCTGTTGCCAGGCATCGAGGAACGGCTGCACGGCGCGCCAGCCGTTCTCGATGTTGTCGGCGCGCTGGAACAGCGTCTGGTCGCCGGTCAGGCAGTCGTAGATCAGCGTTTCGTAGCCGGTCGACGGTTGCATCTCGAAGAAGTCCTTGTAAGCAAACCCCAACTCGATGTTGGCCATGTTGAGGGCCGGGCCCGGGCGCTTGGCCAGCAGGTCGAACCACATGCCTTCGTTGGGCTGGATCTGGATGCGCAGGTAGGTCGGTTGCAACTCGTCAACCTCTGTATCGCGAAACTGCGCATACGGCGCTGGCTTGAAGCAGATGACGATCTCAGTGTCGCGCACGCTCATGCGTTTGCCGGTGCGCAGGTAGAACGGCACGCCGACCCAGCGCCAGTTGTCGATCATGACCTTCAGCGCGACGTAGGTTTCAGTGCTGCTGTCGGGTGACACGTTGGCTTCCTGGCGATAACCGGCCAGCGGCTTCCCTGCGACTTCACCGGCGCTGTACTGCCCACGCACCGAGTTTGCCCTAGCCTCTTCAACCGTCCATGGCCGAATGGCACCGACCACTTTGGCCTTCTCGCCACGCACCGCATCGGCGCCGAACGCCGCCGGGGGTTCCATGGCGACCATCGCCAGCAACTGGAACAGGTGATTGGGCACCATGTCCCGCAAGGCGCCGGTGTGTTCATAAAAACTGCCACGGGTTTCGACACCAACCGTTTCGGCGGCGGTGATTTGTACGTGGTCGATGTAATGATTATTCCAGAAGGCCTCAAACAGGCTGTTGGAAAACCGGCTGACCAGAATGTTCTGCACGGTTTCCTTGCCCAGGTAATGATCGATCCGAAAGATCTGTTTCTCGGACATCACCTTGAGCAAGCAGGCGTTCAACGCTTCGGCCGTTTGCAGATCGGAGCCAAACGGCTTCTCGATCACCACCCTTCTGAATGCTTCGGGGGTTTCTTCAAGCAATTTGGCGACACCCAGGCGGCGCACCACTTCACTGAAGAAACGTGGCGCGGTGGCCAGGTAGAACACCGCATTGCCGGTGCCGCTGTCGGCAATTTTTGCCGCCAGCGCGCTATAAGTGCTGTCGTCCAGGAAATCGCCCTGAACGTAGCTGATACCTTTGGCGAGCTTGGCCCACAAGGCCGGATCAAGCATCTGATCGCCCTTGCCGACTTTCGCCGCCACTTCGGTACGGATGAAGTCTTCGAGCTTTTGCGCGAAGGCTTCATCGGTAATGGCGTTGTGGTCAACACCGACGATCCGCAGACCCTCATCAAGCAAACCGTCGCGACTGAGGTTATACAGCGCCGGCATCAGCAAGCGCTTGACCAGGTCGCCGTGAGCACCGAACAAAAACAGCGTGGTCGGTGGTGCGGGTTCTGCCTTGGATTTTCTGCGGATCGTATGGGTCATTTCTTTGGAGTCTCCACATGGCCGCCGAAGCCGAAGCGTTGGGCCGACAGGATCTTGTCGCCAAAGGTGCCCTGACCGCGCGAGCGGTAGCGCGAGAACAGCGAGTTCGACAGCACGGGCACCGGCACCGCTTGTTCCATGGCCGCTTCGATGGTCCATTGACCTTCGCCGCTGTCTGCGACGGAACCGGAGAACCCGTCGAGTTTCGGGTCACCGGCCAAGGCGTCGGCGGTCAAGTCCAGCAGCCAGGACGACACCACACTGCCACGACGCCAGACTTCGGCGATGTCGGCCACGTTGAGGTCGAAACGCTGATCTTGCGGCAGACGCTCGCTCGACTTGGTCTTGAGGATGTCGAAGCCTTCGGCAAAGGCCGCCATCATGCCGTACTCGATACCGTTGTGAATCATCTTCACGAAGTGCCCGGCACCGGCCGGACCGGCGTGAATGTAGCCGTGCTCGGCACGCTGATCGTCGGACTTGCGATCCTTGGTGCGCGCAATATCGCCCATGCCCGGCGCCAGGGCGGCGAACAATGGATCGAGACGCGTCACGGTTTCGGCGTCGCCGCCGATCATCATGCAGTAGCCGCGCTCCAGGCCCCAGACGCCACCGGAGGTGCCCACGTCGATGTAATGCAAGCCTTTCTCGGCCAGGGTCTTCGCCCGGCGAATGTCATCCTTATAGTTGGTGTTGCCGCCGTCGATGATGGTATCGCCGGCCTCAAGCAGGGTGCTCAGGGTTTCGATAGTGTCTTCGGTCGGCGCACCGGCCGGCAGCATGACCCAAACCGCACGCGGCTTGGCCAGGCCGGCGACCAGTGCCGGCAAATCGGCAACGCCCGTAGAGCCCTCGGCGGCCAGGGTGTCGACAAAGGCGGTATTGCGGTCGTAAACAACGGTGGTGTGACCGTTGAGCATCAGGCGCCGCGCAATATTGCCGCCCATGCGGCCCAGTCCAATAATCCCGAGTTGCATGTGCTGATGCTCCTTACTGCAAATAAATGTGTGTCATTGGTTATAGCCCAACGCGACTGATGGAGGTTAGTCCAGAGCGTTGCGATGAAGTTTCCGGGCATTGTGCCCGATCCAGACTGATAACGCCTTGAATCGTGGCGAAGACACACCGACCATGAAAAATAAAAAAGTTCCATTCACCGACAAAAGAAACCAAAATTGGCGCCGATAGTAAGTCAGCACCCCGAATCGGGGACGACTTACAGTTGAGACACGCCATTTGCGAGGTGAGCAATGGGCACAGTACACACAGCAATGCCGCCACAAACCCTGTACGTGACAATCCGTCGCGATGAACTGCGTCAATTGAAAAACGAACGCGACCAATTGAAGCAGGAGTTGGCGCAGTTGCGCCTGCTGACCCAAGGTGCCCAGCCGCAACCTTTGCCGGTCGTTCAGCGTAACCCCCAGGCCTGAATCCCCGCCCCCGCCAGCCCCCCGGGAACGGCAGACGCTGTTCCCGAAACGACCTGCCCCGCACCACGCCAGATCCTCACAAACTTTTCACATTCCCTTGGTAATACTGCGCCCGTTCTGGCCGTACGTACGCGTGCGGCCTTCGTTCGTCGGCTACAGGGATGCTCCGGCGGTGGTTGTCACGAGTGAGCTGGAGCGCCGAATGGCATTGTTCAAACGCAGCAAAACGACTGCGACAGGTTTTGATTGGGCCGGACTTCTCTGGCTGTTCGTGTTTTTCTGGTACTTCTCGGGTATCACCCAACTGCTGATCCAGTTGACCGGCACATCCGGTTTCTCCGGGTTCCGCCAGGCCTTCTTCATGAGCGCGCTGTGGCTGGCGCCAATGCTGATGTTCCCCAAGCGCACAAAAATGCTCGCTGCCATTATTGGCGTAGTGTTGTGGGCCTGCTCGATGGCGAGTCTGGGCTACTTCTTCATCTATCAGCAGGAATTCTCGCAGAGCGTCATCTTCATCATGTTCGAGTCGAACGTGTCCGAAGCCGGCGAGTACATGACCCAGTACTTTGCCTGGTGGATGGTTCCGGCGTTCCTCGCTCACACCGCATTTGCCTATTTCCTTTGGACGCGTTTGCGTCCGGTGCACATGCCCCGTGGCCGCGCGTTCGTGGCCGCAATGGCGATTCTGATCGCCGTAGTGGGTTATCCGCTGGTCAAGCAGACCCTGCGCATGGGCAACGTTGCCCAGGGTTTCGAGAAGTTCGAATCCCGCATCGAGCCTGCCGTGCCATGGCAGATGGCGGTGGCGTATCACCGTTATCTCGACACATTGGCCGACATGCAGGACATGCTGCACAGCGCCAGCAAGATTCCTCCGCTGCACAACCTCAAGGCTGCGAATGCCGATCAGCCTTCCACGCTGGTATTGGTGATCGGTGAATCGACCAACCGTCAGCGCATGAGCCTGTACGGCTACCCACGCAATACCACGCCTGAGCTGGACAAACTCAAGGATCAACTGGCGATCTTCGACAACGTCGTCACCCCTCGCCCATATACCATCGAGGCGTTGCAGCAGGTACTGACTTTCGCTGACGAATTACATCCGGATCTGTACCTGGCCACGCCATCGCTTGTCAGCATGATGAAACAGGCGGGTTACAAGACCTTCTGGATCACCAACCAGCAAACCATGACCAAGCGCAACACCATGCTCACGACTTTCTCCGAACAGGCCGACGAGCAGGTGTACCTGAACAACAACCGCAATCAGAACGCCGCCCAGTACGACGGCGACGTGATCGAGCCATTTAACAAAGCATTGGCCGACGCTGCGCCGCGCAAGCTGATCGTCGTGCATCTGCTCGGCACCCACATGAGCTACCAGTACCGCTATCCGCCGAGCTTCGACAAGTTCCAGGATCGCAACGGGGTGCCGGCCGGTGTGCGTGACGATCAGGTGCCGACCTACAACAGCTACGACAACGCCGTGCTGTACAACGACTTTGTGGTGTCGAGCCTGATCAAGGATTACGCCAAATCCGATCCGAATGGTTTCCTGCTTTACCTGTCGGACCACGGTGAAGACGTGTTCGACTCGGTGGGCCACAAGACCTTGGGACGCAACGAAAACAAGCCGACCGCGCCGATGTACACCATTCCGTTCATGGCTTGGGCCTCGCCGAAATGGCGCGAAAACCATGACTGGAACCTCGCCGGCGACCTTCAGCGCCCTTACAGCAGCTCGCATCTGATCCACACTTGGGCCGACATGGCAGGTTTGAGCTTCGATGAGCTCGACCGTAGCAAGAGCCTGGTCAGTGACAGCTTCAAACCTCGTCCACTGCTGATCGGTAACCCCTACCAGCGCCAGCAGAAGGCATTGATCGACTTCAGCCTGATGAAGCCGAAAACGCCCGAAGGTCCGACACGCGCAGTGGTTAAGCAATAAAACCGAGAAGGGGCCGAGACTGGCCCCTTTTTCATGAACGAAATATCCACAAATAATAATAATTCGCGTTTATCACTAAATAGCAGTTCCTCGCTTCGTCTTTGAACAAACGGATTTTTTCTCAAAGACAAGGAGTCGGCTGCGATGCTTGCGCCCATCACCCGTTCCATAACCCTCACTCTCGGCTTCTGTGCAACCGCTCTGAGCCCCGATCTTTTGGCTGAGCCCGAGCCCGATAAAGCCCCGCCGCCAGCGTCTGCGCTGGAACTGGCATCGACCCACGTCACCGCCCAAGGCCTGGGTCGCACCACCGAAAACACCGACGCCTACACCACCGGAGCCATGAGCACCGCGACACGGCTTAATCTGTCGATCAAGCAAACCCCACAATCGGTGTCCGTGGTCACCCGCCAGCAGATGGATGATTTCAAGCTCAGCACGTTATCCGAAGCCATGAGCCAGACCACAGGCATTGTGGTGCAACACAACGACTCGGACCGTGTCAGCTATTCGTCACGCGGTTACTCGATCAACAATTTCCAGATCGACGGGATGCTAAACACCTTTGATCGCATGAAGACCGACGCCGACACCATCATCTACGACCGCATTGAAGTTGTGCGCGGCGCCACAGGCCTGACCACCGGCGCGGGCGATCCCTCGGCGACCATCAACATGGTGCGCAAGCGCCCGACGGCGCAATGGCAGACGCTCGCGGGGGGCAGTGGCGGCAGTTACGACGATTACTACAGCTACGTGGATGTCGGCGGCCCGCTGGCCTTCGAGGGTCGCTTGCGTGGGCGCACCGTGCTGGCTTATCGCGACAGCCAATCGTTTCGCGACAAGTACGCGCTGCAACGCGAAGTCGGCTACGGGATTATTGAGGCGGATCTGAGCGAATCCACCGTGCTGGCGGTGGGTTATGACTATCAGGACAAACAGGTGCAGGGCTCGTCCTGGGGCACCGTGCCCTACTGGAACGCAGACGGTAGCAAGGCCAGGCTCGGTCGATCGACGAATATGGCGACATCCTGGAGTTCGTGGCCGCTCAAGGACAAGACCGCATTCGCCACCCTTGATCAGGAACTGGCGGGAGGATGGCACCTGAAAGCCGCTTACACTCACCGCCAAAGCGACGTAGACGGCAAGGTCTACTACGGTGGTGAAGGTTTTCCCGAGGCTGACCGCAGCGGCATGGTCGCCTATAGCTCGCACATGATCGGCACGCAGAAAATGAACGTCTATGACTTCAACGTTTCAGGCCCTTATTCGCTACTCGGTCGCGAGCACGAAATGATGTTCGGTTACGGCGAGGCCCAGCACCGCTCCTACTCCCCCAAAACCGTCAATGGTCCGCGCGTTGCGGATTACGGCAGCCTAAGCGACTGGAAATACATGGGCGATATCGCCAGGTTCCCCGATACCGTCACCGGACTGACCGGTTCCAAGGGCAGCACCCGTCAGAAGGCTGGCTACATTGCTACCCGCTTGAGCCTGACAGACGAACTGCAGGCCGTGCTCGGTAGTCGTTATGGCAGTTGGGAAGGCAAAAATGCCGATCACTACTATGACGGGAACCTGCAACTGACCAGCGTTGACACAACCCGCCAACACCAAAACGACATCTGGACGCCCTACGCCGGCCTGCTCTATGACCTGACGCCGCAATACACCGCCTACATCAGCTACACCGATATTTTCAAACCACAGAGCAACCGTGACAGCAGCCGCAATTATCTGGAACCGGTCGTTGGCAGCAACTACGAAGTGGGACTCAAAGGCAGTTTGCTCCAAGAACGCCTCAACATGGCAACGGCGCTGTTCTGGAGCAAGCAGGACAACGTTGCCGAAGTCGACAATTCGGTGCCGCCAGACCCCGTCACCCGCGAGCAGTTCTACAAATCCGGCGGCAAGGGCAACAAGGTCAATGGCTTCGAAGCCGAAGTCTCCGGCGAAATCCTCAACGGCTGGAATGTGACCGCCGGTTATACCTACACCCACTCGGCCAACGGCGAAAAAAAGCGCACCCATGAAAACCAGCCACTGCACCTGCTGCGGCTGTCCACGGCATATCGTTTGCCGGGCGAATGGCAAGCGTTGACCGTAGGCGGAGCAGTGAATTGGCAAAGCCGTATTTTCGGCGATTCGAATCGCCCGGTCAGGCGCAATGCTGCGGGTGACTTCGTCACCGAAAATGCCCGAATTCACCAGGGCGCTTACACCGTGGTCAAGCTGATGTCGCGCTATGCAATCGACAAAAACCTCTCGGCCTCGCTGAACGTCGACAACCTGTTCGACAAGAAGTACTACGAGAATGTGGGCTTCTACAACGGTGTGTTCTGGGGCGATCCGCGCACGGTGACGTTGAGTCTGGACTGGAGGCTCTGACGCTGATTGGCGGGACGAGGGGCTTGCTCCCTCACCCAAAATCCACTGTGAACAGACTGCCGCCCAAGATCTGATAGTCCCGTTATGGCTTGGAGATGGACAGTTGGGCGCCCTCTCGAGGCGCCTTTTTTTACGACTACAGTTCCTTGATCCAATACAGCATGCGCCCATGAGCCGGGTCGAACATGCCAGGGGCGAAGCCGAATTTGCTGTAGGCGTTCTGTGCCACGGCGTTGCCTTCCAGCACTTCGAGGGTGATCTTGCAGCAGCCGCGCTGCCGGGCAATTTCCTCGACTTTGTGCAGCATCTTCTGGCTCAACCCCAAGCCGCGAAATGTGCTGATCACTGCCACATCGTGGACGTTGATCAAGGGTTTGCAGGCGAACGTGGAAAACCCTTCAAAACAGGTCACCAGCCCTGCCGGCTCGCCACCGACAAACGCCAACACGCTGAATGCGTGCGGGCGGCGCGCCAGTTCTTCGGGTAGCCGTCGCAATAATTCAGGATCGAGCGAATGGCCGCCACCCATCGGGTCTTCGGCATAGTGGTTGAGCACCACGCCGATGGCCTCGGCATGCAGTGGATTGGTGTAGCTGGCTTGAAGCACAAGAATTTCTGCGGAATCCATTTCCATCCCCGAACACACAAAAGCCCCGGCGCGCAAAGTGCGTACTGAAAGGCTGCTGCGACATTAGCGCGGGGGCCTGCGCGGCGACAACCGGCACGTCAAAAATTATTGTTCAGAGCCCCAGGATCAACTCTTGTGTCCAACCGGCTTCGGCGAAATCCTGCGCACGCAACCCAGCATCGCCCACGCAAAGGAATTCGTTCGAATGATGGATGGCGGCGGGGTCATGGTCATGGTCATGGTCATGGTGGCGCCCTTTTCATTCAAGCGTCGGCAAAACGCTGCAACTGCATCTCCTGCAAGCGACTGAGCGTGCGGCGGAACGGGAACTGCAGATAGCCCTCGGTATACAGCGCCTCCATCGGCACCTGCGCCTCGACGTACAGCGGCACCTTGCGGTCGTAGCACTCGTCAACCAGGGCGATGAAGCGCCGTACGCCATCGTCGTGAACCGACAGCTGCGGCAATTGCCGATCGCCCGCCACTACCCGCTCGGCGCCATCTTCGGTGCCACGAGCGATACGGCCCTCGCGTTTCTGCGCGCTGAGGTTCGGCACGTCGCTCACCACAATAGCCCGGTAACGGTCGCACAGCGTGATGAAATCCATGGCGGCGAAGGGTTGCTCGCACAGATCAGCGTAACGACACCACAACACCGTTTCAGTGCTTTGCACCACGTTCAACAGCCGATGGCCGACCGTCACGGGATCAGTACGAGAGGATTGCCCCTCCGTCAGCGCTTCAAAGACTTGTTTCAAGGCGCTGGCCTCGCCTTGTATAGCGACAAAATAACGCTGCTGGATCGCGCCCGGATGCAAGCGATGATCCTCGGCGCCGTTCACCGCCACCACTTGCATATGCGTTTTGATCGCGGCGATTGCCGGGACAAAACGGTCGCGATTGAAGCCGTCGGCGTACAAATCATCCGGCGGCAGGTTGGAGGTACAGACAATCACCACGCCTTCGTCGAACATCACCTGAAACAGCCGACCGAGAATGATCGCGTCGCCGATGTCGTTGACGAACAACTCATCGAAACACAGCACCCGCACCTCGGCGGCTAACTCTTTAGCCAGCGCCCGCAGCGGATCGGCGATCCCGGTCAATTGAAACGAGCGCTGGTGCACCCAGCCCATGAAGTGATGGAAGTGTTGACGCCGCGCCGGCACTCGCAGGCTCTGATAAAACTGATCCATCAGCCAGGTCTTGCCGCGCCCGACCGGCCCCCACAGATAGACGCCAGTGACCGAACGCGCATCGGCATGCAGGGCTTCATGGCATTTTTGCAGCGCAAAGACGGCATGTTCCTGAGCTTCATCCTGGATGAAGCCCTTGTGTTCGATGGCATGCTGCCAGGCGCTTAGAGGGGAGTCGAAAGTCATGCGCGGGAGTATGCCACGATGGCCTTCTGCATCCTGTGGCTTTTTCTGTGGGCGCGGGCTTGCTCGCGCCCACAGGGGCCATTGATGTTTTAGAGGTCGACTTTGTGTTTGGCGGCGTACAGGCAGAGCATTTCCATGGCCAATGTCGCTGCCGCCAAGGAAGTCACTTGCGCATGATCGTAAGCCGGGGCCACTTCAACGACGTCCATGCCCGTTTCCAGCACTTCGCAAGTATCGAAGGTGTCATAGCGCACATGAATGCCGGTTTCCCGCTCAAAACGCTGCAAGGTTGCCGGCGGCACGTAATCGGCCCAACTATAGAGGTTGAGGGTCTTGTCCTCAGCGTGGGCATGGATGGCCACGGACAACAACAGCGCGGGGAAACACAGCCTGGATAGGGGAGGCATGATCAGCCAGCAAATGGCCAAACTGGAAACTCGCTTGGGTTATCGCCTGTGCAGCCGTGGCAATAGCGGGTGCAGCGTCACGCCCAAGGGCGAGCAACTGCTGATCGCCATCCGCACGTTGTTTGAATCGATTGAAGTCTTTCGTCATCAATCCAACGGTGTTGCCGGGCGCCTGATCGGTGAGGTGCGTTTGGGCATTTGCTTGGCCGTTGATCAATCGGTCTTGCAGCGGGTCGCCGAAACGATCCGACGCTTTCGCGAGCGAGATGAATCTGTGCGCATCGAGTTGATCAGCGCGATGCCCGGCGAGATGGAGCGTTTGCTGCTGTAACAGCGGCTGTGCGCAACAGGTCACCCGCTGTTTACCGACGATGCCCCCAGCGATGCGCAGATTGCCTTTGAAGAGGATTTGCTCCACGCGTTTGCTTGAATCGATTTGGCAGGCGCCCCACAAAAGCTGACCTTTCAGGCAGTTTTATTGCGTTGCCCTCGCCGCCCTCTTCCGGCATTCTGCGCCTCCATTTTCTGACCCGGCCCCGCCTCACGGCGCGCAAAACACCATGACCGCCTCTGAAAAAGCCCCGCGCACCAACGATCTGATCTACGGCCTAAACGACCGACCGAACCTCACCGCCACGGTATTTGCCGCGTTGCAACATGTGCTGGCGAGCTTCGTTGGCATCATCACGCCGACCCTGATCATGGGCGGTGCTCTCGGTCTGCAAAGCGAAATCCCCTACCTGATCAGCATGGCGCTGTTCGTCTCCGGCCTCGGCACTTTCGTGCAAGCCAAGCGATTCGGCCCGGTAGGCTCAGGTCTGTTATGCCTGCAAGGCACCAGTTTTTCTTTTATCAGCGTGATCCTCAGTGCCGGGTTCATGGTCAAGGCACGGGGCGGTGGTACTAACGAGATTCTTTCAACGATCTTCGGTGTGTGCTTTTTCGCCGCGTTCATTGAAGTGGTGCTGAGCCAATTCATCGGCAAGTTGCGCATGCTGATCACCCCGGTGGTGACCGGCACGATCATCACGCTGATGGGCCTGTCGCTGATCAAAGTGGCGATGACCGACATTGCCGGCGGCTTCGGCGCGGCGGATCTGGGCGCGGCCAGCCATCTCTTTCTGGCGGCGCTGGTACTGGGCACCATCGTGGTGCTGAACCGGGTCGATGTGCCGTTCCTGCGTTTGGGCGCGATTGTGATCGGCCTGACCTTCGGCTACGTCGTCGCGTGGCTGATGGGCACCGTCGATTTCGCCAGTTTACCCCAAGTGCCGCTGGTTAGCGTGCCCGTGCCGTTCAAGTACGGTTTCAACTTCGATTGGGTGGCGTTCGTGCCGGTGGCGGTGATTTTCCTGGTGTCACCGCTGGAGGCGGCGGGCGATCTGACCGCCAACTCGATGATCTCCCGGCAGCCGGTCAAAGGCCCGCTGTACATCCGCCGGATCAAGTCCGGGCTGCTCGCCGACGGTCTCAACTCGGCCATGGCCGCCGTGTTCAACAGCATGCCGATGGTGACGTTCGCCCAGAACAACGGCGTGATTCAGCTCACCGGCGTGGCCAGCCGCTATGTGGCGTTCTTTATTGCCGCCCTGCTGGTGGTGTTGGGGTTGTTCCCGATGATTGGCGCGGTGCTGCAACTGATGCCCAAGCCGGTACTCGGCGGCGCCGAACTGGTGATGTTCGGCACCGTGGCCGTGGCCGGGATCAAGATCCTCGCCGAGGCTGGCCTGCATCGGCGCAACATGCTGATCGTGGCGATCTCCCTCGGCATGGGCCTGGGCATCGCTGCCGTGCCGCAAGTCCTGCGCGAGTTGCCACAAGCACTGCGCAACATCTTCGAATCGCCGATCACCGTCGGTGCGTTGTGCGCTATCGTGCTGAACATCTTCCTGCCGGAAGAATTCATCGAACTGGAAGAAGATGACTTCGACCCGGAAGCCTCTATTCTTCAGGTCATGGAAAACCCGGACGTTGCGGCCAAAGGTGAACCTGCCTCACTGGCGGCTGTCGCACAGTTGAACCGCTAAACGCTACGCCTGCGAAAAAGGGCTGAGCCGGCAACGGTTCAGCCCTTTTTTGTTGAGAGACTGTTTATGCGCCGCCTCCACGCCGTCATCCTGTCCCTGCTTGTGCTTTCCCTCAGTGCCTGCGCGCTGTTCCCCAACCGCGACCCGGTGAACATCAATGTGGTCGGTATCGAACCGCTGGCCAGTCAGGATCTGGAAGTACGCTTCGCCATCAAATTGCGCGTGCAAAACCCTAACGAAACCGCGATCGACTACAACGGCATTGCCTTGGATCTGGAGGTCAACGGCCATTCACTGGCCTCCGGCGTGAGCGACCAGAGCGGCTCGATTGCGCGGTTCTCCGAAGCCATCGTCAGCGTACCGGTCAGCGTTTCGGCGTTTTCCGTTCTGCGCCAGACCCTCGGCCTGAGCCAGACGCAAACCCTCGACAACCTGCCCTACGTGCTGCGCGGCAAGCTCGCGGGCGGCTTGTTCGGCACCATGCGCTTTGTCGACAGCGGCAAACTCAGCCTGCCCAAGACCAGCGCCGCGACGTGGTAAAAATGCGTTAACCTGGCACGTTGAACAAAGACACTCATTGAGGCCGCAGTTTCATGGAAGAAACACCGACGTTAAACACCGAACGGCTGGTCCTGCGCCCACTGCAACTGGCGGATGCAGAAGCCGTGCAGCAAGCATTTGCACATTGGGAGGTGGTTCGCTACCTCAATGCCGCCGTCCCGTGGCCGTACCCCGAGGATGGCGCCCTCACCTACCTGCGCGACATTGCGTTGCCGGCAGCAGCGGCCGGCACGCAATGGCACTGGTCGATTCGGCTGAAGTCCGCCCCCGAACAATTGATCGGCAGCATCAGCCTGATGGATCAACAGGACAACAACCGAGGGCTCTGGCTGACGCCGCAGTGGCAAGGTCAGGGCTTGATGACAGAGGCCTGCGCGGTGGTCAACGATTACTGGTTCAAAACCCTTGGGCGCCCACTGATGCGTGTGCCAAAAGCGGCACCGAACATTGGCTCGCGCAAGCTCTCAGAGCGTGCCGGGATGCGCCTGATTCGTACCGATGAAGATGATTTCGTCAGCGGCCGCTTCCCCCAGGAAACCTGGGAAATCACCCGCGAAGAATGGCTGCACCCGCGATAACCCCGAACACAACACAAAACCCCTGTGGGAGCGGGCTTGCTCGCGAAGTCGGCGTAACAGACAACATCAGTGTTGAACGTAAACACGCTTTCGCGAGCAAACACGCTCACACAGGTTTTTTATCAGCCGGTGAAACGCACGCCAGGTTTGGCCCGTTCGTCCACGCTCAGCTCGAAGATATCCGGCCGGGCGTAATGGCCAACCACATCGTAGTCATATCGCGCGCGCACCAACTCGTCAGTGTCGATTTCGGCAGTGAGCAACCCCGCCTCGCCGCGCAATGGCCCCGCCAACACATCGCCCATCGGGCCGACGATCACACTGCCCCCGGCAATCAACGGACGATCCGCCGGCCAGTTGGCAATCTCCACGCCCAGTTCATTCGGTGAGGCTTGCACCTGACAGGCGCTGACCACAAAGCAACGGCCCTCATGGGCGATGTGGCGCATGCTGACCTGCCACATCTCGCGCTCATCGACGGTCGGGGCGCACCAGACCTCCACGCCCTTGGCGTACATCGCCGTGCGCAGCAACGGCATCATGTTTTCCCAGCACACCAGCGCACCAAGCTTACCGACCTGACTGTCGAGCACCGGCAACGTCGAGCCATCGCCCTTGCCCCAAATCAGCCGTTCCGTGCCGGTGGGCATCAGTTTGCGGTGTTTGGCGAGCAGCCCGGCCTGCGGATCGAAGTACAGCGCCGTGCAATACAGCGTGCTGCCGGCGCGCTCGATCACGCCGATCACCAGATTGGTCCCGGTGCGCGCAGATAACCCGGCGAGCGCTTCGGTTTCCACCCCCGGCACATCGATGGCGTTGGCGAAATATCGCGCATACGCCTCGCGACCTTCGGGCAAGCGATACCCCAGTTGCGTGCCAAAAGCCTCACCTTTCGGATACCCGCCGAGCAAAGCTTCGGGCATCACCACCAGCGCCGCGCCGGATTCAGCGATCGCCGCTTCCCAACTGAGAATCTGTTCCAGGGTGTCGCCTTTGCCACCGGGCAAGGCGCCGATTTGCAGCGCAGCAACGATTGATTTAGGCATGAAGCTCACTCCATCAAGATCAGGTGTTGCTGATTCTCCAGCGCGGCGCGATCATGAATAAAGCCCCGTTTACTGCTGAATGATATGAGCCATATGAATATCACCACCGTCGACCTCAACCTGCTCAAAGTCTTCGAAGCCCTGCATGAAGAGTCGAGTGCCAGCCGCGCGGCGCTGCGTCTGGGCGTGACGCAATCGGCGGTCAGCGCGGCATTGCGCCGTTTGCGCGAGGTCTATGGCGATCAATTGTTTGTCCGCACCGGGCGCGGCCTGGCGCCGACGCTCAAGGCCAATCAACTGAAACCGGTGGTCAGCGAGGCGCTGAACAAATGCCGGCAAAGTCTGGCGATGGTCGATCCCGCAGCCAATCAGTATGAAGGCCGTTCCGTCACGGTGGGCCTGTCGGACGATTTCGAGATCGCCTACGGCCGGCGCTTGATCGAAGAAATCGCCCGAAGCGCACCGAAACTGCGACTGATCTTCCGTCAGACCCACAGCCAGATCGTCGCCCGCGCCCTGATGGAGCGCAGCATCGACCTGGCGATCACCGCTGGCGGTTTTGCCGAACGCCTGCTCAGCCGTCAGGTGTTGGGTGAAGGGGGTTATGCGTGCCTGGTCGATCCGGTGAGCCTTGCGCCCGGCCAGCAACAGATTGCTCTGCAAGAGTTTGTCGCCCGCGAGCACATTCTGGTGTCGTCCGGTGGTTTTATCGGGATCACCGATGAAGGGCTCGCGGCGCTGGGCTTGAGTCGCCGGGTGTGTGCCTCGACAACGCATTTCGCGGCGCTGCCGTACCTGCTCAAGGGCAGTCAGGCAGTGGCGACGATTCCGGCACATGCCGCCGAGCGCATCGCCGCACTCAGTGGTCTGGCGCTGCTGGCCTGCCCGCTGGCCTTGCCGCGTTATCCGATTGAACTGGGCTGGCGCACCAGCACACAGATCGATCCGGTGGTGGTCAAGGTCCGCGAGGCGATTGCAGCCTGCTTCAGGTAAAACGCGTTACTTGTTGGCGGCCATCAAGCGGTTGACTTCACTGCGCACCATATTGGCAAACTCCGGCGGCGACATGCCGTCCAGCTCAGCCCGGACCCACTCGGCCCATTTGCCCTTGCGCTTGGCGCGTTCGCCGAACAAACGCGCGGCTTCGCCTTTGGCTTTGCCCAGATTGTTCTGCCAGAGTTCGAACAGACGGGATTTCTCGTCTTCCAGCGCGGCGCGCTCTGCGAGGGATTTGTCGGCCAGATTGAAACTCATGGGGAATTATCCTGCTGCGTAAAATGGCGACATCTTACACGTTCGGCGGAAATCTCCCGCGCAGGTTTTTGTCACTGAGCTAAATTCAGTGCAACTTTTCGGCCGACGCCAGACTCCATTGATCACTGTCCATTCACCTGCAAGGAGTCACCCAATGGCCCGCAAATCCGCCGCGCAAAACGCCGAGGATCAAATCAAGGATCAAGCCTTCAGCGAACTTCAGGCGCTGATCGAAGAGTCCGACAAACTGCTCAAGAGCAGTGCTTCACTGGTTGGCGAGGAAGCGGAGAACCTGCGCGGCCAAATCACTCTGAAACTGCAGCAAGCGCTGGATTCGGTATCGAGCGTGCGCGATCGCACCAAACCGGCCATCGATGCCACCGAGAACTACATCGGTGGCCATCCGTGGCAGACCGTGGCCATCTCGGCCGGTTTCGGTCTGGTGGTCGGTTTGTTGCTCGGTCGCCGCTAAGCCCCGTGCGACATGAAAAAGGCGAGTCCGGTGACTCGCCTTTTTCATGTCGGCGCAAGACTCAATAACCGGCCAGTTCCCGCAACTGCGCCAGGGTTTGCTCATCCAGCACAATGCCCTCGGCCTGCGATCTGGCACGCTGCAAATGCCGACGATCACCCGGCAATCGTTTAAGCCCGACACCGTGCATCTGGCGCACCAGTTCCTCGCTGCGTTCGGCAAATCCTTGACCGGCCGCTTTGCTCGGGTCAATCACGATCAGCAACTGCCCGGTCCACGGCGTTTTGGCGCCGGGATGGTTTGACCAGTCGAACTCGAATGAGAAATTGCCGCCGGTCAGCGCCGCTGCCAGTAGCTCCACCATCATCGACAACGCCGAACCCTTGTGGCCGCCAAACGGCAACAACGCCCCGCCTTCGAGAATCGCCCTGGGGTCCTGAGTTGGCTGACCGAGGCTGTCCACGCCCATACCTGCCGGTAGCCGTTCGCCTTTGCGCGCAGCGATCTGCACGTCGCCATGAGCAATTGCGCTGGTGGCCAGGTCGAAGACAATCGGGGCAGCGCCGGCCCGTGGCGCGGCAAAGGCAATCGGGTTGGTGCCGAACAGTGGCCGATCAGCGCCGTGGGGCACCACACAGGTCATGCTGTTGACCACGCTCAGTGCCACCAGACCTTCTTCAGCGAAGGGTTCGACATCCGGCCACAGGGCTGCAAAGTGATGCGAGTTGCGAATCGCCAACACTGCGATCCCCGCGCTACGGGCCTTCTCAACCAGCAACGGCCGGGCGGCTGCCAGCGCTGGCTGGGCAAAACCGTTGCCGGCATCGACGCGCACGAAACCCGAGGCGACGTCTTCGACCTGCGGTATGGCATGTCCGTTGACCCAGCCGCTTTTCAGGGTCGAGACATAGCCCGCAATCCTGAACACGCCGTGGCTGTGGGCACCATCACGTTCGGCCCCGGCGCAGTTGGCGGCCAGCACCTTGGCGACCTCCGTCGACGTGCCATGGCGCAGAAAAATCGTTTCAAGCAATTGCGTCAGCGCTTCGAAAGTTAACGAGGTCGAGGCAGCAGAAGACACAGGGTTGAGTGGCGCAGACATCTGAAGCTCCAGAATGATGATTGGAGGGAACAACAGCGTACCGACAACTTGCGAACCGATTAACCACGCCCAAGCGCCCCCCTGTCAACCCTGCAACAGCATGACCCGCGCTCGCGCTCGCAATGCGATAACTATCTACCGCCTCTGCCCGCAGCACACCGCTTAGTCTCTGGCCTCATTTTTTGCGCCCAGCGCGCCCTACCGAGACCCGATGATGCCTGAGACAGCCGCCCCACTGCTGTTCCCCGAAACCCTGAACTTTCCCGGTCTTTGGGAAAAAACAGGCAAATCCCACAACCTCAACAGCAAAGACTTCAGATGGCTGGCCCATGTGAAACTGGCCACACACGCGCTACGCAGCGAGCAATCGCCGCCGATGCTCGCCCGAGACATTCGCATCAGCGCCGGCACGGCTGCGCCCATCAGGCTGGCCGGCAGTTTCATCATCAGCGAAACCCCCGACGACAAGGGCGCAATCCTCTACACCCCTTACGATGGCATCCAGAAATACGACAGCCTTGCGACCCTAGAGGCGTTACTCGAAAAACGCTTGGAGGAAGCCAAAGAAGAGGATCAGTTGGTGGCTTTTCTCGCTTTATCCCAGCGCAGAGAAGTGGTCGAACAGAGCAGCCTTACGCTGAGCTACGAAACAATCGAGGGGGATATTTTCGATAACCAGAAGAGCGCCATTCTGGCGTGCCAGAAATTGAACGCGGCGGCCATGCTTGGCGAGTTGAAGCGTTTGCCCTCGCTCACCTCCCTGATAGAAACGATCCTTGATGATCTGTTGAAAGCCGGTTTCCCCGACCTGAATCAGAGGCAAACCCGAGTCAATTTTTACACGGACGCCGCCGTCACCAACCCTGACACCGCCTCAGGTTCGGAACCGGCCCGGCACTGGCATGACTCAACAAGCCTGAGCGAAGCCGTGCTGATGCTTTACCGGCATCGAAGCTGGCCGCCGGATCAATTGCATGAGTTCTCCAACCCCGGGCATGTGCCGGTCAAAGGTGATCAGATAATTTGGGAAGAGGCGCTGCAACAGGCATCGGGCAAGTTGCAGATGCTGCTGTTTCACGAAATGGAAGGCTATTGGAACGCTCCCGCCACGCAGGGATCAACACGGCGCATCTTCTTCGGTGAAGCACTGAAAGAACAGGCACGCGCCGAACTGATGATCAAGCGCGAAACCGGCACCCTCGACGCCAGTCAATTCGCCACCCTGCACCAGATGATTCAGCCGGCGGCCTTGTCGACCCCTCGCCCGATCCTCGAAAAAGTGCGCCTGTGGGAGTACGAGCCCAACTATGTCGAGTTGGCGGGCTCTTTGATGATCAGCCACACAGACGCCTGTCTTTACACACCGACCATGGGTTTGCAGGTGCTTGAGGATTACAACGACCTGAAAGATACCGTGTTGAGCAAACTGCGCGCGCCTGGGCACGAGGACGAATTCTACGGCTTGTTGAACCTTGAAGAGCGTCAACGCTTTATTGGCTTCGACCGGCCTCAGGTGAGTGGCGAAAGCATCGGCGGCGATATTTTCAATGTGTTGTTCGAGGCCATCATCACCAAACAGAGGCAAAGCATCGAATTTGCCTTGCAGGTTTACCGCCACAGCGATGGCTGCGTTGATATCCATGCCATGTTCGATAAAGCCCTGGATATCCGCTCGATGATCAATGAGCGGTTGCTGGCGCTGGATGCCGGTAAACGGTGGTCGACAAGGCCGGTGCTGGCCGGCGTGCAACAACCGTCCAGGGTGCTGGCACACAGGGCCCGGGAAGTCGCGAGAACATGCGACGGCATCGATGCCTTGCTCACGGGCTCCTTCAGGGGGCAGCCCGCCACCGCAAAGGAGCAGCGCAGTTACCTTGAGAAAATGAGATCACAGTTGGCCCACTCGCTGTTTGTCGGGGTAACCGGTGAAGCGGCGTTGCGGGTGCTCAGTGGCTCGCTTAAAACGGCCGAGCAGGCAATTGTCGATACCGTGTTCCATCCCGATCAGCCCAGCCGTGACAATAGACGTTCACTCAATGGATTTCGCCCCGACGCCTGGTCACTCAGCCTGGAAAGTCCCGGTGCGAAAGAGCCTTTGCCTTTGGCTCATTGCGTTTTGCTGACAGAACGTGGCGGGCTCGACGACCTGCACTCGGGAAGGGTGATTGTGTGGACACCCGCACTGGGGCTGGAAGTTTTGCCCAATATTGCTGTTGCGCGGCAGGCGCTGGGCCGAAGACTGAAGGACAGCGTGGCGCGTCTGGCTTTTCTGGAAAACCTTGCGCCCCAGGCACGCCAGCACCATCAGGCGTACACCCTGGGTCCCTTACGGTTGATCGAGGACAATATTCTGCACAACCGCGCACAATCTGGCATTGAGCACTTCCTTGCACGTTGCGATGCGGTACGCGAACGCCTGAAGGACCGCGCCGGACTCGCCCCAGCCCTGGCCACGCTCAAAAGAACGGCAATCGATACCAACCTGCTGCGAACGATTCACCTGGCAACGGCCATCAACCAGCAACAATCGCTACCCGCCTGGCTGGGTATGGCACCCGTGGACGAGCAACAGTTGCATCTCGAACTGCTTGAGCAATGGCGCCGCAGCGTGGTCGATCACAAGGACTACCTCAGCGGCCTGCCCTCTCTGGCCGATTACGTCAGTCAGACGTTGAAGTCATTGCTCGACGCTCGATTCAAAGGCAACCCGCTCGAGCCGCAAGACATCGAGATCATCCCCAATCTGGCCTTGGCGGGCCCTGCCCTCGCGCTCACCGATTTTGCGTTGAACCACATCAACATCGCCCAGGGCACCGGCTTCAAAGTCGCCGCAAGGACGACAAAACCGCTCCCTGCAGGCCTGGATCAAAATACCGTCCGGCAACTGTTGTTGTCGCTGGCGATTCCGACGACTTTCGCCAGAAAAATTACCGATGCGCTCTCCGGTGACCCTGCTCAGGCCCAAGCACGCAAAGAGCGCTTCATTCGGCAGACGCCCTGGCAACTGTTGCAACATGCACATGGATTGAAACTGCAACAGCAATTGTCCGCCAGCGCCTTCGATTACCTTTGCCAAGTGCTGGACATACCGGACGGCATAGCACGGGCAACCGTTGAGGGCGCTCATGCCACGGCATATCCGTTGTCGCTGGTCAAAACAGCAGGCGCAAGCGCTGTCGAAGCGCTTGGTCTTTACATCATTGGCCCGGGCGGCGGTCAGCCGGGGCCAATGGTCCTTTATGCGCCCTATGCGCAACAGCTTTTTCGCGAATTCGCCGATGAGAAGAGTCTGATCGCGGCCGTGAACACGCCAGGCAGCTTTCAGGATCTGGTGATTCGCCGGCTGCCGATCGAACAGCAATCGGTATTTCGGGGGCTTTGGCAGGCGAGCGTCGGCGAAACCAGCGAAATGACACTGTCGGGCCGTGCCATTACCGGCAACCTGTTGCACAGGCTCTTCAGTGACAATCTCAAACTGCTGCCGCAATTGTTGAGTTGCCAGGCGCTCAGCCATGCTCAAGACGACTGGGAAGCGGCGAAAAACCTGTTCAGTCATGGCCCCCATCCGATCTCGGGGTTGCTGCCGGGCAAGCTCTCGTACGTGACATTCCTTTGGCAGGCATACAAGGATTTCAAGAATTCGGCTGAAAACCTGCAGGATCATCATTGGACGCAAGCCCTGAAATCATTTATCGACGGCGCAGTGCAGATGATCAGTCTGGGCCGCCTCACGAGCGAAGGCGCCGCCTCAGCAGAATCCGCGCTCTCCATTCTTTCTTCAACCAAAACAGAGAGCACCGCCGGTAACGTTGACGCATTGTCGAACTCGCCCGCTCTGGTGGCCCCGGCGTGGTCGCAGATCCGTTTAACGTCACCCAGGCGCACCGAGCTACAGGCGTTTGAAACCACGGCTGTGGCGCTTGAGGACCTCAAGCGTGACGCGAAAAACGGCACGTATGAGGATCCGATCACCAAGCGCACGTATACCGCTATCGACGGCAAGGTTCATCGTGTCGACCAACCCGGGGCGGTCTGGCAGATTCTTGACGATGAAAAGCCCGGTCCGTCGTTACGGTTGACCGGCTCGCGACTCTTGCTGGCGCCCGATCGCCATGCGGTGCACTACGGTAAAGCAATCTCCAGACTGCACAAGCGATACACCCTGGAGTTGGATCGCAGGGTCATGCTGAACATCGAAGCCATCGGTATGAAGGAGATACGCCGCAACCATCCCCAGAAAGCGCAAATACTGCAGCACGCCGTTGATCTTGCCCGCTTCTATGCATTCAACAGCCTGCACAATCTGGCCCAGTTGAAAGCCAACGTTCCTGGCACCCGCCTGGATGGATTTCTCAAAGTGTTTTTCGGCGTGGCCCAAGTCGATAGCGGTTTACTGAGCAAACTCAACAAGGCGATCGTGCCCATTTGCCGGGCGTTGGTGGATCCCGACGATGATCTGTTGAACACAGATCGCTTCGTTGTGGGCTCCAATGCTTTCCAGTCCTGCGTCATTGCGTTTGTGCTGAACGACGACCACCGCAAAATGGTTCACTTCACCGAAAACTTTTTCAACCCGCAGTTGAGCTGGTATGCACCGTCCCTCATCGAGCCTTTCGACATTGATGGCCACGCCCAAGCAGCGACACTGATCCACGAGTTTGCCCACCAGTATTCCAAGGCCAAGGATATTGCCACCCTGGAGGCACGGCGCCCGTTTCACGACTTGATCGAAACCCTCACGGTGTACGGCCAGACTATCGAGCAGGAGTTGGTAGACCTCCAGACCCAGGCGCTGTCGCTCACGACCCCGCGCGAAACGCTGTTTGCACGCTGGAGCAGGAAAAAAGGTTCATTTGTCAGTCTGGATAAAATCCCGGGGGCTGAGGACATCAGCAAAGACATTCTCGATCTGACCCTCACCCCGACCATGGACGAGGCGCGCGATGCGTTTCTTGATAGGCACTCAGCGGATGTGCGCATCGATGTGATTTTGCGCAACGCCGACTCCATCGCCCGCCTCGTTTGCGAGATGGGTCGGCAACTGGATCCGGTGCCGCGCCCCTGAAAAAGCACAAAAAAATGCGCAGGGATCGAAACCTGCGCACGCCTTCACAGCCATCATTCGGGTACGCGAATCAGTCCTTCTGGTTGGGTAGCCGAGAAAAAATAGTTTCCGTTTTGATGGGCAAATGCCATGACTGATGTTCTCGGCCACTTCCCGTCAAGGTTAGAATGTGCGAAATCAGGACGACTCAATGACCCAAGACACTCTCTCGGAAGCCGAATACGATGCCGTCACCGATGCCGCTGCGCACTGGTGCATGCGCCTGCACGCCGCTGACTGCACAGATGAAGAGCGTCGCGCTTTTGAGCATTGGCACGCCGCGCATCCGCTGCATGCGTTCGAGTATGAGGCCATGCTGGAGATTTGGGACGTTGCCGGACACCTGCCACGCCCCGAACCTGCCGTTGCTCCGCCGATTGCCCAGCCAGCCCGCTCGTGGCGTCAATACGTTATAGCGGCGACGGTCTGCGCGCTCACGTTGCCGCTGGCGGCCTACACCGGATGGAATCTTGGCTGGTTGCCCAACAGCTATCAGCATCTCTCAGCCACCGACAATGTCCGCCAGGTCACGCTCAGTGACGGCAGTCAGCTCGAACTGAACCTGAACACTGATCTGACCTTCAGCAATTACAAAAACGAACGGCGCGTCACCCTGAAAAAAGGTGAGGCGTACTTTGCGGTCAGTCACGACCTGTCTCGCCCGTTCATCGTACGTGCCGGCGAGGGCCGGATTCGGGTAACCGGTACGCGTTTCAACGTCTGGAAGTATGAGGATCAAGTGCGGGTCAACCTGATCGAAGGCTCGGTGCTGGTGAGCAGCAACACCGCATTACCGGGCGATGGTTTGCGTCTCGGACCGTCCATGCAGGCACGCTACAGACACGGCGACTACACGCCGCAGGTCAGCCAGACCTACCCCAACGACACATCACTGGCCTGGCGCAGCGGCAAACTGGTGCTGGACAACATGGCTCTCGATGACGCGTTGCCGCTGATCAACCGCTATCTGGCCAAGCCGTTGATGCTCGCCGACACCCACACCGGTTCGATTCGGGTGGGCGGCATTTACAACATCAAAGAACTCGACAACCTCGCCCACTCACTGCCCAAAGTCTTGCCCGTCTACCTGACGCGCAACAAGGAAGGCAACCCGGTAATCAATTCGATGCCCAAGCAACCGCCAAAAAGCTGAAGGCCGCGCCCTTGCGAGTGCGGCCTTCATGCCTGGCTCAATTAACGCTGTGCTTATTGCGCAGCCACTTCTGCGGCCTTGCCCAGCGAACCGTGAATGGTTTGCACCTGATATTGCGCATCCCCCTGAATCTGCTGTTCGGTAAACGGAAGCACACTCCACCGTTTCTTAGAGAACGCCTCGGTCTGGTCCCGCGAATACTTCGATGCCGGGTCGCTGGACAGCGAGAACGCCAACAGTCCCTGCGCGTGCGGACCTTTCTCATCGAAGGTCACGACTTGCAGATAACTGGTGCCGCTGACCACTTCAAGTTTGCCGTCTTCGCGGGGCACGCTCTGGATGGCATTGTAGATCCCCAGCGTACCCGGTCCGCCATGAATCGGCGTCTGCTGCCCACCACTGCTGGCCACTTGAATATCACCCCAACGGGTTTGCGGCGTGAGGCCCATCTTGTCGACCGACGCGACCGACGCCAGCATCGCTTCACGCAGTGCCTTGGCCACCGCTGGCTGCTCGACAGCCAGACCGCGCGGTGTGTGTTGTGCGTCTTTCGGATCGAAGGCCACGCGCCAGATATCCCCTGACGTCTGCAACGCTTGCATGATGTTCTGGAAATGCACCAGACCCAGGCCCGCATCCAGATTGGCCCGACCGTCCCACGCCTTGAGGCTGGCACACAGCGGTTTCAGTGTTTGCGCATCGGCACCAAGGTCGGTGGCGCAGAACGCCAACAGATCCGGTGCAACCTGGCTCGCCAGATAGACCTGATCATCCATTACCATTTGCTGCAGATCCTGCACCGCCACCGTCCCTTTTTTACTCAGGCCCGCCAAGCGCTCCAGCGCAAACCGGGAGCGCAAGCCCAACGGCTGGCCTTCCTGACTGATCAGCGGCGAAAAACCGGTGAGCGGTTGCGCCGGGTTGGCCAGCCAAGCGGAATCGTTGGAGTGCTGGACGAAGTCCTTGCGCAGTAATTGCGGCAATTGGCTGGACGCATAAATACCCTTTTGCGCAGCTTTCGGATCAATGTCCCAGGCGCAAGCGCTGTTGGCGCCGTCCAGCACAATCATCTTGGTACCGGCTCGCGGGTCGCTGCACCTGGCCAGTTTTTCACGGCTGACGTTCGGCACCACGGACAGGTTCATGTACAGCGTTTGCCCCTTGTCATCCGCTGCGAGCGTATTGACCCAAGGAATTCCCTGGATCTTGTTCACCGAGTTCTGCAATTGCTCGAGCGAGGAAGCCTGGTTCATTGCATACCATTGCTTGAGCACACGATCGTTATCGAGGTTGGCATCACGCAGGCTGTAGGCAAACTGATTATCCCAGTCGAGCTTGCCCGGCCACTGCACGATCGGCCCGAACTTCGAGCTGTAGACATCACGTACGACCGGCACTACCTGCCCATCAGCCTGTTTGATCTGCACGGTCACCGTCTGCTTGCTCATCGGCACTGATTGACCGTCGAGCAAATAGTGCGTCGGGGCTTTCGGATCGAGTTGCAGCCGATACAAGGTGAAGTGCCTGGAAGCGTCGACTGTGTGAGTCCAGGCCAGGTGCTGGTTGAAACCAATGTTGATCATCGGCAATCCCGGCAAGGCTGCGCCCATGACATCGAGCTTGCCAGGAATGGTCAGGTGCATTTGATAAAAACGCATACCGCCAACCCAGGGAAAGTGTGGGTTGGCCAACAGCATCCCGCGACCGTTGAAGGAGCGTTCACTGCCCACCGCCACGGCATTGCTGCCACGGTCCAGTGCGAAGCGCTGCAGGCGGGCGTCGGCCAACGCGTAGGCGTGACTGACGTGTTCAACCCGAGCCGTGGCATGAGGCGGCGTTGCGCCCGCCAGGGCTTCGGCGAACTGGCCGACACCCCCCTCGACCAACAGGCGACGCGTCAGTTTCACCAGGTCTTGAGGCGTGATATCGCGCACCCACTCGCCCTGACATTGTTGCGGCAGGCCCTGCTCACGGCGCTGGGCTAGATAGCGGTTATAGCCGGCGGCATACCCCTGCACCAGATCCCGCACCTGAACAGGTTGCGCCCGCCAGAATTCGTTGACCGCTTCAGGTGTATTGAGCCAGGTGAAAAACACATCGCTGACACGGTTTTCGCGCTGTTCGACGGTGAACTGCTCCGGCCCGAAATAGCGTGAACGCTGACCATTGACCGTTACGATCTCGTTGGCCAAAAGACACAGGTTGTCCTGCGCATAGGCGTATCCGATCCCGAAACCGAGACCACGTTCGTCTTGCGCACGGATATGCGGCACGCCAAAACCGGTGCGCCGGATTTCGGCGCTGGTATCGAGGGCCGGGCTGAACGCATGGGCCGACAGGCTCAGCCCAAGAAACATACCGGCAGAGGTCAGTCTGGTTAAGTGCCTGGAAATAATCACGCTCGCTCCTGATCAAAATACCGAAGAGCGGACCCGGCGTTGCTGCGCCAGGCCTGTGAAGGGCCGAGGGTCCGTTCTGGAAACACCCATGCGTCCACGCGCGATGAGCCTGTCATGAAGACGAACCTGTAGAAAAAAATTTAGCCCTCGCAACAGCGCTTATGTGCCGTGATTACACAGAGAGGACGAATTTCCGACAAAATTTCTACATTTTTTCTTTCATGATTTGTCGCGTTGATACGTCTTGTTTGAAAGACCGTCAAAAACCTTTCCCGATCAGGCTCTGAAAAGGAGTAATCGAATGTACAACTCGCAACTACCAACGGACGGTAGCCAGGCCCCACAAGGAGCTTCCATGAGCCCCCACGCGAGCGATTTCGGGCAACGCGTCGACCGTCACGGCAATGAACGTATCCGGTTACTGCTGAAAAGCTTCGGTCTGCGCACCAGCCTGATCCGTCTGAAAGTCATCGACGCCCTGCTGGTTGCGGCCCAAAATGATCGGCATCTGGGCGTGCGCGGCGTCCACAGCCAATTGCTGGATCTGGGTATTCCGCTGTCGTTTCTCAGTGTGCGCGAAGTCCTCAAGCGTCTGTGCGCCGAGGGTGTGATCACCTTCAATGCAGACAAGAGCTACAGCCTGCATCCGCAGGCTGCTGCCGTTCTCAACAACGATTGATGCGTGCGGCGAGCGCCGTCAGGGTTTGACCTTGCGGCGCATCACGCCGTTGATCACGACCACGACCACCGCCACGCCGATAGCGATGTACTGGAATGTCTTCTCACTGATCATGCCGGCGTTTTGCAGCCAGGACAGGCCGAGCATGATCGCCAGCACGGACACGGCGATCACAATCGAAAAAATCAAGCGTTGCTTCTGGGTCATTGCGGCTTCCTGAAACTTTGGAATGTATCCGGTTTGTATCTGTTTGCATGCCATGCGCTTACCGTTTTACGGGGATGCGCCGCTGCAAACGGGGTCTCATATTACAGCCGCTGAAGAGTTTTGGCTTCATGACGGCGTAACCATGAGGATTTTTGAAATGCTGCGTCGAATCACCTGGCTGATTCCCGTTCTTGCCCTGCTGACCCTGAGTGGTTGCATCATTTTCCCCCACGGCGGCTGGCATGGTGATCACCATCGCCATTACCAGGGAGGCCCTGGCTATTATCAACATCGTTAGAAGGAAGTCGTTCACCCTGCCCGTTTACCAATAATTGCGGCAGGTGGAAGCGCACAAAACCGACCCTGTAAACAATGCCCGCCATTCAGCGGGCATTGTTTTATAACAACTCGCCGACAACTTAGTGCGCCTCACAACTTTTCTGATCCATTAAATAACCTGCAAGCATTTGAAATTTAATGTCTCAGCAAAGCGCTAGGTGACAAGAGCACCTCCGCCTAGTCTCTGCAAACTTTTCCGCGACTATAAACAAGGAAGTCCATGCAGAGAACATTGATTAAAATCGCCCCACGACAAGTTATCGGATTCTGTCTGGCCCTTACGGCTTTTGAGTTACTGACTTATATGGCCAGTGACTTGATCATGCCGGCCATGTTGAACGTTACCGCGCAACTACAGGCCGATGCCCGTCATGTACCCAATGCTTTCAATCTTTATCTACTGGGGGGTGTTTGCCTGCAGTGGTTGATCGGAGCGCTATCCGATCACTGGGGACGACGGCGCGTGTTGTTGATCGGCTGCGCGCTGTTCGCCGCCGCTTGCACAGCCGCTTTCACCATCCACAGCATAGAAGCGTTCAATGTGCTGCGACTGGTGCAAGGCATGGGCGTGGGTTTTGTTGTGGCGGTCAGTTATCCGGCGCTTCAGGAAGTGTTCAGCGAGGCCGATGCTGTGCGCTTGATGGCGCTGCTCGGCAACGTTGCGCTGTTGTCGCCGCTGCTGGGGCCGATACTCGGCAGTCTATTGCTGGAATGGCTGACTTGGCGCGATCTGTTTCTGGGCCTGGGTCTGGCAGCCGCCGCCGTGTGGCTGGGGCTCTATGCCTACATGCCGGAGACCGTCGGCGTTGTGCGCCGAGATGGCAGCCTGCAAGCGCCGGTGCCCTTCTCCTTGCGCCAGATCCGCCGGAGCTACCTTACCCTGCTCGGCAACCGGAGGTTTCTCGGCGCAAGCCTCGCACTAGGGTTGATGAGTCTGCCCTTGATCGCCTGGATCGGCCTGGCACCGTTGCTGCTGATCCAGTTGCAGGGCCTGACGCCGCTTGAGTACGGACTATGGCAAATCCCGATTTTCTCTGCCGTGATCGTTGGCAACCTGATTCTCGACCGCTTGCTGGTCACTCACGCGTTACCACAGTTGATTCGTCTGGCGCTTTGGCCGTTCTGCCTGGGCCTGCTGACACTGATAGGTTGCGCACTGTCTGGCGCAGGTGTGGGGCCAGTGGTGGCCGGTCTGTCGCTGTACGCCGTTGGACTGGGTATCAGCAATGCCGCGCTGTATCGCCTGGCGCTATTCAGTACTGACGACAGCAAAGGTCTTGTCTCAGCCATGATCGGCATGCTTTCCATTGCCGTGATGGGTGTCGGCGGCTCGATCATTGCGGCGATCGGTGGCGGCACACGTCTCGAACTCTTCGCCATTTGCGCCGCGCTCAGTGGCCTGATGTGCCTGCCCTTGCTTCACGGGTTCTTGCGAGCCGCAAAGAACTGTTTCGCCCCTCCTCGATAAAGGACTATTGATGATCCACTTACCCTCAAGCGACGCGCTCTGCGCGTTGACACAGCCCTATTGCCCGGACTCAGTACCCTCGGGGCTGTTTGACCGGGCCATGGCTGAAATCAGCCGGTATCACTGCCAGCAGACGCCGGGCTACGAACACTGGTTGAACGCCAACGGGATCGAGGCCAGCGATCTGGACAGCCTGGATGACTGGTCACGTCTGCCGCCGATCTTTGCCAACTTCTTCAAACAGCAAATGCTGCTCAGCCGCGCTGGGGAGCAGGCTCTGGAACTGACGTCGTCCGGCACCAGTGGCCAGAAAAGTCGCATGCGCTATGACGAACGCAGCCTGTCTGCGGCCCAATTCATGGTCGCGCAGATCTTTCGTCACTACGGCTGGGACACCCCGGACACCCCGTGCAACTACCTGCTGCTCAGTTATGAGCCGCAAGGTCGCATCACACTGGGCACCTCATTCACTGATCAGTTTCTATGCCGTTTCGCTCCAGCCAATCGCGTGGTCTACGCCCTGCGCAGCAGCGGGGACGGCCATCAGTTCGATCTGTTTGGTGTCATTGCCGCCTTGCAGGCGTTTGCCGAAGAAGGTCTGCCAGTTCGCATCCTCGGTTTCCCGGCATTTCTTTGGCAAGCCCTTCAACAGATGCAAGGCAGTGGTGCGGCAAATCTGCAACTGCCCATCGATTCGTTGGCATTTTTTGGTGGTGGCTGGAAAACCCAAGCGGCCCAAGAGATACCCAAACAGCAGTTATATGCGCGCATCCAACGGCAATTGGGCATCGCAACGTCGCGCTGTCGCGATGGTTATGGCGCTGTCGAACATGCAGTGCCTTATATCGAATGTGATCACCACCATTTCCATGTGCCGGTCTATTCAAAGGTGCTGATACGCAACCCGGCGGACTTTTCTCTTCAGCCTTATGGCCAGCAAGGTTTGCTGGGATTTGTCTCGCCCTATATCTCGTCCAGCCCCGCGCACGCAGTGGTCATGAGCGATCTGGCCACGCTGCACCCTGGCGCGAGTTGCGGCTGCTCACTGGCCACGGACTGGTTTGAATTACACGGCCGGGCAGGCACGTCGGCAAGCAGGAGCTGCGCCATGGCGGCCTCCGAATTACTGGGAAGTCACTGATATGTACTTGATCAACGGACAACTTCACGCCGATTGCAACCTCGACAGTGCTCTGCACTTGCTCCAGCGAACGCTGGCGCACCATCTCGATACGCCACTGGAAAGTGCCACCGTCATTACCGCTGCGCAGATTTTTGCCCAGCAGTTGGAAAGCAACACAGCAGCGGTGAATGTGGATGACGAACAACGCCGAGCGCTACGCGACTTCTGTCAGCCTCAAGCGTTACGAATAAAGCTTGAACGAGAACTCGGCAAACAACCCCATTCCTTGCGGCGCATCAACTATCGACAAGCACATTTTGAAAGCTGGCGCCCGTTGGGATTGGTCGTGCACATCACGCCCGCAAACGCACCACTATTGGGGTTCTGCGCAATGATCGAAAGCCTGTTGGCCGGTAACGTTAACTGGTTGCGTCCCAGCAGCAGCGACCAAGGCCTGACAGCGCACTTGCTCAACGCATTTCTGATGTGTGACCCCAGCGGTCAACTGTGTCACTACGTTGCGGTATTACCAGTGGCGACGTCGCAGATCGGTGTACTTTGCAGTTTGGCCAACGGCGTTGCGGCTTGGGGTGGAGAAACGGCGCTGCAAGCCATTCGCCAGCAGATCCCGCCCGGATGCCGCTGGATCGATTGGGGTCACCGCATCAGTTTTGTCTACCTGACACCGGATGCTGCATCGGACCAGGTTCTGGACGCGCTGGCCGATGAAGTCTGTCGCCTCGATCAGCAAGCGTGCTCCAGCCCGCAGTGGTTATTGGTGGACAGCGACAACCCGGCCATCCTCAGCGACATCGGAGCAGCCTTGGCTAACGCTTTCGAACGTCGGGCCGGGCAATGGCCTGCCCTGACGCCGACGCTACAGGAGTGGTCGCAAATCACCACGCATGTGGCGATGACACGTTTGGACAAGAGTTTTTCCGGACAGAGCGCAGAAATCTGGAGCGGCGCGCGATGGCGTGTAATCTGGAGCCACGACCAGGAACTGACGCCCTCGCCGCTGTTTCGCACGCTACTGCTCAAACCGCTGCCGCGTGCTCAGATCACCCAAACCCTGCTGCCGTGGCGCAACGTCCTGCAGAGCTGCGCACTGACATGTAGTGCATCGCAGACGGGCGAGCTGTCGCGAGCGCTGATCGCTGCGGGGGTTACGCGCATCGCGCCGCTGAATGCAATCCACTGCGGCTACGACGGCGAACCCCATGACGGGGTCTACGCGTTGCAACGCCTGAGCCGTCGCGTATCGGTGAGTGTCTCGGCGACACAATTGCACACCCACATGACGCTTGATCGACCGCGCTGCGCCCCGCCGCTGGCGGACCTTTCGATCATCGATAAGCAGACGCTTATCAAGCAGCCTGTCGCCCCGACGGCGCAGTTGTTTTTCCGCTCTGGTGGCAGCAGCGGCACACCGACACTGTCGGCCTTCAGCTATCACGACTTCGAGCGGCAGATGCGGGCAGCGGCCGATGGTTTGTTCGCCGCAGGCCTGAACCCGAATCGAGACAAGGTGATGAATCTGTTTTACAGCGGCGGGCTGTACGGCGGCTTCTTCAGCTTCTCCAAAGTACTGGAAATACTGGGCGCCACACACCTGCCAATGGGTGCACCCGGCGACGATGACTACAGCGAAATTACGAAAATGATCGTCGAACAACGCGTCAACGTACTGATCGGTATGCCGAGCACGCTGCATCGATTGTTCCTCAACGAACAGCAAACACTGCGCTGCTATGGGGGACTCGAGAAAGTCTTCCTCGGTGGCGAGCACCTCAGCGAACACACTCGCGAACTGCTGCAAAGTTGCGGCGTTACCTGCATTCGCTCGGCGCTTTACGGCAGCGTCGATGCAGGGCCGTTTGGGCATGCCTGCGCATCAACCGCCGATGGCGAGTTTCATTTGATGAGCGAAATCCAGCATCTGGAAATCGTCTCTTTCACGGCTGACATACCGGTCACAGGCCGTGAAGTCGGACGGCTGTTGTTCACCTCGACAGCACGCGAGGCCCAACAAATTCAGCGCTACGACGTCGGCGACAGCGGACGCTGGTTGACCGGTGAGTGTGCCTGCGGGCTGAAGACTCCGCGCTTTGAGTTACGGCAGCGGCACGGCAGGCTCGTGCGTATCGGCACTGACTTTATTTGTCTCGATGAACTGGCCCGGCACCTGCAAGTCCCGTTTCAGTTATTCCTTGATCACGCCGCCGATGGCTTGGAGCGCCTGCGATTGCGCACTCCCGATCAACCAATGCTGATCAATGCACGACTGCAGAACTATCCAAAGTTGGCCGAATTGATCCTGGCCCGGTTACTCACTATTGAAGTTGAAGTGTGCCAGCCCGCGCAGTTCTGCAAAAACAAGCACAGCGGAAAAACGCCACTGTTAATCGACTCCCGCCGTTGATCCCTGTCACATTTCAAGAGTTACGTATGAACATCACCCAAGAATTAAATAAGTTGGTCAGTTTTGTCCGACTGCACTCCAGTTATTACGCCAGGCTTTACCAGAACGTTGCACAACACCTAACAACACTTGAAGAACTGCCTTTGGTTGATCCGACAGCGTATTGGCAAACAAGCCAGAACATCAATCAATGGCCCGTACTCACCGCTGCGGTAGAGAGTGCACTGGTATTTAAAACAGGTGGAACAACTACCGCCGGCAAACTCTCCGTCTTCACCCGTAAGGAGTGGCAGACATTCGTGAGCGACTTTGGAAGTTTTCTCACCACGCAACTCAATTCAGGAGATCGGTTCGCCAACCTTTTTTTTGTCGGGGATCTGTATGCCAGTTTCATATTCATACACGACGCATTGGCCCACGAAATAGCAGGCGTCACCGAGTTCCCTTTTACGGGCAATGTCGATTCTGCCGTATTGGCCGATTCGATCGTGCAGCACCAGATCAACGTTCTGGCCGGGGTGCCCGCGCATCTGCTGACGTTTGCCAATTGGCTGGAGAGCCAGTCACGCACCCTCGACGGTGTCGAAACCCTGCTTTATGGCGGTGAAAGCCTATTCAGCGGACAACTGCAGACGCTACGCCGGGTATTTCCCAATGCCCGGATCGCCTCAATCGGTTATGCCAGCGTCGACGCGGGGCTCATCGGAGGCACGGCTCGCGACTGTGCGCTGGGTGAACACCGCATGCTGGAACAGCACAGCGTGTTGGAGATCCTTGATGAGCACACCGGCAAAGTGATCGACGACTGCGGCCGTACCGGCCGGTTAGTGATCACCAACCTCACACGCTACCTCATGCCCCTGATCCGCTATCCGGTAGGCGACCTTGCCTGCTGGCAAGAACCCGACAAGACACCGATGCGCAAGTTTGCCCTGATGGGACGATGCGCGAACAGCCAACGTGTCCGGGTGGGCATTCTGACACTGATGATGGATGACATAGACGCGATCGTACAGCCCATCACTGGTAGCCATGACTGGCAATTGGTAATCGACCAGTCTGCAAGCCGGGACGTTTTGAACCTCAAATGGCTGCCTGATGCGCCAGACCGCGAGACAGCCCGGAAAAACACAACGCTGCGCGCGGCACTTGTCCGGCGCTACCCGTTGATCGAGCAACTCGCCGCTGATCACCTGCTCGATCTGCACGTTGTCGATTGCACGGCCGATGACCTGATCCGCCATCCGCGCTCCGGCAAGCGTCAGCGGATAGCGGACCTTCGCCGCTACGACATTCCCAACCCGGAGCAACGTCCATGGACGACCTGACGCTGCGCAGTTATCGCAATACCGATGCTGGCGCCGTCAGTCGTCTGTTCCGGGAAATCTACGGTGACCACTACGTTCAACCCCACGTGTATCTGCCGCTGATGATCAGCCAGAATCATCACGACGGCCGCTGGCACTCGCTGGTAGCCGTGTCGGGTAAAAAACTGGTAGGGCATGCGACACTGTTCAGGAGTGCGGGAGCAGACACCGCCGAGTTGGCGTTGAGCGTGGTTCATCCGACGACCCGAGGACAGAACGTCGCTACACGACTGGGCAGGCATTTGCTGATTCATGCGCAGGCACTGGGTTGCCGAGGTGTGACAATCAAGCAAGTCACGCAACACCCCTACACTCAGCGCATGGCAGACACGCTTGGTTTCTGTAGCACCGGTGTGTTGCTTGACTATGTGCCTTCACCTTTTGGCGAACCACTGCCCGAGTCGATCATCATCGGCTATACCCCCATCAATGACTACCATCGGCCACTTCCGGCTCTGGAATGGCCAGAGAGCAACCGCGTCTTCATGCAGCATTTGTGCAGTATTTTCGGAACCCAGGAAAAGGAAGTTCGCTGGATTGGCCCAGCGCTACGTTTTGAACACGTGATGGGACGTTATGACGTGGTTCTTGAGAAACTCGACAGGCAACTGGTAAGACAGCTGCGCCAATTGCCGCGACACTGGATGATTTCACTCAAGCTCAGGCTGGCTCAAGGTCTTGCGAGCGCGATGCAGGATTTGTCGACGATGGGGTTCGTCTTCACCGGCATTGCCCCGGATGACCGATGCGAAGGATGGGTGGCGCTGTTTCATCGGGGTTATCGCCCGCGCAAGCTGACATTGCACTGCCCACACATGCAGCGGCTGCATGATCAGGCTCAACAACATGAGCGTTGACTGAGTGCAACACTCAATCCCGTGCGACAAACGAATGTGGCCCGCTCGACTGTGTAGCGGGCCTCTATATCCGCCTCTCATCAAGCCTTGGTCTGGAAAGCGCCGTCGTTCGCAATCGGCGCGTTACCTTCGCCGTAAGTCTTCAGATTCTGAAGAACGTAAATGGCTTTTTTATATTCAGGGATCAAATTCTTGCCGTAAGCGTTGCCATTGAGGCCGTTATTCTGAATGGCGTCGAGTTGAGTGGCGAAGTACTCCAGTGCGTTGAATTTGGCATCAACGTCGTTTGTCACGCCAAAACGATCGAACTTGTCACCGGCATTCATCAGCGTGAAGGACGTGATCTCGGAGATCAATCCTCGACCGCGCAAGAAAGCGCTCAGGTTGCCCAACTGCTTCGCCGAAACGTTTGCAGGGTCGAAGCCCTTGATCTGCTTACGCAGATTCTGCTTGTCCATTTCAGCCGTGTTCAGCGCGTTCGGATCGTTGCCGACCATGGTCAACATCTGCTGCACCTTGACGCTCTGGGACACCTGCTTTTTTGCGCCCGTATTGCGTACCAGAACCCCGGCCTTACTTTCCCAGCCGCCGGCAAACCCGATTGTCATGAGAAAACTCCCTGCAAAATGACCATGAAATGTCCCTATTGAACGATTTGAGTGGAGCAAGTATCCGCCTGACAACTAATGGCACCAAGCTTTTTAATCCACGCACTTACAATTTATGTACATTTTCGATACAACCCGGAATAGGCCTACAGCGATTTGACTTGGCTACGTACGTCGAATCTTGGCGAATGGTTTTTTGCTCGAATTATTAGGTTCGCCAGCTTCTTTGTATCTCACCTGATACTTGCCGCTGGTCGATTCAGGTTTTTCTTGCACGAAAGTACCTAAAGCTTCGCAACTCGCCGACGATACGCTGGAATAGCCCCGCCACTTTTCCGCCCCCACAACAAGAAACGCAGCTCAAGGACCGGTCTCCATGCCCGCATTGCGCACTATTCAGGCCCGCTACACACTGTTTCTGGTTCTATTCATTCTGGCGTTATCGATACTGACCGTGGTCGGCATCAGTCAACTGGTCGCCCCCAAACTGCGTCATACCGAAGAACAGGTTGTGCTCAACCGTATCGCCGAAGTCGCCGAGCAGATTCAGGGCGAGTTGAACAAGGTTCAGGCGCAACAGCGCAGCATCACCCAAACCATCCCGTTGCTCGACAGCGCTGCCATCGATACGGTATTGCCAGGCCTGGTGGATCAATACGGCGAGCCGAAAGTCTTCGGCGGCGGGATCTGGCCGCTGCCGGGGCAGCGTGAGGCCGGGCGCAACAAATTCAGCACCTTCTGGCACCGCGATGCCTCGGGCAAACTGGCGGTCAACACCTTCTGGAACAGCGACGCCGCGCCCAACTATTACGACCAGAGCTGGTACAAGGGCGGCATGCAGACCCCGCGCGGTCAGTGCGCCTGGGCCGCGGCCTATAAAGACGATGCCAGCGCCGAACCGCGCACCAACTGCGCCATGGCCATCCAGAAAAACGGCAGTGCCTGGGGCGTGTCGACCATCGACGTGACCCTCGGCTTCTTCAATGATCTGGTCGCCCGCCAGGAAAAAGACCTCAACGCCGAGATGCTCATCGTTGAGGCCGACGGCAAGATCATCAGCAACAGCTCGCGCATCAGCGGGCCGATCGTGCTGAAAAACATCAGTGAACTGGCCGCCAGTTCGACCTTCGCCAGCCAGGTCAAGGCTGGCCTGCAAAACCGCGATCAGGCGCAGCGCGTCGAGTTCGACAACAACGGTCAGGACAGCACCTTCTTCATGCGGCCGATCGAAGGCACCCCTTGGTTCCTCGCCACCGCCCTGCCGACCAAAATGCTGACCGCCCAGCGTGATGACGTACTCAGCACACTGAGCCTGCTGCAGATTCCGCTGGTGCTGCTGCTGGTGCTCTTGCAGGTTTATGCCATCCGCCAACTGGTTTCGCGCTTGAAGGCGTTGAAAGCCAACATCGACTTGCTGTCCAGCGGCGATGCCGACCTGACTCGCCGCATCACCATCCGCGCCGAAGACGAACTGGGTGCCATCGGCCACGCGGTCAACACCTTCATTGCCTATCTGCAAAACATGATCGGGGAAGTCACGCAGGCCACAGGGGCCATGGCCTCAAGCCTCGACAACCTGCAACGTACCTCGGCGCATACCAGCCAGATCCTGCTGCGCCATGCCTCGGAAACCGATCAAACCGTCACCGCTATCACCGAGATGAGTTCCACCGCGGAAAGTGTGGCGCAAAATGCCGCCGAAACCGCAGCGTTTACACAGCGTGCCAACGAAAACGCCGATCGCTCTCGCGTAGTGGTGGGCGAAGCGACCAACAGCGTGGTTGCACTGATTGACGAAGTGGCCAGTGCCACACACAAAGTTGAAAACATGCAGCAGGATGCTCAACGCATCACCGAGATTCTCGGGGTCATCGGAGCGATTGCCGGTCAGACCAACCTGCTGGCGCTAAACGCCGCGATTGAAGCGGCCCGCGCCGGCGAGCAGGGTCGTGGTTTTGCAGTGGTCGCTGACGAGGTACGCGCCCTCGCCGCCCGTACCCAAGCCAGTACCTCGGAAATCAACGAAATGTTGGCCCGTCTGACCCAAGGGGTGAGCTCATCGGTCAGCGCGATGGAAAACACTCAGGCCAGTTGCCAGTCCGCCGCTGACGCTACGGCGCGGGTCAACTCCGGGCTGGACGAAATGGCTGGCTCGGTCAGCCACATCAACGGCCTCAGCACTCAGATCGCCACTGCCGCCGAACAGCAAAGCGCAGTGACCGAAGAGATCAACCGCAGCATGGTGCAGATCCGTCACATGGTCGATGAACTGGTGAAAAGCGGCCAGGCCAGCGAACTCAACACCCGTCAGTTGCTGGAAGCCAACAGCCAGGTGAGTGCGATCATGGGGCGGTTCAAGGTGCGCTGACAGGCCTGTGGCGAGGGCGATTGCGGCCTCGCCACCTCGGGTGTCTACCGCCCTTGCCCGGCGGCTCAACTGACAGATTTGTAATCTCTCGCTCATCGGGCTGTCAGCCTTGATCTACGATCATGCTGACGGTCTGCCTCGTAGCAACTGGAAACAATCCGTTGATGCCTGCCAGGAAAAACCGGTCAAAATGCGTTCTTTTTTGACCGTCAATCCGAGTCGAGAAGCCATCATGCGAACCCCTTTGCGTCTGGTCGCCCTGAGCGCCCTGTTCATCTCCTCCCTCGCCCAGGCTGGCGACCTGATCCCGATCGAAGTCCATCGCGACGCCAACTGTGGCTGCTGCAAAAAATGGATCAGCCACCTGGAAGCCAACGGCTTCAAGGTAGAAGATCACGTCGAAAGCGACATGAGCAGTTTCAAGCAACAGCATGGCGTGCCGCCGCGTCTGGCGTCGTGTCACACCGCGATCATCAACGGCAAGTTCGTCGAGGGCCATGTGCCGGCCGAACAAGTGCTGGCTCTGAGCAAGCGTGACGACTTGCTCGGTGTCGCTGCGCCGGGCATGCCGATGGGCTCGCCGGGCATGGAAATGGACGGCATGAGCGATGCTTATCAAATCATCGGCCTGAACAAGGACGGCGCTGACGTGGTGGTGGCAGACTACCCGGCCCATTGATGGGCGCGGCGTATATCGGGCTGTTCTTCGCCGCATTCGGCGCCGCAACATTGCTGCCGTTGCAGTCAGAGGCGTTACTGGTTGGCCTGATCGTCAGCGATCGTCATTGGCTCTGGGGGTTGCTGGCGGTCGCCACGCTGGGCAACGTCCTCGGTTCACTGGTCAACTGGTGGTTGGGATGTCGACTTGAACGGTTTCAGCATCGGCGCTGGTTTGCGGTCAGCCCCAAACACATGGCCACGGCGCGCAAGCACTACGAACGTTACGGGCATTGGTCGCTGTTGCTCAGTTGGCTGCCGATCATCGGTGATCCGTTGACCCTGATTGCCGGCGTGATGCGCGAGCCTCTGGGGCGGTTTCTGGTGATCGTCAGCCTCGCCAAGGGCGCCCGCTATGCCGTGCTGGCAATGCTGACACTGGGCTGGCTCGGTTGAACGTTCGGGCCTGGGCATTGCCTGTGTTTAACATCGCCCTAATCCGGTCGTTCCAGCATCAGCCGATTTTCACTGGAGTTTGCACCCATGCCCATTACGTTTTCCCGCTGGCTGCCCAGCCTGCTTTTGAGCGCTGCGCTGCCACTGCTCGCCCAGGCCGAAACAGCGCCTGCGCCCGAAGGCCCCGAATACGGCCCGCAACTGGAAGGCTTCGAATACCCTTACACGCTTAAACACTTCGCCTTCCAGTCCCAAGGTAAATCCCTGCAGATGGGATATATGGACGTCGCCGCCCACGGCAAGGCCAACGGTCGCACCGTGGTGTTGATGCACGGCAAGAATTTTTGCGGCGCCACCTGGGATAGCTCGATCAAGGCTTTGAGCGAGGCGGGTTATCGGGTGGTCGCGCCGGATCAGATCGGTTTCTGCACGTCCAGCAAACCCGACAACTATCAGTACAGTTTCCAGCAACTGGCGACCAACACTCACCAATTGCTCAAAGCGCTGGGCATCCAGAAAGCCACCCTGCTTGGCCATTCCACCGGCGGCATGCTCGCCACCCGTTATGCGCTGCAGTTCCCGGAACAGGTCGATCAACTGGCGCTGGTCAACCCGATTGGCCTGGAAGACTGGAAAGCCCTCGGCGTGCCCTATCGCACTGTAGATCAGTGGTACCAGCGCGAACTGAACGTCAGTGCCCAAGGCATCCGCGAGTACGAACGCAAGACCTATTACGAGGGTCGCTGGAAACCCGAGTTCGACCGTTGGGTGGACATGCTCGCCGGTCTGAACAAAGGCCCGGGCAAAACCCAAGTGGCGTGGAACTCGGCGCTGATCTACGACATGATTTTCACCCAGCCGGTGTACTACGAATTCAAAAACCTGAAGATGCCGACCCTGTTGCTGATCGGCACCAGCGACACCACCGCCATTGGCAAGGACATCGCGCCGCCCGAAGTGAAAGCGAAAATCGGCCACTATGAGGTGCTCGGCAAACAGGTGGCCAAGCTGATCCCGCAGTCGACGCTGGTGGAGTTTCCCGGCATGGGCCACGCGCCGCAAATGGAAGAACCCGCGCAGTTTCACAAAGCGCTGTTGAGCTGGCTGGGCAAAAACAATCCCGTTCGTTGATGAGGTATGGCTGATGGCGGTGCAGATTGCAGTGATCGATGACTGGCAGGACGTAGCCCGAGACGTGGTCGACTGGTCCGCCCTCGATAGCGTCGGTGAGGTGACGTTCGAGCATGAGTATCCGGCGGACAACGCCACGCTGGCCGAACGTCTGGGCAAGTACCAGGTGATTTGCGTGATGCGCGAACGCACCCGGTTCGACGAAGACTTGCTCAAGCGATTGCCCAATCTCAAGTTGCTGGTCACTGGCGGCCTGCGCAACGCGGCGCTGGACATGCAGGCGGCAGCAAAACTGGGTATCAAGGTTTGTGGCACCGACAGCTATAAACACGCGGCACCGGAACTGACCTGGGCGCTGATCATGGCGGCGACCCGTAACCTGGTGAACGAGGCGAACTCGTTGCGCGCCGGCACCTGGCAAAAAGGGCTGGGTGGCGATCTGCATGGCAAGACCCTGGGCATTCTCGGCCTGGGCAGCATCGGCCTGCGTGTGGCGCAGTTCGGCCAGGTGTTTGGCATGCGGGTCATCGCCTGGAGCGAAAACCTCACCGCCGAGCGCGCCGAACAGGCGGGCGTGACGTATGTCAGCAAGCAGCAACTGTTCGAACAGGCCGATGTGCTGTCGGTGCACCTGGTGCTCAGCGACCGCAGTCGCGGGCTGGTCGATGCGCAAGCGTTGGCGTGGATGAAACCGACAGCACTGTTGGTGAACACCGCACGCGGGCCGATCGTCGACGAGTCAGCGTTGATCAAAGCCTTGCACAAGCGACAGATCGCCGGGGCCGCGCTGGATGTGTTCGAGCAAGAACCGTTACCGGCGTTGCACCCGTTTCGCACGCTGGACAATGTGCTCGCCACGCCCCATGTGGGGTATGTCAGTCGGCAGAACTATGAGCGGTTTTTTTCACAGATGATCGAGGATATTCAGGGCTGGGCGGCAGGAGCGCCCCTTCGATTACTGAATTGAGTCCGAGGGCTGCGTTGCTCCAGCCTGCGTCTTCGCGAGCAAGCCTGCGCCCACAATGATGCGTGTCCGACTGATCACCAGTGGAGCGCTTGCTCGCGAAGGGGCCATGAAAGCCCCTGCTACAAATTGCCCGCACCACAACAGTGCGTCCCGCCTTTCCGCTAGCACACATCCGTGACCGACCAGTCACTGTTTTGGCTCTTCCCCGCAAAAAAACCTGCACTTCGTCGGTGCGTTTACCCGGCCTGATCACGGTTTTCATTAAAGGAAACCGATTGTCGAACAATTTAGCCATTTGTTGTGGCCCGCTCTAGGATCTGGCCTAGACTGGTTTTCGCGGGTCAAAACCTGCCGGTCACACACCCGCAAAATAATCGAAACTTTTGCTGACGGCGGTGGGTCATCTGAAAGGCAGGGGAACGCGGCTGGTTCATTCCTTGCAATGGCCTCTTCACCCATTCTGCTTGCGCGTGTCGGGTAGCGTTTGCTCAGCGATGCGTGGTGCGTTTGCGCCCGGCCACAGGACGTTGGCCATGGACATCGCCTGCTAAAGACAAGAATCAGATCAACAAAACGGGAGATTCATATGATCAGTGCGGCATTGGATATTCAGGGAGAACGTGCTCAGCAATCGATAGGTGAATCGAGCACCGTCAGCGTTCCCGGCAGCCGATCGATCAACGCCCCCGGCACCAAGACGCTGGCTCCGGTAGCGAGTCAGAATCCCAACAAGAAAAAAGTGTTGTTCGTGACCTCGGAAATCGCCGACCTGGTGAAGACCGGCGGTCTGGGTGACGTTTCCGCCGCCCTGCCCCGCGCCATGGCACATCTGCACGATGTGCGCGTGCTGATCCCCGGCTACCCGCAAGTGATGCACAGCGAAAACCCGATTCACATCATTGGCGAACTGGGTGGCCATGCCGCACTGCCACCGTGCAAGATCGGTCGCATGGACATGCCTGACGGGCTGGTGATCTATGTGTTGATCTGCCCCGAACTTTACGAGCGCGAAGGTTCGCCTTACGGCGCCAACAACGGCCGCGACTGGCCGGACAACCACATTCGCTTCGCCCGCTTGGGTCTGGCCGCTGCGGACATCGCCGCCAACCTCGCGCAAATCCACTGGCGCCCGGATCTGGTGCACGCCCATGACTGGCCGGCCGGACTGGCACCCGCTTATATGCATTGGCGCGGGCAACGCACGCCGACGCTGTTCACCATTCACAACCTTGCCTACCAAGGCGTAACCAGCCTGGGTTCCTGCCCGGAACTGGGCATTCCCAACCATGCCCTGCAACAGGAAGGCATGGAGTTCTACGGCAAGATGTCGTTCCTCAAGGCCGGTATGGCGTATTCGAGCCACATCACCACGGTCAGCGCCACTTACGCGCAGGAAATCACCACCCCGGACTTCGGTTGCGGTCTCCACGGATTTCTTGCCGCCAAGACCCAGCAAGGTTTGCTCAGCGGCATCCCCAACGGCATTGACGAGAGCTGGGATGCGGCCACCGATCCGCACCTGTTTGCACCTTTCGCCATTGGCGATTGGGAAGGCAAAGCGGTCAATGCCGCGCATGTTCGCGAGCTGTTCGGTCTGGACCACTCCGAAGGGCCGCTGTTCGCGGTCGTATCGCGCCTGGTTTACCAGAAAGGTCTGGACCTGACCGAAGCCGTCTCGGAGTTCATCGTGCAGAACGGCGGCCAGATCGCGATCATCGGTCGTGGCGAACCGGAGGAAGAACAAGCCATGCGCGAACTGGCACTGCGCTTTCCCGGCCAGATCGGCGTGCGGATCGGCTTTAACGAAACCGACGCCCGCCGGATGTTTGCCGGCAGTGATTTCCTGCTGATGCCATCACGGTACGAACCGTGCGGCCTGAGCCAGATGTACGCCCAACGCTTCGGCTCGCTGCCGGTGGCGCGCAACACTGGCGGACTGGCCGACACCATCGAGAACGGCGTCACCGGTTTCCTCTTCGACGAATCCACGCCAGACAGCTATCGCGAGGCCCTGAGCCGCGCGTTCAAGGTGTTCGCCTTTCCGGAGCTGCTCAACGCCATGCGTTGCCGAGCCATGGCCGCGCCTTTCAACTGGTGCAAAGCGGTTGAACCCTACGCTGAACTGTATGAACAACTGGTCGCCAAGGCGCTGGGTAAAGCCGTCCACAAATAATCAGGGAGTTTCAACGATGCCGTTACGGACCCAAGAAACCTGGCCCCACGGCGCAATCATGCTGGATGCCGAACACACGCAGTTCGCGCTATGGGCGCCGGATGCGTTTTACGTCAGTGTCGAACTCGAAGACGGACGTTCTGTGCCGATGCTGCCTCAGGCCGATGGCTGGTTTGTGATCCAGACCCACTGCCCGGCAGGCAGCCGTTACCGCTACAACATCGATGGCGAACTGGAGGTGCCGGACCCGGCCTCCAGAGCGCAGAATGGCGACCTTGATCGCCAGAGCGTGGTAGTCGACCCCCTCGCCTACCCATGGCAACACAGCACCTGGCACGGCCGGCCCTGGAGCGAGGCGGTGATCTACGAGTTGCACGTCGGTGCGCTCGGCGGTTTCGCTGAAGTCGAGCAACATCTGGAGCGCCTCGCCGCGCTGGGCATCACGGCCATTGAACTGATGCCGCTGGCGCAATTCCCCGGTGCGCGAAACTGGGGGTATGACGGTGTCCTGCCCTACGCGCCGCAAGCCTCCTACGGCACCCCGGAACAACTCAAACATTTGATCGACAGCGCTCACGGCCATGGCTTGGCTGTGATTCTGGATGTGGTTTACAACCACTTTGGCCCGGACGGCAATTACCTGCACCGCTACGCCAAAGGATTCTTTCGCGAAGACAAACACACGCCATGGGGCGCAGCGATCGACTTTCGCCGTACCGAGGTCCGTGATTTCTTTATCGAAAACGCCTTGATGTGGCTGCTCGAATACCGTTTCGACGGCTTGCGTCTGGACGCGGTACACGCCATAGACAGTCCGGATTTCCTCCCCGAACTGGCCCAGCAGGTACGCCAGCAAATCGACCCGAGTCGCCATGTCTGGCTGACCGTCGAAAACGAGCTGAATCAGTCCAGCCTGCTGGAAGAAAATTACGATGCGCAGTGGAATGACGACGGCCATAACGCCCTGCATGTGCTGCTGACCGGCGAAACCGACGCCTATTATGCCGACTACGCCCAACAACCCACCGAGCAACTGGTGCGTTGTCTGAGCCAGGGTTTCGTGTTCCAGGGGCATATCACTCGCCACGGCGAACCCCGGGGTGAGCCGAGCGAACATTTGCCTTCCACCGCATTCGTGCTGTTTTTGCAGAACCACGACCAGATCGGCAACCGCGCCTTCGGCGAACGCCTGCATCAGCTTGCTGATCCACGCGCGCTGCAAGCGGCAACGGTGTTGCTGCTGTTGTCACCGATGATTCCACTGATGTTCATGGGCGACGAGTTTGCCGCCGAGCAGCCATTCCTGTTCTTTACCAGCCATCACGACGAACTCGCGCAGTTGGTGCGCGAAGGCCGGCGCAACGAGTTTGCCGCGTTCAGCGCCTTCACCGACCCACACAAGCGCGAGCAAATTCCCGATCCCAACGCCTTGCAAACCTTCCACGCTTCACAGCCACGTTTGACAGGCAACGGTACTGCCAAACAGCAGGAAACCCTCGCGCTGTATCGGCAACTCCTGCAATTGCGCCATCAGCACATCATTCCCCACCTTCCCGGGACGCAAGCGTTGGGCGCGCACCTGCTCGGCCACGGCGCCGTCAGCGCACGCTGGCGCCTGGGCAATGGCAGCGAACTGCGAATTGACCTGAACCTCAGCAATACGGCGGTGGTCAACCCTCCACGAACCGACGCAGTGTGGCTGTTTCAACAGCCCGGTGCCGTCGAGTTATCGGATGAGGGCCTGTTGCCCCCGTATTGCGCACTCGTCAGCCTCACGGCCGCAACCCCTTTGCAACCTCTGGATGGAGAGCGCCTATGAGCGATGCGCAACTGGAAATTCTTGCAAGCCGCGCCGGCCTTGCCGTCGACTGGATCGACGCCAACGGCCGCCCGCAAAAAGTCGCTCCGGCGGTGTTGCGCAATGTCCTGATCGGGCTCGGCCACCCTGCCAGTACGACGCAGGAAATCGACGCCAGCCTGCTTGAACTGCAACAAGTCCAGCAAGACCGTCACCTGCCCCCGTTGCTGACCAGCGATGTCGGCGCTGGCGTTGATCTGGTGCGCTATTTCGCACCTTTAACGCCTTGTGAGATTCACCTCGAAGACGGTTCGCGACTGAACCTGAAACTGGATGCGCAAGCGATACTGCCCGGGCTGATTCCGGTCGGTTATCAGCAAGTGCACATCGGCGATCAATATTTCACGCTGGCCGTCGCCCCCGAACGCTGCTTCAGCGTCGGCGATGCGGTGGACAACCCGATCCCGCGTGTGTGGGGCCTGAGCGTGCAACTGTATTCGTTGCGCCGCCCAGGTGACGGCGGCTTCGGCGACACGCAAGCCTTGGAAGCACTCGCTCGCGTAGCCGGTGAACGGGGCGCCGAAGCCTTGGCGATCAGCCCGCTGCACGCGATGTTCAGCGCCGACACCGGACGCTACAGTCCTTATTCGCCATCCAGTCGCCTGTTCCTTAACGCCCTGTACGCCGCACCGGGGGCGATTCTCGGCGAGCGCGCCGTGCGTGATGCCATCGACGCCGCGGGTCTGGCAGAGCAATTTACGCAACTGCAAGACCTGAAACTGATCGACTGGCCAGCCGCCGCCGACGCCAAACAGCAATTGCTGCAAGCGCTGTACGAAGGCTTTGTCGCCGGCGAGCACCCCTTGCATCCGGACTTTGCCAGTTTCCGTCATGCCGGTGGCGAAGCGCTGGAAAACCACTGCCGCTTTGAAGCGATCCAGGAAATGCGCGCCGCCCGTGGCGAAAGCCTCGACTGGCGCGAATGGCCCGAGCACTGGCACGACCCGCGTGGCGCTGCCCTGGAAGCCTTTGCCGAGGAATACGCCGAACGCATCGCCTACTTCGCCTTCTGCCAATGGCTGATCCACCGCTCGCTTGAGCGCGCACAAAGCGCCGCCCGCAGCGCCGGTATGGGCATTGGCCTGATCGCTGACCTTGCGGTGGGTGCCGACGGCGCCGGCAGCCAAGCCTGGAGTTTTCAGGATGAACTGCTCGCTTCACTGACCGTGGGTGCGCCGCCCGATATCCTCAATCGCGCAGGACAAGGCTGGGGGATTTCCGCGTTTTCCCCCGAAGGCCTGATCCGCAATGGTTTTCGTGCGTTCATCGAAATGCTGCGCACCAACTTTGCCCACGCTGGCGGCCTGCGCATCGATCATGTCATGGGCCTGCAACGTCTTTGGGTCATCCCCAACGGCGCGGCGCCGGCCGACGGCGCGTACCTGTATTACCCAGTCGACGACCTGCTGCGCCTGCTGACCCTCGAATCCCATCGCCATCAAGCCATCGTGCTCGGTGAAGACCTCGGCACCGTACCGGAGGGGCTTCAGGAAAAACTCATCGCTCGCTCCATTCTGGGCATGCGCGTGCTGCTGTTCGAACAGGACAACACCCGTTTCAAACCGATCCTCGACTGGCCGGACAATGCGCTGGCCACTACCAGCACCCATGACCTGCCGACACTCAATGGCTGGTGGCATGGTCGCGACATCGACTGGAATGCGCGATTGGGTTTTGTCGATGCCAATGGCGAAATCGAATGGCGTCATCACCGTCAACGTGAACGCGAAGGCCTGCGCAGCGCGTTGAGCCAGGACCCGCAGAATTTTCGAGAGGAGTCCCACGAGGCCGACCAAGTGATCGATGCCAGTGTGCGTTTCCTCGGCCATACCCGCGCACCGCTGGTGTTGCTGCCTCTGGAAGATGCGCTGGGCATCAATGAGCAGGCGAACTTGCCCGGCACGATCGATACCCACCCCAACTGGTCGCGGCGCTTGCCGGGCAACAGCGAAACGTTGCTCGATGGCGCAGATGCCGCGCGACGTCTGGAACTCCTGGCGTGTGCACGTCTTCAGGCTGCCGAGCGTGACCAATGAATCAAACGCTCATCCAACCGCTACGCGCCACCCTGCGACTGCAATTTCACAAAGGTTTTACCCTTGAACAAGCGGTGCCCCTGGTGCCGTATTTCGCCCGGCTCGGCATCAGCCATATTTACGCTTCGCCGCTGCTCGCCGCGCGGGCAGGCTCCATGCACGGTTACGACGTGGTCGACCCGACTCAAGTGAACCCGGAACTGGGCGGCGAACCAGCCCTGCGGCACCTGGTCAGCACCTTGCGTGAACACAAGATGGGCTTGATCCTCGACATCGTGTCCAATCACATGGCCGTCGGTGGCAGCGACAACCCGTGGTGGCTCGACCTGCTGGAATGGGGGCGATTGAGTCCATATGGGGAATTTTTCGACATTCAATGGCACTCGCCTGACCCGCTGATGGAAGGCCAGTTGCTGCTGCCGTTTCTGGGCAGCGATTACGGCGTCGCGTTGCAGGAAGGCACCCTGAAGCTGCATTTCAACGCACAAACCGGCAGCTTCCACGTCGAGCATTACGACCATCACTTCCCGATCTGCCCGAATGATTACGGCGAGCTGCTCAAGCCTGATGAAACACTGAAAACCCTCGCGGATCGTTTCAGTGCCCTCAGCTATCAAACCGACGCCCATTCGCTGGCGGCTCCACTCAAGGAAGAGTTGCAACAGCGAGCGAGTGATCCGCGGACACTGGCAGCCATCCACAGCCATCTGGCGCATTACGACTCCACCACCGAAGAAGGCTTTCACAAGCTGCATGAGTTGCTGGAGCGCCAGAGTTATCGCCTGGCCAGTTGGCGCACCGCCGCGGATGACATCAACTGGCGGCGTTTTTTCGACATCAACGAGCTCGGTGGTTTGCGTGTCGAACGGCCGGCCGTGTTCGAGGCCACCCACGGCAAAATCTTCCAGTTGGTCGCCGAGGGGTTGGTCGACGGCTTGCGCATCGACCACATCGACGGCCTCGCCGACCCACGCGGTTATTGCCGCAAGCTGCGCCGACGTCTGGATCGGTTGGCGCCGGGAAGGCATTTGCCAATCTACGTCGAGAAAATCCTGGGCGCCGGCGAAACCCTGCGCCGCGACTGGGCAGTGGACGGCACCACCGGTTATGAGTTCATGAATCAGTTGTCCCTGCTGCAACACGATCCGGATGGCGAACACGTGCTCGGTGAGCTGTGGCAGCGGCGCACCGAACGCCCGGCTGCGTTTATCGAAGAGGCGCAGCTTGCCCGTCAGCAGATCCTCAACGGTTCGCTGGCCAGCGATTGCGAAAGCGTCGCTCAGGCGTTGCTGCAAGTGGCCCGCGATGACCTGATGACCCGCGACTTGACCCTCGGCGCAATCCGCCGGGTCTTGCAGGCGTTGATCGTGCATTTCCCGGTGTATCGCACCTACATCAGCGCGATGGGTCGTTCGGCGCAAGACGATGAAATTTTCCAGCATGCCATGGACGGTGCCCGGCAGACGCTGGGCGAAGGCGACTGGCCGGTGCTCGACTGCGTGGCGGCCTGGCTCGGTGGCACGCCGTGGCGACGCAAGCCCCGCGGGCGCTCGCGCAAAATCCTCAAGCATGCCTGCGTACGCTTTCAGCAACTGACGTCACCGGCGGCCGCCAAAGCCGTGGAAGACACTGCGCTGTACCGCTCGGCCGTGCTGCTGTCGCGCAATGATGTGGGCTACAACACCGAACAGTTCAGCGCACCGGTCAGTGATTTCCATGCGGTCAATCAGCAACGCCTGACCGAGTTTCCCGACAACCTGCTGGCCACCGCCACCCACGATCACAAACGCGGCGAAGACACCCGCGCACGCCTCGCGGTGCTGAGCGAGCGCAGCCACTGGTACGCCGAACAGATCGAGTTGTGGCGCGCCCTCGCCCGCCCGGTGCGCCTTGATGATCAAATGCCGTCGACCGGCGACGAACTGATCCTCTACCAGGCGCTGATCGGTAGCTGGCCGCTGGATTTACAGGATGACGATCAGGCCGGTTTCGCCGACTACGCCAAACGCATCTGGCAGTGGCAACAGAAAGCCCTGCGCGAGGCCAAGCTGCAAAGCAGTTGGAGCGCGCCCAACGAAGCCTATGAAAACGCCACGCAGGCGTTCACCGAAAAACTGCTGACCGGCGATGAAGGTGAGTTGCTGCGCGCTGCACTGAGCAAGACCGTCAACAGCATCGCTGCTGCCGGCGCGCTCAACGGCTTGGCGCAAACCTTGCTGCACATGACGGTACCGGGGGTGCCGGATCTGTATCAAGGCAACGAGTTCTGGGACTTCAGCCTGGTTGATCCGGACAACCGCCGGCCGGTGGATTACGCCGCTCGCGAGCAGGCCTTGCCGGCACCCGCGCCGACCTCGGCGCTGCTGACCAATTGGCGTGACGGGCGTATCAAGCAAGCCTTGATCGCTCAAGTGCTGAACCTGCGCGCTGAACACGCGGAGCTGTTTCGGCGTGGCGCGTACCAGGCCCTTGAGGTACTGGGCAGCCAGGCGCACAACGTACTCGCGTTTGCCCGCGATCACGATGGCCTGCAGGCCATCGTGATCGTGCCGATCCGTTGCGCAACACTGCTGGAAAACAGTGCTGTACCTCAGGTCGATGCGCTGCGCTGGGGCGACACTCGGGTGGTTTTACCGTTCGCCGCCTCTGACGCAAACCTGAAGGGACTTTTTTCAAGCAGCGCAGTCACAAAAAACAGGGAGCTGAATGTCAGCGACGCGCTGGGGGATGTCCCGGTGAATCTCTTTATCCAACACTTAACGTAAGCACGAGTTCAGTTCAGGAGCATTACGATGAGCACCGACGATAAACGCATCCGCGAATTCGCCTATCAGATCTGGGAATCCGAAGGTAAACCCGAAGGTCAGGAAGCGCGTCACTGGGAGATGGCGCGTAAATTGGCCGAGGCTGAAGCGCTGGCACCGAAGAAATCGCCGAAGGCTGCCGGCAGCAAGACTGCTGCCAAGACCGCCGAGGTGAAAGCGCCGGCAGCCAAGCCCAAAACCCCGGCCAAAGCCAAGCCAGCGAGCGCCGCAAAAGTCGTACCGCCGGGCGAAAAAACCGCCGAGAAAAAGCCGCGCGCACCGCGCAAGCCTCCGGCGAACTGACGCTCTCGCGATTATTGAACTCAATGATCCTGTGGCGGGCTTGCTCGCCACAGAGGGGGCGTTCGCCCTCAAGAAACATGCACAACCCCGCGTGTCAGCCCAGAATTCATCCGTTTTGCAGGAGCAATCATGACCCATCCAAAGAAAGCCGAGCCCACACAGCACGCCGAACCCTCGAGAATCCGCGAAGGCCTGCCCTTCCCGCTCGGCGCGACCTGGGATGGCTTGGGGGTGAACTTTGCCCTGTTCTCCGCCAACGCCACCAAAGTTGAACTGTGCATTTTCGATGATGCCGGTGAAGTCGAGCTCGAACGCATCGAACTGCCGGAATACACCGACGAGATCTACCACGGCTACCTGCCCGACGCACATCCGGGGCTGATCTACGGCTACCGTGTCTACGGCGCGTATGACCCGGCCAACGGCCACCGCTTCAACCACAACAAGTTGCTCATCGACCCGTACGCCAAACAGCTGGTCAGTGAACTCAAGTGGTCGGAGGCGCTCTTTGGCTACACCATCGGCCACCCCGACGCCGACCTCAGCTTCGACGAACGCGACAGCGCCCCCTTCGTGCCCAAGTGCAAAGTCATCGACCCGGCGCACACCTGGGGCAACGACCAGCGCGTCAGCGTGCCGTGGGACAAGACCATTATTTATGAGACCCACGTGCGCGGCATCAGCATGCGGCACCCCTCGGTTGCGGAAAACGTACGCGGCACTTTCGCCGGGCTGATGAACGACGATGTGCTCAAGCACATTCGCAGTGTCGGGGTTTCGAGCGTTGAGCTTTTGCCAATCCACGCGTTCGTCAATGACCAGCACCTGCTGCACAAGGGCATGACCAATTACTGGGGCTACAACAGCATCGCGTTTTTCGCCCCCGACCCGCGCTATCTGGCCAGCGGCAAGATCGCCGAATTCAAGGAGATGGTCGCGCACCTGCACGAAGCCAACCTCGAAGTGATCCTTGACGTGGTCTACAACCACACCGCCGAGGGCAACGAACAAGGCCCGACCCTGTCGATGCGCGGCATCGACAACGCCTCCTACTACCGCTTGATGCCGGATGACAAACGCTTCTACATCAACGATTCCGGCACCGGCAACACGCTGGATCTGAGCCACCCGTGCGTGCTGCAAATGGTCACCGACTCGCTGCGCTACTGGGCCAGCGAAATGCATGTCGACGGTTTCCGCTTCGATCTGGCGACCATTCTGGGCCGCTACCACGACGGGTTCGACGAGCGTCACAGCTTCCTTGTTGCCTGCCGCCAGGATCCGGTGCTGCGTCAGGTAAAAATGATCGCCGAGCCTTGGGACTGTGGCCCCGGAGGCTATCAGGTCGGCAACTTCCCGCCGGGGTGGGTGGAGTGGAACGACAAGTTCCGCGACACCGTGCGTGCGTTCTGGAAAGGTGACGACGGCCAGGTGGCCGACTTTGCCAGCCGCATGACCGCTTCGGGCGAGATGTTCAACCAGCGCGGACGACGGCCGTATTCGTCGGTGAACTTCATCACCGCTCACGACGGTTTCACCCTCAACGATCTGGTGTCGTACAACGACAAACACAACGAAGCCAACGACGAGAATAATCAGGACGGCAGCAACAATAATCTGTCGTGGAACCACGGCGTCGAAGGCCCGACTGACGACCCTGACATCAACGCCCTGCGCCACCGGCAGATGCGCAACTTCTTCGCCACCCTGCTGCTGGCCCAAGGCACGCCGATGATCGTTGCCGGTGACGAATTCGCCCGAACCCAGGACGGCAATAACAACGCCTATTGCCAGGACAGCGAGATCGGCTGGGTCAACTGGGACCTGAGCGAAGACGGCCAGGCGTTGCTCAAATTCGTCAAACGTCTGATCAAGCTGCGTCTGGCGTATCCGATCCTGCGCCGTGGACGTTTTCTGGTCGGCGAGTACAACGAGGACATCGGCGTCAAAGACGTGACCTGGCTCGCGCCGGACGCCACCGAGATGACCACCGAGCATTGGCACGACGCGCACAACCGCTGCCTGGGCATGCTGCTCGATGGCCGCGCACAGGAAACCGGCATCCGTCGCAAAGGTGCTGATGCGACGCTGCTATTGGTGGTCAACGCGCACCACGACATCGTCAACTTCACCTTGCCGGAGGTTCCTGAGGGCAGTTTCTGGACGTGCATGGTCGATACCAATCAACCGTCGATTCGTGGCCAGGAACGCTTCGAGTTCGGTCATGAATACTCGGTCACTGGCCGTTCACTGCTGCTGTTTGAATTGCAACGCGAAGAAGAAGACTGACATGGACTTGCAAAGCTATCTCGCTCGCCGTCCGCCGGACTACGCAGACACAGCCTCGCTCGGCCTGTGCCTGCGGGCGATGGTCGAGGCCGGGCTGGACCGATTGCCGTTACCCGGCAGCGGCAGCACGCTGGAGCGATTTCAGCGTCTGGCCGATGTTGGTGGGCATGATCTGGGTTTGTGCAAACTTTACGAGGGCCACACCGACGCGTTAGCGATCATCGAGCAACTGGCAGGCGCGCCAACGCCCGGCAGCACGTGGGGCATGTGGGCGGCAGAACCGCCGCAAGCGCGGGTGCAGGTGCGACCCGCCGGGCATATGGTGGAACTGAACGGCCGCAAGGCCTGGTGTTCCGGCGCCGCGGTACTCAGCCATGCGCTGCTCACCGCGTGGGACGCTGATGATCAGCAGCAACTGGTTGCCGTGGCCCTCGATCAACCCGGCGTGACCATCACCGATCAAGGCTGGCAGGCGGTGGGCATGGGCGCCACGGGCAGTGTCGAGGTGCTGTTCGACGGCGCCGAAGCTCAAGCCATCGGCAATCCCGGCGATTACCTGCAACGACCGGGTTTCTGGCAAGGCGGGATCGGCATTGCTGCCTGCTGGTACGGCGCCGCGCGGCAGATTGCCGAACGCCTGCGCCAGCCATGTGCGCAACGGCAGGAGCCGCATGCCCTCGCCCATCTGGGCGCGGTCGATAGCGCCTTGCAGGCAGCCGCCGATGTCTTGCGTTTCAGCGCCCTGCAGATCGACGCGCATCCGCAAGCCGATACTCAGTTGCTGGCCCGGCGTGCCCGGGCCGTGGTTGAACAGTCTGTCGAACAGGTGATCCGCGAAGTCGGCCGCGCCTTGGGGGCCGGGCCATATTGCAAGGATCGGCACTTCGCCCGGTTGATCGCCGATTTGCCGGTGTTCCTGCGCCAAAGCCACGCCGAACGGGACCTCGCCGCCCTCGGCCAAATGATTGCCGCGCAACCTGACGGAGCATGGGCGCTATGAAAACCAATCCCATCGTCGGCCAAGGCACGTCCTTGCAGCAATGGCAGAGTTCACAGCATCTGGCGGACATGCAAAGCATCAATATCCTCAGTCTGGTGCCTCCGGGTGCTCGCGCGGTGATTGTCGCGCCGCACCCGGACGATGAAGTGCTGGGCTGCGGCGGCCTGCTGCAAGTGCTCGCCGCTGCCGGCCGCTCGTTACAACTGATCTCGGTCACCGACGGCAGCGCCAGCCACCCCGGTTCCACGCGCTGGCCGGTGGAGCGCCTGAGCGTGATCCGGCCACAGGAGTCCGCTGAAGCGCTGCGGCGCCTCGGTCTGCCGATGCATCGTTTGAAATGGCTGCGCGGCGGTTTCAGCGACACGCAGGTGGCGGCGCGAGAATCCGAGCTGAGCGCGTTTATCGAACACCATCTGCGCCCCGATGACGTCATTTTTACCACGTGGATCGAGGACGGTCATTGCGACCACGAAGCCGTCGGCCGCGCCAGCGCTGAAGCGGCGCGCAGAGTCGGCGCGACGTGCCACGAACTGCCCGTATGGACGTGGCACTGGGCAACGCCCGAAGACGCGCTGGTGCCCTGGCAGCGGGCGCGCAAGATTCTCCTGTCACCGGTTCAAATCGCCCGCAAACGCCACGCCGTCCATGCCTTTGCCAGCCAATTGGAGGGTGATCCCGAGGCAGGGCTCGCGCCGGTACTGGCGCCCTATGTGCTTGACCGCTTACTGCAACCTTTCGAGGTGGTATTCCTATGAGCGTTGAAGATCGTTATTTCGAAGGCTTGTTCGCCGGCAACGACGACCCGTGGGCATTTCGTCAGCGCTGGTACGAACAGCGCAAACGGGCGATCACCCTCGCCGCACTGCCTCGTGCGCACTATCGGGCGATCTTCGAACCGGGCTGTGCGAACGGCGAACTGAGCGCCGAACTGGCGACGCGCTGTGATCGACTGTTGTGTTGCGACACCGCCAGCGCGGCAGTGACACTGGCACGAACCCGTTTAAGTCTTTTTGACCACGCCCAAGTGCGTCAAAACCGTCTGCCCGGTGACTGGCCGGAAGAAAAATTCGACCTGATTGTATTTAGCGAAATCGGCTACTACCTCGACGGCAAGGATCTGACAGAAGTGATTCGCCGGATCAGTGATTCCCTGACCGCCGACGGCCAACTCCTCGCCTGTCACTGGCGCCCGCCCATCGACGGCTGTCCGCTAAACGCCCGACAGGTTCACGACCTGATCCATGAGCAGTTGAATCTGCCACGCGTGGCACTGCATCAGGAGGCTGATTTCATTCTTGAAGTATGGAGCCGCGAGCCGCGCTCGGTGGCGGCGTTGGAGGGTTTGCGATGATTGGCATTTTGATCCCGGCGCACAACGAAGAAGACCTGCTCGACGAATGCCTGAGCGCGGCCATGCGCGCCAGCCGGCACGGTTTGCTCGCCGGTGAGCGGGTCGAAGTGTTGGTGGTGCTCGACAGTTGTACCGACCGCTCGGCGCAGATTGTCAGCGGTTATCCGGTGCTGAGCCTGAATATCGACGCACGCAATGTCGGTCAGGCCCGCGCCGTCGGCGCTCAGTTGCTGCTGGAGCGCGGGGCACGCTGGATCTCCTGCTCCGACGCCGACAGTCGCGTCGCCGACGACTGGCTGGTGGCGCAAATCGGGCTGGGCGCGGATGCGGTGTGTGGCACGGTCACCGTCGAGCACTGGCATGAATCATTCGATGAAGCGGCGCAAATTCGCTATCACCGGCACTATCGGGCCAGTGAGGGCCATCGGCATATTCATGGCGCCAATCTGGGCGTCAGCGCCGATGCCTATCGGTGGGCCGGAGGCTTTAAACCGCTGGCGTGCGACGAAGATGTGCACCTGGTGCGGGATCTGGAACTGACCGGTGCGAACATCGCCTGGAGCCATCGTCCGCAAGTCCACACCAGCGCTCGTTTCGACAGCCGGGCCCGGGGTGGATTTGGCGACTACTTGCGAAACCTGGCACAGATGTAATAAAAAAAACCGTATCAGATTGATCTGTGGCGCGACGAACGTCACTTCATGAGCAATACTGTGCTGCGCGGCAATCCAGGGTTCGGAGCGTCGTATGGCAATCAACCAGCCTTCACGGGTCGGCCGCGTCACAGGTTTATGGCTGTGGGCACGATTGAGGGCGAAACAACACAAGGACGTCGCACCCATGAAACCGTTATCGCTCATCGAAAACAGCCCGTCGGCGCAAATCTGGAACAGCGCCCCGCAACTGCACAACATTCCCGTCATCAACACCCGCAGCCTGGTGCCACCCGGTGCCCGCGCCGTGGTGATCGCCCCTCATCCCGGCGATGAGGTGGTGACGTGCGGTGGCCTGCTGCAATTACTCTCAAGCCTCGGTCATCCGCTGCAACTGCTCTCGATCACCGACGGCAGCGCCAGCCATCCCGGTTCACGACAATGGTCGGAAAAACGCCTGAGCGTGTTCCGCCCGCAGGAAAGCGTCGAAGCCCTGCGCCGCCTCGGCTTACCCATGCACAGCCTGAAATGGGTACGCGGCGGTTTCACCGACAACGCACTGAGCGATCAGCACAGCCAATTGGCCGGGTTCATCGGCCGTTACCTGCGCCCCGGCGACGTGGTATTCAGCACCTGGCGCGGCGATGGCAACGACGATCATGAGGCGGTCGGACGTGCTGCCGCCGAAGCCGCCGAACTGGCCGGGGCGACCTTCCACGATGTGCCGGTCTGGGCGTGGCACTGGCCTGAGCGCGATCAAAAACTGATCCCCTGGGATCGCGCACGCAAACTGCGCCTCGACACCTGGACCGTGGCGCGCAAAAGCCACGCCACCCACGCCTACGCCAGCCAGCTCAAGGGCGAACCGGCGATTGGCATCGCGCCAATGCTGCCACCGGTGATTCTGGAACGGATGCGTTTGCCCTATGAAATCGTTTTCGTCTGAAGGCCACAGGTAGCACCTTCGCCAACATCTTTCGTGGGCGGGCTTGCCAACGATCGCGGTGGGTCAGCCAATCAGATGCTGAGTTGCATACCCTCATCGCTGGCAAGCCCGCTCCCCTAGGGGCTACCCCGTGTGTCTGAGGGAAGATTTCCCCCTTCCCGACCGCGTAACCATTCGTCCGGAAACCGCGCGCACCTGTCAGATCTGACAGGTGACAAACATTGCTGATTAGCGTCACCTGTCGCCATGGCATTTTCCTATTCAGCCTGGAGTTGGCGATGACCAGCACCCGCACGATTGACCCCTTTGCACTGCCCCTTCCGAAAGCACCCAAGATGATCCCCCTCGTCCCTGCCAGTGAGGGAGTCCACGGTGGCGTTGCCTTCGACGACGCGAGTGAGGAAGAGGGATTTCAGATACTCATGCTTGCGTATGACAACCAATCAGAAAACGACAAAATCACGCTTTGGTTGAACGATGAAAAGGCGGATGACACCACCATTGCCAAAGGCAAGGAGCGTGACAACACGCCACTTTACATTCCGCCGGAATGGTTTCAAAAAGGCCTGAACAAAATCAAGTTCAGCGTCAAACGTACTTCCGGCAACTGCGATTTCACCGATGAACTCATCCTGCTTCACCGCACCTCGCCACCCGGCGACACGCCCCCGGTCCTGAACCTCAGCGTCAGCCACTCCAGCATCGGCCCCGAGCAAGCGAACAAGGTTTCGGTCACGGTCAACTACAAGAACATGAATTGGTACGACACGATTTCTATTTATTGTAATGGCGCGCGTGTCACCCACACATTGACACCAGACAGCACGTCTCCCCTACCGCCGGTTCCGCAAAGCGTGGTGATCCCGATCCCTAAAGAGAAGCTGGAACAAGGCGGCGACGATTCCGACTTCGAATTCAAATTCCGCGTGGTCGACTATCTGACCAATCCGTCCGGCCCTCCGACCTGGTCGGATGTAGTGACGGTGGACGTGCATTTGAATCGCCTCACGTTGCCCGCCCCAACCGTCAAGGGCCAGACCGGCAACAACTTCAGCCCGACCCAACCGGAAGTCCGGGTGCTGGTGCCGCAGGGTTCGCTGCTGCCTGACGATAAGCTGAACGTAATCTGGCAAGGCGCAGCCGAGACACCGGCTGCGGGCACCTACACCAGCCCTCAACGGCTTGTCAGCGCCGGTCTGGAAATCGCGGTGCCGCGATCAGTCCTGGCTTACAGCCTTGGCAAACCGGTGACCGTCATCTATGTCATCGAACATAATGGCGCCTCCAGTAATTCCCTGCCGCTGTCTCTGAACATCCTGACGCTACCGGCGACGGCGCTGATCCCGCCGAAGATCGTCGAGGCCGATGCCAACAACGTCCTGGACGTGAACGCGTTGGGCAGCAAAAACGCGACCCTTCACGGGTTGCTCCACACACTGATCGAGGCGGGCCAACAGGTCTGGATGAGCCTGGAAGGTCAGAAGGCCGACGCCAGCCCTCACAACCTGACAATCTGGAACGGCGGAGACGCCAATGTCAATGCGACGTGGGTCAGCCAGGGCTTCTGGCCCGCAGCACTGGCCAACAGTTACCTCAAAGAACTCGGGCACGGCACCACGCTGAAAATCAAGTACAAGGTGTCGATGGACAAGAGCGACAACCCGGCAACGGCCACGGTGTTTCCGGATCGAACTTACAGCATCAAGTCGATAGAGCTAGTGGTGCCGACGCTGGTGAATGTGCTGGATGCGAGCAATAAAGAAGTGCCGGAGGGCACGTCCACCATCAGCACCACGCTGAAACTCAAAGGCAAGGCCAGCAAAGGCCAGACCGTCGAGATTTTTGATGGCAACGGTGCGTCTGCCGTGTCCAAAGGGACTGCGCCCGCCCATGAAACAACAGGCGAATGGGAGAAAACCATCGCCGTACCAGAGGGTAGTCGCCGGTTGTATGCAAAGGCACTGTATGCCGTAAGCCCGGTGTATTCGAATGTTCGGTTACTGACCGTTATAGCCGCCACCGCACCGACGATCACCTCGGTCAAAGGCTCGCCGAGCGGCGTGGAAATCCCACCCGGCGGCACCACCGCGGAAACAGCCGTGACTCTGACCGGCAGTGCCGCCAAGGGCCAAAAAGTCGATATCCTCGATGGGATCACGTCCAAAGGTCAACCCGACACGGATCAAGCAACAGGGATCTGGACATTAACCGTTACAGGCCTGAGCGTAGCGGCGCACAGTTTTACCGCCAAGGCGTTGTATGGCGATGGTGCGACCTCCGAAGCCTGGACGGTGAATGTAACGGCGAATGTACTTTCTTTTATAAATCAGCCCTATCGATCGTCACCCGGAGTACGGCTGAAAGATATTGAGATATTCGCAAGCAAACTGGATGGCACGCCTCGTCCAGAGGCACCTGTAATATTGACACTCGCCAGTGGAATGTTTTTCGCCGATGGCACTGGGGGGGAGCGTGAATTCATAGCTGATGGGCAAGGCCTTGTAATAGTGAAGGGCGTACAGGCGTCTATGGTTCCTGGAGAGTACGCGCTGAATGCTGTCAGTGAAGGGGCAATAGCATCCGCGAAGGTAACGGTCTTCCCCGAAATCTCTGAGGGGGACATATCAATCGGAACGGGTGGCACTGAAAAAGCTTTAAGCCCCGACGGGCTTACGCTTTATGTCCTTGTTCCCTCGGCTTCTTTGGTTAAAGTCGTAGATCTGATTTCAAGGAAAGTTTTAAATCATATTCAGACTCCCCCTATCGCCCTCTCATGGCCAAGAATGGCCATAAGCCCTGATGGAAAGCAGTTATTTATTGGATACACACACAGCGGAAACATCACCATTATTGACACGACCAACCTAAAGATTATTGGAGATATAAAGGTAAATCAATCACCCCATTATTTAGCGGTGAGTCCGGATGGCAAATCCCTTGCGGTCGGATATGGCGGTATAAATTCAAGCCTCTACAATATTCAGGCAGCGATAGTTGATATATCAACGCAAAGAATTACTCGCGAAATAACTGAAGCAGGAAGCAACACCAAAATGATTGATTACACTCCTGATGGCGAATATTTATATATTGTGATCTGGGTTGGCAATGCTGGCACACTGGCTATCATTGAAACAAAAACGCACTCAACTGTCGCCAGAACAAACATTAACAGCCGCCCTTACACATTTCACTTTAATGCATCAGGAACTCGCGCTTATGCAATTGGAAATACTTTATCCTGGACACCAACCATAACAGTTGTTGATGTTCTACAAATGCAACCCATCAGGACAATCAGCCCTTTAAATGAAATTAAAGCAACCGCATTTGTCATTAACGCTAGCGAAACCCAAATAACATATAGCGAGGGCTCTGTGATTGATGCCGCCGGAGGTCGGACTTTGAAAAAATATCCTTTTGAAACGGGGTGCGGGCCTGTTGACTATCGAAACAACCGCCTATATGCGTCCGGCACTGACACTATTAAAGTTATTGCCATGGATCCATGACTTGAAGTTCAATGCAAATTACTTGTATTGAGACGCTCTTGACAAAGAAAACAAAAGGCGATGAGTTTATTTTTCGCCTTTTATTCAATCTCTATAAACAACCAAGAATACTTCGTTTACGATCCTCAACGCTTTGGAATGGCCAATACATGTTAAACGGGGCCAGCCCCTGAGGGATCCCCACAAATCTACTCCAGGCTCTGCGCCTGATGATGCACCTCATCGCGCAGAGCTTTCTCCAATTTTCCCCAGTCTCCGCTGCCTCCGAACTCTATGCACCTACGCCAGTATTCCAGGCCAAGCCGCCACATGGATGTGTTGGGCGGCAGATTCGATTGCGCGTCTGATGTAGAAGCTGCCGAAGGCTGCGATCATTTGATCCAGAACAACAAGACCAAATGATCGCAGCCTCGTTTCACTCGACAGCTCCTACACTAGTTGGCGGTGTTGATTCAGAAGGAACCGCCACCCCCACCCACCAGTCGCATGAATACGCACTCAGGATTCACAGGAGTCACCGTGTCCAGCGCCCCCAATCGTCACGTCGTCGACGATTCAGTCATCCATCGCCTGCGCGTGCTGACGGTCAATACCCACAAGGGTTTCACCGCACTCAACCGACGTTTCATTCTTCCGGAGTTGCGTGAAGCCGTACGCAGTACTTCGGCCGATCTGGTGTTTTTGCAGGAAGTGGTGGGTGAACACGAACGGCATTCGAACCGCTACAACGAATGGCCGCAAACCTCGCAATACGAATTTCTCGCCTACAGCATGTGGAGCGATTTCGCCTATGGGCGCAACGCGGTTTATCCCGATGGCCATCACGGCAATGCGCTGCTGTCCAAATACCCGATCCGCGAGTACCGCAACCTCGACGTGTCGATCACCGGCCCCGAGCGCCGTGGCTTGTTGCACTGCGTGCTGGATGTGCCGGGGCATGCCGAAGTCCATGCGGTCTGCGTGCATTTGAGTCTCCTGGAAAGCCATCGCCAATTGCAGTTGCAACTGCTCTGCCAGTTGCTTGAATCCTTGCCTGATGACGCGCCGGTGATCATCGCCGGAGACTTCAACGACTGGCAGCTTCACGGCAACGTCGCCCTCGCCCGGCGCGACTATTTGCACGAAGCCTTCGAGCGCCATCATGGCCGCCCTGCCAAAACCTATCCGGCGCGTTTTCCATTGCTGCGACTGGACCGGATCTACCTGCGCAACGCCAGCAGCCATGACCCGCAGATCCTCGGCAACAAGCCGTGGACGCACCTGTCGGATCACTTGCCGCTGGCCGTTGAAGTGCATCTGTAGCTGCCGAACGGACAAGCCTGCTTTTCGGCTCTGCGTGATGACTCACCTGGACGTTTCGCTCCGGGCGATTGTCGTAACTCACGCCCTTGGTATCCGGCTAATATTCGAAATATTGACAGCAACGGCTTATGCGGTGCGTTCGGCAATGTCGGAACCTGGATCAACCGAAAAACCGTCCGTCAACAATACATTCCCTCTGCATCGGGGTTTTCACTGCCGCGACCCACACAAACAACCACTTGGTTATATTCAAATAAACAAACAGTTACAAAACCTAAATAACACCGACCACTCATCGATCAATTTCTTGACGCATGCCTGTGGTTCTTCTTATCTCAACCTTACTACCCCCGGAATAACCCTCCGGGCCGAACCATCGGACACTCGCGAAATCGAGCGGCCATGGATCTGCCCGCTCCATTCGGTCGCCCCTCGTTCGGGGTAGGAGAGACGCCACATCGAGATGCTGCATGCGCTTGCAAGGTAGGCCTCCATGAGAACTTCAATCACCCCACGCGAGATCAAAATTACTTTCTGCACAGTCTCGAGTTTTCTCTTGCTGTGCTCATCCATGGAGGCGCAGGCAGCCCCTGCGGCGGATGAAGCGACACCGTGGTATCGAGAGAACGTCCCCGTCATCACATTGCCTGCGACGGTCATCACCCCGGACCGGCAACGGTTCAATCCCCTATCTGATCGGCAAATTGCGAGGCTGATCACCGAAGAACTCGCGCCAGGCGCCTGGGACCTGCTCTACGGACAAAGTGCCCGAAAGGCGCAAACCGATGTGGTGTCTTCGGGTTTCGCGATGCCCGGCGGCTCTGACTGGAAGGGCCCCGCCGTACTGACTCTGCAAAGCGGCGGCGGCCCTACGCAGAAAATCGGCCTGATGGGCGGTCCGAACCAGATTCAAGCCAATGGCAATGGGCAAATCATCAGCCGCGCCCTGGCCGACCCGACCACCGACACCCTCAACCTGCAAGGCCAACGCCTGGGGGCCTATTACAGCCTGATCGGTGCACGGGGATGGCACGTCGACTTGTCGGCCAGCGGTGGACGAGTCAGCGGATTCAGCCGCGATCAACGAGGTGCGCGGCAGGCCACAGAAGGCAGCGCCATGACGTTCTCGGTCGAAGGCGGTTTCCCGATTGGTTTGAATGAAAACTGGGTGATCGAACCCCAAGCGCAATTGGTCAACCAGCGCATCACCCTCGACACCCCCAACGCTGGCTCAGGCCACGCAACGTCCAAAGACCTCTCAGCCTGGAGCGGCCGCGTCGGAGCACGCTTGAAAGGTAGCTATGACTTGAGTGGTCTGCCGGTCGAGCCGTACCTGCGCACCAATCTCTGGCACACGGTCTATACCGGCAGCACGGTGACTCTGGATAAGGTCGACAAGATCAGCAGCAGCCGCAAATCATCGACCGTCGAGTTGGGACTGGGGCTGGTGGCTCGGGTGACGCCGGCGGTGAGCCTGTATGTGAGTGCCGATTACAGCAGTGATGTCGATGACAATGATTTGAATGGCTTGATTGGCAGCCTCGGCGTACGGATGCTTTGGTGAGGCTTCGGTTTCCCGGCGTCTGAGCTGACACCTTCGCGAGCAAGCCCGCTCCCACATCTGGAATGCATTCCTCTGTGGGAGCGGGCTTGCTCGCGAAGGCAGCGACTCGGTGTGGGATCAACCCTCAGGCTTGAGGATCAACACCGCCAGCGGCGGCAAATTCAGCTCCAGCGACAACGCCTGGCCATGGCTAGGCACTTCTTCGGTAAACGCGCCGCCACCGTTGCCATAGTTGGAACCGGCATAAGTATCAGCGTCGCTGTTGAGCAACTCGCTCCAACGCCCGGCGAACGGCACACCCACACGATAGGAATGACGCGGCACGGGGGTGAAGTTGGCCACCACCAGCACGGGTTTACCGTCCTTGCTCCAACGCAGCCAGGCATAAACGCTGTTGATCGCATCGTCGCCAATCAACCACTGGAAACCCTGCGGCGCGTCATCCTGATCGTGCAATGCCGGCTCTTCGCGATAGAGACGGTTGAGGTCGCCCACCAGTTTCTGCACGCCTTTGTGCTCGGAATACTGCAACAGATACCAATCAAGCTGTTGATCGTGATTCCACTCGCGCCACTGGCCGAACTCGCAGCCCATGAACAGCAGCTTCTTGCCCGGATGGGTCCACATGAAACTCAGATAGGCCCGCAGGTTGGCGAATTTCTGCCAGCGATCGCCGGGCATCTTGTCGATCAACGAGTGTTTGCCGTGGACCACTTCATCGTGGGAGATCGGCAGAATGAAACGCTCGGACCAGGCGTAGACCAGGCCGAAACTCAACTCATTGTGGTGATGGGCGCGGTACACCGGGTCCTGCTGAATGTAATGCAGCGAATCGTGCATCCAGCCCATGTTCCATTTGTAGGCAAAGCCCAGACCGCCCTGCTGCGTGCTCTGACTGACGCCCGGCCACGCCGTGGATTCCTCGGCGATTACCAGTGCACCCGGGGCCTCCAGGTCGACCACGTCGTTCAAGTGCCGCAGAAAATCGATGGCTTCAAGGTTTTCCCGCCCGCCATGCCGGTTCGGCACCCATTCGCCGGCCTTGCGCGAATAGTCGCGATAGAGCATCGAAGCCACCGCATCGACTCGCAGGCCATCGATGTGGAAATGCTTCAACCAATGCAGCGCCGACGCCAGCATGTAACCGTGTACTTCGGTGCGCCCGAGGTTGTAGATCAACGTGTCCCAATCCTGATGGAAACCCTCCAGCGGATTGCCGTACTCGTACAGCGCGGTGCCGTCAAATTGCGCCAGGCCGTGGGTATCGGTGGGGAAATGCGCCGGTACCCAATCGAGAATCACGCCGATATCGGCTTGGTGGCAGGCGTTGATGAACTCGGCGAATTGCTCCGGCGTGCCGTAACGGGCGCTCGGCGCAAATTGCGACAACAACTGATACCCCCAGGAACCACCGAACGGGTGCTCCATGATCGGCATCAACTCAATGTGGGTGAAACCCAGTTCCTTCACATACGGAATCAATCGCTCTGCCAATTCCGGCCAGGTGTACTGGCGCGCTACTTCACCCAGATCGTCCAGTTCACACTGCCAGGAACCGGCGTGCAGTTCATAAATAGACAGCGGCGCCGAATGTTGCTGCCGCTCGCGACGGCTGCTCATCCAGTCCTGATCCTGCCAGTCGACGTGCAGCGGCGCGGCGACTTTCGACGCGGTATCCGGCGGCAGGCTGGTGGCGAGCGCCATCGGGTCAGCCTTGAGCGGCAGAATCCCGTGAGTGCCAAGAATTTCGTATTTGTACAACTCCCCCGCTTGTAGGCGCGGGATGAATAACTCCCATACCCCGGACGGATGACGCAGGCGCATCGGGTGCCGGCGCCCGTCCCAGACGTTGAAGTCACCGACAACCGAGACCCGTCGGGCATTCGGCGCCCACACGGCAAACCGCACGCCGTCGACGCCATCCACGGTGGTCAGTTGCGCGCCGAGGCACGAACTGAGGTCGCGGTGATTGCCTTCGGCAAACAGATACAAATCCATTTCGCCCAGCAACTGACCGAAGCTGTAGGGGTCTTCCGCCACCTGCTCGCCACCGGCCCAACGGGTACGCAATTGATACGGCCGTGTCTGATCGAAGTGGCCGACAAACAGCCCCGGCGTTTCAGTCTGCTCAAGCGCGCCGCGCTCTTGCCCGGTCTCTTTGTCCAGCACCGAAACATTCAACGCACCGGGCAGAAAAGCGCGAATGAATTGTCCGCCGGCGCCATCGCCGTGCGGGCCAAGAATGGAAAACGGATCGTGATGCTCAGCACGGACCAGGGCGTCGATGTCCTTCGCCGTGGGCAGCAATGCGTCTTTGACTTGACCCTGTTCCTTGTTCGAGAAACTCATGACTACTCTCCACCAAGATCGGAAAAGGGTTTAAGCCCCGTCAATAACCCATACAAACCGTGCAACGGCACGGGCAGCCACGCGGGGCGATTTTCGGCTTCATAGGCCACTTCATAGGCCGCCTTCTCCAGGCCGAACAACGCCAGTGCGGCGTCGGCGCCTTCAGGATCTTGCCAAGCATGATCAAGACTAGCTGCCGCCCGGCGATATGCCTGAACAAATGCCTCTCGCGCCTCCTGCAAATAGCGATCCGCCACACGATGACGTGAGGCTTCGGATTCGGGGCTGTGGTCGACGTTGTGCACGTTGATGGTCATGGCTGCCGCGTAATCGAAAGAACGCAGCACACCGCTGACATCCTTGTACGGGCTGTGTTTGCCGCGACGTTCGCTCAATGGCCGTGCAGGTTCGCCCTCGAAATCGATCAGAAAGGCATCGCCCTTGATCACCAGCACCTGACCCAAATGCAGGTCACCGTGGACACGGATCCGCAAACCGCCGACAGCTTTTTTCGCCAGATCCTGCACATGGGCAAGGATGGTTTTTTTCTCGTCGATCAGTCGTTTAACCCGCTTGTGATCCGCCGCGCTGAGTTCGCCCTGATGCTGTTTGAGCAGTTTCAGCGCCTGTTCGACCTGAGCGGCGACGTCCTTGCCGGTGGCCTGCATGTCCTTGGCCGTACTGATTTGCGGTGCAAAGTCGGGATTGTCGGTCGGCGCCGCCAGCACCTGATGCATTTCGCCCAGGCGCTGACCGAGCATCCCGGCAAAATCCTTCAACTCCCCCAAGGCGTTGTAATGCTGTTCCTGCTCGGACATGGCATCGGCCAGCTCATCGCGCAATGCTCGTTCGAGGTTGTTTTGCGTCCATTCCCACGCATCGCCCTGATTGCTCAGATAGCCTTGGGCGATCATCAACAGATTGTCTTCGCCCTGCGCATCATGGCGGATCACCGAGCCCAGCAGCGGGGAGATATTGGCAAATCCGGCAGCGGTCAGGTAAGCGCTCATCTCCAGTTCCGGGTGTACGCCAGAAGCGACTTTGCGGATCAGCTTAAGGACTACGCTGTTGCCAACGACCACCGAGCTGTTTGATTGCTCGGCCGACAGATAACGCACCTCGGACTCACTGCCCAACCCCAGTTTCTCCAACAGCGGCGTTGGCGCGAAACGGATTTGACCGTCCGCCGATTCGAGCACCGTGTTGTTCTGCATACCCTGCAATACCGCGCGGATAAACGCTTCGAGACTGAATGCGTCTGTAATCAAACCGACCTGACGCACCCGACGCACGCGGGCCAATGCCAGTTGCTGAGGCAGCGCCGCGCCGACCTGATCCTCTGAGATAAAGCCAAACGGCAGTTGATAACGGTGGGTCTGGCCGCCGCTGGTGACTTCGATCTCGCTGAGCAGCACCGGATGTTCGGCGTCGCCGAACCGCACGCCGTAGGCCAGATGCACCTTGTCGATGGCAGCATCCTTGCCGGCGAACCAACGGCGGTTTTGCAGCCAGCTCGGCAGAATGCCCTGCTCCAGGGTTGCGCGGGCTGGCGCCTCGAGCAGTTCCTCCATGCGTTTTTTCAACACCAGGGTGGTGAAATCCGGCAGGCTCTGCGCCGGTTCCACATGCCAGCTCGGCATCTGGTTTTCCGCCGCGAGGGCGAACCAGTAAAAACCGTACGGTGCCAGGGTCAGGAGGAAATTCAACTGACCGATGGGTGGGAAGGCGTTACCGCCGAGCATCTCCACCGGGACCATGCCGACGTAGGCCGACAAGTCGAGTTCCGCCGCCTGGGCGCTGCGCGACACGTTGGCCACGCAGAGAATGATTTCGTGTTTGCCATCGGCGTCGGTGAATTCGCGGGTATACGCCAGAATCCGTCGGTTGCTCGGCGAGAGCATTTTCAACGTGCCACGGCCAAACGCTTTGGATTGCTTGCGCACGGCGAGCATGCGCCGCGTCCAGTTGAGCAACGAATGCGGGTCGCCGGCCTGAGTTTCGACGTTGACCGACAGATAGCCGTATTGCGGGTCCATGATCGGCGGCAACACCAGGCTGGCCGGGTCGGCGCGGGAGAAGCCGCCGTTGCGGTCGATGGACCACTGCATGGGCGTGCGCACACCGTCGCGGTCGCCAAGATAGATGTTGTCGCCCATGCCGATTTCATCGCCGTAATACAGGGTCGGCGTGCCCGGCATCGACAGCAGCAGACTGTTGAGCAACTCGACGCGGCGACGGTCACGCTCCATCAACGGCGCCAGCCGCCGACGAATGCCGAGGTTGATCCGCGCCCGGCGATCAGCGGCGTAGTAGTTCCACAGGTAATCGCGCTCCTTGTCGGTGACCATCTCCAGCGTCAGCTCATCGTGGTTGCGCAGGAAAATCGCCCATTGGCAGTTGGCGGGGATTTCCGGGGTCTGGCGCAAAATATCGGTGATCGGGAAGCGATCTTCCTGAGCCAGCGCCATGTACATGCGCGGCATCAGCGGGAAGTGAAAGGCCATGTGGCATTCGTCGCCATTCAAGCCGTGCGCGTCGGTATCGCCAAAATACAACTGGGTGTCTTCCGGCCATTGGTTGGCTTCGGCCAGCAGCATGCGGTCGGGGTAATTGGCGTCGATCTCGGCGCGGATCTGCTTGAGGACGTCGTGGGTTTCCGGCAGGTTTTCGTTATTGGTGCCATCACGCTCGATCAGGTACGGAATCGCGTCGAGGCGCAGGCCGTCGATGCCCATGTCCAGCCAGTAGCGCATCACTGACAGCACGGCTTTCATCACTTGCGGATTATCGAAGTTCAGATCCGGCTGATGGGAATAAAAACGGTGCCAGAAGTATTGGCCGGCGACCGGGTCCCAGGTCCAGTTGGACTTTTCGGTGTCGAGAAAGATGATCCGCGTGCCGTCGTATTTCTGGTCGTCATCCGACCATACGTAAAAGTCCCGTGCGGCCGAGCCCGGTTTGGCTTTGCGCGCCCGTTGAAACCACGGATGCTGGTCGGAGGTGTGGTTGATGACCAGTTCGGTGATCACCCGCAAGCCACGCTTGTGCGCCTCGGCGATAAAGCGCTTGGCGTCGGCCATGGTCCCGTAATCGCTGTGCACGCCACGGTATTCGGCGATGTCGTAGCCGTCATCGCGACGCGGCGATGGATAGAACGGCAACAGCCATATGGTGTTGACGCCGAGTTCGGCGATGTAATCGAGTTTGGCGATCAGGCCGGGAAAGTCGCCGATACCGTCGTTGTTGGAGTCGAAAAACGATTTGACGTGAACTTGATAAATCACCGCGTCCTTGTACCAGAGCGGGTCTTTGATAAAGGTGGCAGCCTTGGGTTTCTTCGCCATGTGAAACTCCTGTTCGATTCAGGAAAACAAATTATTCCCTGTAGAAACTGGTCACTGTGGAAGCCGGCAAAGCAGCGCCCACATCTGATCTTCGCCAACCTCAGGAGGCGGTTATCCGCCAAATCCCGAACGGCTGGTACGCGGGGTCAATCCGCATGAACTGGTACTTGCCGTACCACTCCCAGCGATGCCCGCTCATCAAGTCTTCGCCATGGGTGGTCGCGTCGTCCGGCAGGCCCATCTCCCAAAGCGGCAGCTCGAAATTCGCTTCCTGCACGTTGTGCGGGTCAAGGCTGACCGCCACCAGAATGAAGTTGCGGCCGTCCGCGCTGCGTTTGCCGAAATACAGGATGTTGTCGTTCCAGGCGTTGTAGACCTTCAGGCCCAGGTGGGTGTGCAACGCCGGGTTTTGCCGGCGGATGCGGTTGAGCTGGGCGATCTCGGCAATGATGTTGCCGGGGGCGTTGAAATCGCGGACACGGATCTCGTACTTCTCCGAATCCAGATACTCCTCTTTGCCCGGTACCGGCGCCGCTTCGCACAGCTCGTACCCCGAATACATGCCCCAAAGGCCCGAGCCCATGGTCGCCAGCGCGGCGCGAATCAAGAACCCAGGCCGGCCGGAGTCATGCAGGAACGCCGGGTTGATGTCCGGCGTGTTGACGAAAAAGTTCGGCCGGTAGCATTCGCGCCACGGCGACTCATTGAGTTCGGTGAAGTAAGCCGCCAGTTCTGCCTTGGAGTTGCGCCAAGTGAAATAGGTGTAGCTCTGGGTGTAACCGACCTTGCCCAACCGCGCCATCATCGCCGGCGTGGTGAACGCTTCCGCGAGGAAGATCACCTCCGGATGCAGCGCGCGCACATCAGCAATCAGCCATTGCCAGAACGGCAGCGGCTTGGTGTGCGGGTTGTCGACACGGAAGATCTTCACGCCCTCCTCGACCCAACCGACGATGATGTCACGCAGCTCAACCCAGAGGCTCGGTAGCGCGTCGGGCGCGTAAAAATCAACGTTGACGATGTCTTGATATTTTTTCGGTGGGTTTTCCGCGTATTTGATCGTGCCGTCCGGCCGCCAGTTGAACCAGCCCGGATGCTGTTTGAGCCAAGGGTGATCCTGGGAGCACTGGATGGCAAAATCGAGGGCGATCTCCAGCCCATGATCGGCGGCAGCCACCACCAGCCGACGGAAGTCTTCGCGGGTGCCCAGTTGCGAGTGAATGGCCTCGTGCCCCCCCTCTTCGCTGCCAATCGCGTAAGGGCTACCAGGATCCTGCGGCCCGGCGCTCAGGGAATTGTTGCGGCCCTTGCGATGGGCGCGACCGATCGGGTGGATCGGTGTGAAATAGAGGACGTCGAAGCCCATGTCCTGAATCATCGGCAACCGCGCATGCACGTCATTAAAGGTGCCGTGACGGTCGGGATCATCGGTGATCGAGCGCGGAAACAACTCATACCAACTGGCAAACTCGGCCAGTTCGCGCTCGACATCCATGGGAAATTCGGCGCTCACGCTCAAATAGGCGCGGTGATCGGCCTGGGCCATCAAATGCGCACTGCGTGAGTGCAGAAACAGCGCAACCTGCTCGGTTTCGAGCAGGCCGGACAGTTCATGGTGCAGCGCCGCGAGTTGTTCGCTGAGCGCACCTTCACTGCGTTCGGCAGCCTGTTGCACCATGCTGCGGCCCTCTTGCAGCTCAAGTGAGACGGGCACCGCCGCGTTGTGTTTCTTCTCCAGTTCATACTGAAAACTGGCGAAATGGTCGATCCACGCTTCGATGCAATACACATAACGGCCCTGATCTTCCGGGCGGAAGCGGCCTTGCCAGCCGTTGTTGCCCAGCTCCGACATGACCTCGCTTTGCCACGTCTCTTTGCCTTCCTCGCGCCAGCGAATGCGCACCGCCAACTTGTCGTGACCGTCGGCGAATACCTTGCTGGTGACCTCCACATCGCGCCCGACAATGGATTTGACGGCAAATTGACCGCCATCGAGAGTCGGCATGGTGTTTTCAATGACGATGCGCGGCAGCAGCAAAGCTTGCGACAGCGGCATGTGCGGGTTGTAGTTCAGTTCAGAAGGTTTTTCAGCAGTCATTGAGCATCTCTCCTTAACGCCCCAAGGACGCTCTTGTGCCGGATCAGTGTTCACAACGAGGCACCTGCCCCGATATGAACTCACTTAAGTTCCGAGCGACCGGCGCCGGGAAAAGTTCACAGGGATTTGCCCGAGCAAAAAAGCGGATCGAATCCGCTGCGAGGTGGTCAACTCACTTAAGCACTTCTCACGCCATGTGCCACACGGAGGTCATCAGATGAGTATCCCGATTCCGGCCGAAACGCCTGATCCGAACATCGATAAACCCACTTTGCCCGAGACCGAGCCGCAGCCGATTCCCGATCAGGAACCGCCGGGCACGACGCCACCGCCCAGGGAGGAACCGCCAACGACCATGCCGCCAGTGATTGTTGCGCCTGATTGATGACGGTCCGTCATCGGTGATCCCTATCAAAGGGTTTTGCGATGCGTGGCATCACGTTGAAGAGCGCCGCCATGAGCAGGCGACCATTAATCGGTTGCGCAGAACGACCAGCAAAGCCTGCGCCCTAACCTTTCAGGCAACTCTGAAAAAGGACCGTCCCATGCCCGTTCGAATCGAAAACCAGACCTGTTTTTTCACCACTGAAAACGGCGAAGAAATCCGCCTGTGCGGCGACTTGACCGTGATCACCGACAGCGAGAAAGCCATGTCGGCCGTGGAGATCGAAGGCCAGCGCCTTTACCTCACCGAAGCAGAAGCCGACGCATTGACCGTTGCAGGCGCCAAGGACGGACGCAAGCATTTGAAGGCTGACGAGAGTGATTCGGTGATTTGACTGACCTTGATCAACACAGCGCGCAAACCCTTGAGATAGGGGTTTGCGCCTGCGCCTGCGGGCTGCTTCAAGTTGTCGCAGGCAGGCCGGCAAACACCATCTGATACGCTTTTTATTGAAATAGCTGAGTCTGTTATGCAAACAGATCGGCGCTCATAGTGCATCGGCCTGATGGAGGCTGATGAGCGAACGACCATGAGCGAACAAATCCCCGTCCGAACCGTAGAAGTTGAACCACCCCACATAAAAAGTGTGCCGGGTCGCCCAATGAAGGCGAGAAACAAGTCCAGCGATAACCAGATCCACACCCGCAGCTTCACCGGCCTGTTTCGAACCCTGCGCATGAGTGGCGCGGGGTTCCTGTTTTTGCTGTTTTTCGGCACCGTGTGGCTGAACTGGGGTGGGCGTCAGGCGGTTCTCTGGGACCTTGGCGAAAGCAAGTTCCACATCTTTGGCGCAACTTTTTGGCCGCAGGATTTCATCCTGCTGTCTGCCCTGCTGATCATTGCCGCGTTCGGCCTGTTCGCCATCACAGTGTTCGCCGGCCGCGTCTGGTGCGGTTACACCTGCCCGCAGAGTTCGTGGACCTGGATCTTCATGTGGTGCGAGAAGATCACCGAAGGCGAACGTAACCAGCGGATCAAGTTGCAAGCCGCGCCGTGGGGGCTGAACAAACTCGCGCGCCGCGCCGCCAAACACACGCTATGGCTGGCGATCAGCGTGATGACCGGCCTGACATTCGTCGGCTACTTCACCCCGATCCGACCGTTGGCCGAGGAGTTGCTGACCCTGCAAATCGGTGGCGTCAGTCTGTTCTGGGTACTGTTCTTCACCGCCGCCACCTACATCAACGCCGGCTGGCTGCGCGAAGCGGTGTGCATGCACATGTGCCCTTATGCGCGGTTCCAGAGTGTGATGTTCGACAAGGACACCCTGGCCATTTCCTACGACGTGGCCCGTGGTGAGAACCGTGGCCCGCGCAAACGCGACGTGAAACCGGCCGAGGCCGGGCTGGGCGATTGCATCGATTGCCAGTTGTGCGTACAGGTCTGCCCGACCGGCATCGACATTCGCGACGGTTTACAGATGGAATGCATCGGTTGCGCGGCGTGTATCGACGCCTGTGATTCGATCATGGACAAAATGAACTACCCACGCGGATTGATCCGTTACAGTTCCGAGCGCGAATTGCAGGGTGGCAAGACCCACCTGCTGCGGCCACGGCTGATCGGCTACACCGTCGTGTTACTGCTGATGATCGGAGCGCTGGCCCTGGCGCTGGTCGAGCGGCCGATGGTGTCGCTGGACGTGACCAAGGATCGCGGCCTGTTCCGCGAAAACGGTCTGGGCCAGATCGAGAACATCTACACCCTCAAAGTCATCAACAAGACTCAACAGCGCCAGGACTACAACCTGAGTCTGGTGGACGGCGACGGCTTCCAGTTGCAAGGCAAGACCGAACTGAGCCTGGCCCCCGGCGAGATTGTCGATGTGCCGGTGTCGGTGGCCATGACCACGGAACGCCCGAGCAGCAGTTCACAGACCCTGAGTTTCAAGATTGCCGACAGCGATGAACCTGAGGTTTACAGCGTGTCGAAGAGCAGGTTTGTGGCGCCGATGAATCGCTGATCCCTTAAACTGCGGCGCGGCCATTGGCGAGCAAGCCCGCCCTCACATTTGGAATGCATTCCTCTGTGGGAGCGGGCTTGCTCGCGAATGTAAGCAACGCGGTCTTCCAGAATGAAATCAATCCGGACCCAAGATGAAACGCTACGAAAAATTCGCCGACGACATCGCTGAACTGATCCGCTCCGGCGTCCTTGGCCCCGGTCAGCGCGTGCCCTCGGTGCGCTACGCCAGCCAGACTTACGGCGTCAGCCCGTCCACTGTGTTTCAAGCCTATTACCTGCTCGAACGCCGCGGTCTGATCCGCGCCCGCCCGCGTTCCGGCTACTTCGTCAATACCCACGCGCCGAGTCCGTTCTCGGAGCCGGTGATCAGCAGTCACGTCAACGACTCCACCGAGGTCGATGTCAGCGAACTGGTGTTCTCGGTGCTGGACTCGATCAAGGATCCGAGCACCGTCCCTTTTGGCTCAGCGTTCCCCAGCCCGACGTTGTTCCCGCTGCAACGCCTGTCGCGTTCCCTGGCCAGTGCGGCGCGGGAGATGGACCCGCGCATGGTCGTCACCGACATGTCGCCGGGCAACCCGCAACTGCGCCGGCAGATTGCCCTGCGCTACATGGTCGGCGGGCTGATGCTGCCGATGGAAGAACTGCTGATCACCAACGGTGCCCTCGAAGCGCTGAACCTGTGCCTGCAAGCCGTGACCGAACCGGGTGATCTGGTGGCCATCGAAGCCCCGGCGTTCTACGCCAGCCTGCAAGTGCTGGAACGCCTGAAACTCAAAGCCGTGGAAATCCCCGTGCATCCGCGTGACGGCATCGATCTGGGTGTACTTGCGCAGACCCTCGAACGTCACCCGATCAAAGCCTGCTGGTGCATGACCAGCTTCCAGAACCCGATGGGCGCGACCATGCCCGAGGCGAAGAAACAGGAACTGGTCGAACTGCTGCGCCGCCACCAGGTGCCGCTGATCGAGGACGACGTCTACGCCGAACTCTATTACGGCCAACAAGCGCCGAAACCGGCCAAGGCCTTCGACACCGAAGGGCTGGTGATGCATTGCGGTTCGTTCGCCAAAAGCCTGGCCCCCGGCTACCGCATCGGCTGGGTCGCTGCCGGACGTTACGCGCAGAAAATCGAACGGCTGAAACTGATGACCTCGCTGTGCGCCTCGATGCCGGCGCAGGCAGCAATTGCCGACTATCTGCAACACGGCGGCTACGACCGGCACTTGCGCAAACTGCGGTATGCGCTGGAGGAACAGCAAAGTGCGATGCTCGCCGCGATTGCCCGTTATTTCCCGGCACAGACACGCGTCAGCCAGCCGGCCGGCGGCTACTTCCTGTGGCTGGAATTGCCACCGCAGATGGATTCGTTGAAGTTGTTTCAGATGGCGCTGGCGCAAGGCATCAGCATCGCGCCGGGGCCGATTTTTTCACCGACCCAACGCTTCAGGAACTGCATTCGCTTGAATTACGGCAGCCCCTGGACTGAGGACTCGGAGAAAGCGATGGAGACGTTGGGGCGGATTGTCCGGTCGTTCTGAGTTTTTTATGTTGATTGAACGGGTTCCATCGCAGGCTTGCCAGCGATGGAACCCGCCCAGACGCTTGAGTCCCTGAATTCAACGCCCGCCGCCGAGATCAACAAAGGTCCCGGTGGCATAAGAAGCTTTGTCCGACAGCAACCAGACAATCGCCTCAGCCACTTCGTCCGGCCGCCCGCCTCGAGCCATCGGAATAGCCGACTCAAGCTTGCTGACCCGATCCGGATCGCCGCTCAGCGCATGGAAATCGGTGTAGATGAAGCCCGGACGCACCGCGTTGACCCGAATCCCCTCGCCCGCCACTTCCTTGGACAAACCGATGGTGAACGAATCAAGTGCGCCTTTGGACGCGGCGTAATCCACGTATTCGTTAGGCGACCCCAGGCGCGATGCGACCGACGACACGTTGACGATACTGCCGCCCTGCCCGCCGTGTTTGGGCGACATGCGCAGGATCGCGTGCTTGGCACAGAGAATCGGCGCCAGGACATTGGTTTTCATGGTTTTGAGAATGCGGAATTCGGACATTTCGTCGACCCGCGATTTATGCCCGACGGTGCCGGCATTGTTCACCAGTGCGGTGACCCGTCCCAGTTCGGTATCGACCCGATGAAACAGCGCGACCACTTCGTCTTCAATGCTGACGTCGGCGCGCACCGCGATGGCTGTTGCGCCAAGCGCTCTGACTTGCTCCAGCACGCTTTGCGCGGCCTGTTCGTCTGACTGGTAGTTGATGCAGATCCGATAGCCCTTCCCGGCAGCCAACAAAGCCGTAGCGGCGCCAATCCCGCGCCCGCCACCGGTGATCACAATGACTTTATCCATGCCGGCCTTTCCCCCAAATTCACACGTAACAGTCGGGGAGAAGAATAACCGCCATTGGCAGGTTTTGCATGAGCCGTGTCAAAGGCTAGGTCTGCGACCACAGCAATGGCGAGGCTGAAGATGTTCTTGTGAGGGTTAACTCAGACGGCCGCCTGCTTCTCGCCCCGGGCAATGTCCTGCATGAATTTGTCTGCCGGCATCGGATACCCCAGCAGATAGCCCTGCAACGAATCACAGCCCAGTTTTGTCAGGAAGTCCTGCTGCACACCGGTCTCCACACCCTCAGCCACAATCCGCAGCCCCAGCGCCTGTCCCAGCGCAACAATTGCCGAGACAATCGCCGCATCGTCGCTGTCGTGCTCCAGATCCCGCACAAACCCACGGTCGATCTTCAACTCATTGGCTGGCAGACGCTTGAGGTACATCAGGCTCGAATAGCCGGTGCCGAAGTCGTCGATCGACAGGTCAACGCCCATGTCCGACAACTCCTGCAACACCGTCATGCTCGCATCGGCATCGCTCATGGCCGTGGTTTCGGTGATCTCCAGGGTCAGGCTGTTCGCCGGCAAATGGTGCGTCGCCAGCGCCTTGGCGACGCTTTGCACCAGGCCGCCATGACAGAACTGCAAGGCCGACAGGTTGACCGCGATACGCCAGTCGGTATAGCCAAGCACATACCACTCGCGCATCTGACGGCAGGCCTCGTTAAGCACCCACTCTCCGATCGGAATGATCACGCCGGTTTTCTCGGCCAGATCGATGAATTTGTCCGGCATCAGCAAACCGTGGATCGGGTGTTGCCAACGCAGCAGTGCTTCGGCACCGACCGGGCGCCCATTGGCAGCGTCGAACTTGGGCTGGTAATGCAGGGTGAACTGGCTGTGCTCCAGGGCCGCACGCAAGTCCTGCAGTAACTGCAACTGCTTGCGTGCGTTGCTGTTCATCGACGCGTCAAAGAAGCTGTAACCGTTCTTGCCGGCACCCTTGGCGTGATACATCGCCGCATCGGCGTTCATCAGCAGTTCCTGAGCGGTCCGGCCATTGCCGGGGTACAGGGCGATGCCAACACTGGCGGAAATCTGCAAGTCATGCTCGGCAACGCGAAACGACTGCGCAACCAACCCGACCTGACGTGCCGCCAGCCCCACTGCGTCGTTGGGTTCGGTCAGGCGCACCAGCAGCACAAACTCATCGCCGCCGATCCGCGCCAGCGTGTCCTGGCTGCGCAAGTCTTCCCGCAGGCGCACACCAACTTCGCGCAACAACTGATCGCCCATGTGATGGCCGAATGCATCGTTGACGGGTTTGAACCCATCCAGATCGATGAACATCAAGGCAAAACAGCCGCCCTGTTCATCGACCTTTTTCATCGCCTGATTGATCCGGTCGTCAAGCAACATGCGGTTAGGCAGACCGGTCAAGGTGTCGTGCAGCGCCAGTTGCGTGAGTTCGCGGTTGGCCACGGTCAACGAATGCGCCAGCCCGGCGGTGCGCGTTTCAAGCCGAGCGTCGAGAATCGAGGTCAGCAAGGCAATCGACAGCACCGCCAACGTGGTGATCAGCACCAGACTGTCGAGCCCGTTGCCCTTCAGGCCATTGAGCGTCGCGCCGCAAAAACTGCCGTCAGGGAATTGCGCGGCGGCCATGCCGGTGTAATGCATGCCGACGATGGCGATGCCCATGATCACCGCGGCACCACCGCGAATCAGACGAACATGGGGCGAATGCTGGCGCAGGCGGAAAGCGATCCACAACGCCGCCGCTGAGGCACCGACAGCGATCAACAGGGACGCACCGAACAACGCAGGATCGTAATCGATCCCCGGCGTCATTCGCATCGCCGCCATGCCGGTGTAATGCATGGCGCTGATGCCGGCGCCCATGATCAGCGCACCGAACGCTAACTGAGCAATCGGTAGTTTCGGCTGACTGACCAGCCACAAGGCGAAACCGCAGGACAGCACGGCGATCAGCAGCGACAGCGCCGTGATGTTGATGTCGTAGCCCAGATCGATCGGTAGCCTGAAGGCGAGCATGCCGATGAAGTGCATCGACCACACGCCAACGCCCATGGCCAATGCACCACCGGCGGTCCAGAAATGCACGGAACGGCCTTTGGCAGTGGCGATGCGTCCGGTGAGATCGAGCGCGGTGTACGACGCGAGGATCGCCACACACAACGAAATGAAAACCAAAGTGGAGGAATAGCTACCAATGAGCATAGGGTTTCTCGTCGTCTCCCTAACCGGACTGCATCGATTCTCGGTCGGGCAAAATCAGCGATTGTACTGATTGCGCAGAAGAACGCACTGACAAAGTAACCAAATTGCCATCAAGTCGATGAAACGCTTGTTCGATCGTTCTGAAAGGCTCTGGGTCGACGCTCGTTTGCTGCGGGCTTGCTCGCGAAAACAGTGTTTCAGGCAGTGAAATGCCAAAAGTTGCGACGCTTTCGCGAGCAAACCTACCGGTCTAACGGCTGTCGCTGACATCGAGTTGCCCATCCCAACCACCGCCCAGCGCGGCAATCAACTGCACACTGGCGATCAATCGACTCTGCAATAGGCTCAGCACGCTGCGCTCGTTGCTCAGTGCAGTGGCTTGCACCACGACCACGTCGATGTAGGCAATCAACCCGGCCTTGTACTGGTTTTCCGTCAGGCGTAGCGAATCGCGCGCCGCATCGAGTGCTTCCTGACGCACAGCCGCTTCGTCCTCATACACTTTTAGCTGCACCAGATAGTTTTCCACTTCACGCAAGCCATCGAGTACGGTCTGCCGGTACTTGGCAACGGTCTGGTCGTAGACCGCCTCGGTGCGGTCGACTTCAGCCGAGCGTATGCCGCCGTCAAACAGCGGCAAGTCCAGTTTCGGCCCTACCGACCAAAAGCGGTTCGGCAAGCTGATCAGGTCTTGGGACTTACTGCTGCTGTAGCCGCCACTCAGGCTCAGGGACAGATCCGGGTAGTACGCCGCTTTCGCCACACCTATTTTGGCGTTGGCGGCAATCACCGAGCGTTCGGCCGAGGCGATGTCCGGACGGCGCTCCAGCAACTGCGATGGCAGGCTCAAAGGCACTTGCGGCAGATCGGGAATGGTTTGGGTTTGCGCGATGCTGAAATCCGCTGGCGCTTGCCCGGTCAGTACGGCGATGGCGTTTTCGAACTGCGCGCGCTGCCAGGTCAGGTCGACCAGATCGGCCTGGGTACTTTTGAGCTGTGTCTGTGCCTGAGCCACCGCATCACGCCCGGAAACACCGGCGCGGTATTGGTTCTGGGTCATTTTCAGCGAACGTTCATACGCCGCAACGGTGGCTTCGAGCAAACGTTTCTGTTGATCGATGACCCGCAATTGCAGGTAGTTCTGCACCAATTCCGATTGCTGGCTCAGGCGCATTGCCGCCAGATCGGCGAAGCTCGCCTGGGCACTGGCCTTGTCAGATTCTAGCCCTCGGCGCAATTTGCCCCAGATATCCGCCTCCCAACTGACGCCCAGTTGCGCGTTGTAGGTGTCGCGAATACCGCTGGCGGAACTGCTCAGACTCGAACTGCTACTGCCGGTGCCCTGACTCGACCGGGTCTTGCCCAGACTCAAGTCGACACTTGGATAAAAAGCGCCACGCGCACTGCGCACCAAGGCTTGGGCCTGTCGGTACTGGGCTTGCGATTGCGCAACCGTCTGGTTGGAACTGTTGAGCTTCTCGATCAGCCCGTTGAGTTGCTGATCGCCATACAGCTCCCACCAAGCGCCACGGGCCAGCGAATCGCTCGGGTTGGCCTGACGCCAGCCTTCGGCTTCCTTGTATTGCGCGATTTCAGCCGTCTGCGGGCGCTGATAGTCCGGGCCGACAGCGCAAGCACTGAGCATCGCCACGCACAGCGAAAGGCTCAACAGACGCGAGCCGCGAACAGTGGCCAGATTGATAAGCGAACGGTCAGTCATAGCGGAGTTTCCAGAGCGGCGTCAGTACGCACGCCACGCCATTTATTGAAGCGATGGCGCAGCTTGTCGAGATAGAGGTAAACCACAGGCGTGGTGTAAAGCGTCAGCACTTGGCTGAAAATCAGCCCGCCGATGATGGTCAGGCCCAACGGCTGGCGCATTTCCGCGCCTTCGGCCCGGCTGAGCAGCAACGGCAAGGCACCGAGGATCGCTGCCAGTGTGGTCATCAGAATAGGTCGCAGACGTTGCAAGCAGGCACTGCGGATCGATTCCTGCGGCGTCATGCCTTGATGCCGTTCCAGTTGCAGCGCCAGGTCGATCATCAGGATGGCGTTTTTCTTCACCACACCGATCAACAGAAACAGCCCGAGCAGTGAAATCAGGCTGAACTCGCCGCCCAGCGCATAGATCGACAACAGCGCGCCGACTCCGGCAGACGGCAGCGTCGACAGAATCGTCAGCGGGTGGATGTAACTTTCGTACAGCACACCCAACACCAGATACACCGCCAGCAACGCACCGAGAATCATGAACGGCTGGCTCTTCTGGGTCGCGGCGAACGCGTCGGCGGTACCGGCCATTTTCGCAATCACGTCTTCCGGCAAACCGAGTTTGGCAATCGCTCGTTCGATGGCGGCACTGCCCTGCTCTACCGTCACGCCTTCGGCCATGTCGAAGGAAATGTCTTCCGAAGCAAACTGCCCTTCATGGCTGACCCGGTCGTCTTCCAGGCTGCTCTCGTAGTGAGCGATGGTCGATAGCGGAATCCGCGCACCGTCAGCCGTGATCACTTGCACCTGCTTGAGCGTCACCGGGTCCTGGGCGTACTTCGGATTGACCTCCATCACCACCTGGTACTGGTTGAGGCTGTCGTAGATCGTCGAGATCTGCCGCTGGCTGTACGCGTTATTGAGCACCGAGGTGACCATGTCCATGTCCACACCCAAGCGTTTAGCCTGATCACGGTCGACGATCAATGTTATTTGCTGCGCGCCCTTGCCTTCACGGGCATCAATTGCGGTCAGCTCCGGCAGTGCGCGCAAAGCAGCCACCACTTTCGGATACCACTGGCGCAGCTCGCCCAGATCACCGCTTTGCAAGATGTAGCTGTACTGCGAAGTGGTCTGTTCGCGGCCACCGCCAAATTGCAGGTCCTGATCGGCCATCAGCATCAATCGCGCGCCAGGCACTTGCGGCATTTCCTTGCGCAGGCGCTCGATGACTTTCTGTGCCGACAGGTTGCGCTCCTTGATCGGTTTCAGGCGCACCAGCATGAAGGCGTTGTTGGTGCCGTTGTTGCCGCCAATGAAACCGGCGACGCTTTCAACCGCTTCGTCCTTGAGCACAGCGCGACGGAAGATTTCCATTTTCGGCTGCATCACGTTGAACGACAGACCGTCGTCACCGCGAACGAAACCGATCAACTGACCGGTGTCCTGCTGCGGCATGAAGGTTTTCGGCACCACCACATACAGGGCGACGTTGACGCCAACGGTCACCAGCAAACTGAGCAAGGTCAGACGACGATGGCGCAACACCCAGTCGAGGCTGGTGGCGTACCTGGCGACCATCCAGTCGTTGGTCGTGCGGCTCCAGCGTTGCAGGCGGTTTTCCTGCCCGGGCGTGTGCGGCTTGAGCCAGCGGGCGCAGAGCATCGGGGTCAGCGTCAGCGAGACCACCAGCGAGACGACAATGGCCGCTGCCAACGTGATGGAGAATTCGCGGAACAGACTCTCGATGATCCCGCCCATGAACAGAATCGACAAGAACACCGCCACCAGCGACACGTTCATCGACAGCAAGGTAAAACCGACTTCCTTGGCCCCGAGATACGCGGCCTGCATCGGTTTGACGCCGTCGTCGATGTGCCGGGAAATGTTCTCCAGCACCACGATGGCGTCGTCCACCACCAGCCCGGTGGCCAGAATCAACGCCATCAGCGACAGGTTGTTCAGCGAGAAACCGTAGAGGTACATCACCGCGAAGGTGCCGACCAGCGACACCGGCACTGCCAGCGTCGGAATCAGGGATGCACGGAAATTACCGAGAAACAGGAACACCACCAGAATCACCAGTGCTACAGCGATCAGCAGGGTCATTTCCGCTTCGTGCAGTGTCGCCTTGATCACGGGGGAGCGATCCATGGCCAGGTTCAGCTTCACGCTGGCCGGCAGCACCGCTTGCAGCGCGGGCAATTGCGCTTTGATCTCCTTGACCGTTTCGATGATGTTGGCACCGGCCTGCCGGTTGATCACCAGCAACACCGCCGCGTCATCGTTGAAGAAACCGCTGTTGTAGCGATCTTCGACGCCGTCGCTGACCTTGGCCACGTCCTTGAGACGCAACGCCGCACCGTCAGCGTAGTGGATGATCAGCGATTCGTAATCCTTGGCTTTCTCCAACTGGTCGTTGGCCTGGATCTGCCATGACCGCTGCCCGTCCTCGACCGAACCTTTGGGTCGGCGCACGTTGGCGTCGGCAATGGTCTTGCGCACATCGTCGAGTGCCACGCCGTACTGGTTCAGTGCCTGCGGTTCGAGTTCGATGCGTACTGCCGGCAGGGAGCTGCCGCCGATCTGCACCTCACCCACGCCCTGCACCTGCGACAGACTCTGGGACAGAATGGTCGAGGCCAAATCGTAGAGCTGCCCCTTTTCCAGCACATCCGAGGTCAGCGACAGCACCATGATCGGCGCCTGCGACGGGTTGACCTTCTTGTAGGTCGGCATGCTGCGCATCCCGCTCGGCAACAAGTTGCGCGAAGCGTTGATCGCGGCCTGTACCTCCCGCGCGGCACCATTGATGTCGCGGTCGAGGTCAAATTGCAGAATGACCCGGGTCGAACCCTGGCTGGAACGGCTGCTCATGGTGTTGACGCCGGCAATCGCGCCGAACGAGCGCTCCAGTGGCGTCGCCACCGTAGACGCCATGACTTCCGGACTGGCACCGGGCAGGCTCGCCTGCACAACGATTACCGGGAAGTCCATTTGCGGCAGCGGCGATACCGGCAGCAGACCGAAGCTGACACCACCCAACAGCATGATCGCCAGGCTCAGCAGCATGGTCGCGACCGGGCGCTTGATGAAAGGGCCGGAGAGGTTCATGGCTGCTCTACCGGCTCCACGGCCGAAGGCGCGCGCCCCCAGCGACGACCGAGACGGTCGAAATACAGGTAGATCACCGGCGTGGTGAACAACGTCAGCACCTGACTCACCAGCAAGCCGCCAACCATCACCAGACCCAGCGGTTGGCGCAGCTCAGCGCCGGAACCGGTGGCGAGCATCAACGGTACCGCGCCGAACAATGCGGCCAGCGTGGTCATCAGGATCGGCCGGAAACGCAACAGCGCCGCCTGATAGATCGCCTCCTGCGGTGCCATGCCCTGATTGCGCTCGGCGTCGAGGGCGAAGTCGATCATCATGATCGCGTTTTTCTTGACGATACCGATCAGCAAGATGATGCCGATGATCGCGATCATGCCCAGGTCATTGCCGCTCAGCAGCAACGCCAGCAAGGCGCCAACCGCCGCTGACGGCAGAGTCGAGAGAATGGTGATCGGGTGAATGTAGCTCTCGTAAAGCACGCCCAGCACGATGTACATGGTCACAACCGCCGCCAGAATCAGCAGCAAGGTGCTCGACAGCGAGGCCTGGAACGCTTCGGCTGCGCCCTGGAATTGTGTCTGCACGCCAACCGGCATGCCGATGTCTTTCTGCACCTGTTCGATGACATCAACCGCATGCCCCAGCGCCACACCCGGCGCGAGGTTGAACGACATCATCACCGCCGGGAACTGGCCGATGTGAGTGATCGCCAGTTGTGCCTGACGCTGTTCGACATGGGCCAGACTCGACAACCGCACCTGCACGCCATCGGTGGTTTTAACGTGAATCTGATCCAGCGCCTGCGGGCCGATCTTCTCTCCGGCCTGGACTTGCAGCACCACACGGTACTGGCTGGCCTGGGTGTAAATGGTTGAAATCTGCCGCTGGCCGAAGGCGTCGTACAGGGCATCAGTGATGTTTGCCACCGAAACGCCGAGCCGCGAGGCCGCATCACGGTCGATCACCAGGTAGACCTGCAAACCTTTGTCCTGCAAATCGCTGGCAACATCGGTCAGTTCCGGACGCTGCGCCAGTGCCTCGACCAGCCGCCCGCTCCACAGGCTCAGCAGTTCGGAGTCCGGCGACGACATGCTGAACTGGTACTGGGTGCGGCTGACCCGGTCCTCGATGGTCAGGTCTTGCACCGGCTGCATATACAGGCGGATACCGACCAGTTTGGCGAGTGGCGGTTGCAGCCGTGCGATCACTTCGGTAGCCGACAGATCGCGCTCGCCGTGAGGCTTGAGATTGATCAGCAAGCGACCGCTGTTCAGCGTGGCGTTATCGCCGTCGACACCGATGTAGGACGACAGGCTTTGTACCGCCGGATCTTCAAGAATCACCCTCGCCAGTTCCTGCTGACGCTCACTCATGGCGGCGAAGGAAATCGATTGCGGCGCCTCGGAAATACCCTGAATCACCCCGGTGTCCTGCACCGGAAAGAAACCCTTGGGCACGACCAAATAAAGGAACACAGTGAGCGCCAACGTGCCGATGGCTACCATCAGCGTCAGCGACTGATGCTTGAGCACCCACTGCAATTTGCGCCCGTAGGCCGCAATCATCCAGTCGATGCACGCGCCGCTGGCTCGATAAAAACGCCCCTGTTCATGGGGCTCGGGTTCACGTTTGAGCAAGCGTGCGCACATCATCGGCGTCAGCGTGAGCGAGACAACAAGCGAAATCAGGATCGCCACCGCGAGGGTGATAGCGAATTCGCGGAACAGTCGCCCAACCACGTCCGCCATGAACAACAGCGGAATCAGCACCGCGATCAGCGACAACGTCAGAGAGATCAGGGTGAACCCGATCTGCTTGGCGCCCTTGAGCGCAGCTTGCAGGGGGCTATCGCCCTCCTCGATGAAACGCGCGATGTTTTCCAGCATCACGATCGCATCGTCGACCACAAAACCGGTGGCGATGGTCAGGGCCATCAAGGTCAGGTTGTTGACCGAGAACTCGGCGAGGTACATCACGCCGAACGTACCGATCAGCGACAGCGGCACGGCCACCGATGGAATGATCGTCGCACTGGCACGGCGCAGGAACAGAAACGTCACCATGACCACCAGCGCGATGGCGATCAGCAGTTCGTGCTGCACGTCGGTAACCGAGGCACGAATGGTTTGGGTGCGGTCAGTCAGTACCGTTACATCGAGCCCGGCCGGCAGGTTGTCGGTGATGCTCGGCAGCAGCGTCTTGATCCGGTCGACCACCTCGATCACGTTGGCGCCCGGTTGACGCTGGATGTTCAGCAAAACCGCCTGATTAAGGTTGGCCCACGCCGCCAGACGTTCGTTTTCTGCGCCGTCGACGATTTGCGCGACATCCTTGAGCCGTAACGGCGCACCGTTCTTGTAGGCGAGGATCAGGTTGGCGTAGTCCTTCGGCGAAGTCAGTTGATCGTTGGCGTCGAGCATCGACACCCGCGTCGGGCCGTCGAAGTTGCCTTTGGGCTGGTTGACGTTGGAGGCGGCGATCAGGGTGCGCACGTCCGACAGGTTCAAGCTGTTGGCAGCCAGAGCCTGCGGGTTGACCTTGATCCGCACGGCCTGACGCTGACCACCGGCAATACTGACCATACCGACCCCGCTGATCTGGGCGATTTTCTGCGCCATGCGCGTATCGACCAGATCATTGAGTTTGGGCAGGAGCATGGTTTTCGAGGTAATCGCCAGGGTCAGCACCGGGGTGTCCGCCGGGTTGACCTTGTTGTAAACCGGTGGCGCCGGCAAGTCGCTTGGCAACAGATTGGTCGCGGCGTTGATCGCGGCTTGCACCTGCTGTTCGGCGACGTCCATGTTGATGTCGAGGCTGAAGCGCAGGGTCAGCACCGAGGCGCCGCCGGAACTGGTTGAAGCCATTTGAGTGAGGCCCGGCATTTGCCCGAACTGACGTTCAAGCGGCGCAGTGACGGCACTGGTCATCACGTCCGGGCTGGCGCCGGGATAGAGGGTCATGACGCGGATGGTCGGGTAGTCGACCTGGGGCAGCGCCGACACGGGCAGCAAGCGGTAAGCGATCAGGCCGGCCAAAACAATGGCCAGCATGCTCAGGGTGGTGGCTACCGGACGGAGGATGAACAGCCGCGAAATGTTCATGCGCCCTTCTTGGCCTTGTCGGTGACAGCGGCGTCAGCAGGCGTGGCAGCGGATTGGCCTTGCAAGTGCTCGGTCGGGGTGGTGGGCACCTGATTGCTGTCGTTGACCACCTCGACCTCACTGCCCTCTTTCAGACGGTCGGTGCCTTCGAGCACCACACGATCACCAGCGGCGAGGCCTTCGTTGATAACCGTGTTTTCGCCGTCACTGGCGCCGACCTTCAATTGGCGAATAGTGACGTTCTTGTCGCCATCAAGCGCGTAAGCGAAGGTGCCGTTAGTGCCGAATTGAACGGCGGCGGACGGTACCAGCACCACACCTTTAAGGGTGTCGGCCAGCAAGTGAACGTTGACGAACTGGTTGGGAAACAGCGCCTGATCACGGTTATCGTAGCGGGCCTTGAATTTCAGAGTGCCGGTGGCCACGTCGATCTGGTTGTCGAGGCTTTGCAGTACGCCGCTGGCTTGCAGTTTGGTATCGCCGCGATCCCAGGCCTCGGCTGGCAGTTTGGCGCCGCTTCGGTAGCGGGCAAGCACGGTTTCGAGGCTGTTTTCCGGCAGCGTGAAGGCGACGCTGATCGGTTGCGTCTGGGTGATTACCGCGAGGGACGTGGTGTCGTTGGCGGTCACCAGATTACCGACGTCTACCTGACGCAAGCCGACACGACCGGTAATTGGCGCACGGATCTTGGTGAATTCGAGATTGAGTCTGGCGTCGTTGACTGCCGCCTGATTGGTCTTGACCGTGCCCAGATACTGGCCGACCAGCGCCTCGGCGGTGTCCAGGGTCTGCTTGGCGATGCTGTCTTCTTTGTACAACCCACGATAACGCTCGACATCGACCTTCGCGTTTTTCAGTTGCGCCTGATTTTGCAGCAAGGTGCCCTCGGCCTGGAGCAAGGCGTTCTGGTACGGACGCGGATCGATCTCGGCCAGCAAGTCGCCAGCCTTGACCATCTGGCCTTCTTCAAAATTGATCTTGACCAGTTCGCCACCCACCCGGCTGCGCACGTTGATGGTGTTGAGCGCGGTCACCGTGCCCAAAGCCTTGTAATACAGCGGGAAGTCGCCCGTGACGGCCGGCGCCACCCGCACCGGAACAGGCCCCGTGCCACCACCGAAGCCCGGTCGCATCATCCCGGAACGCCCGGTATGACCGGCCGCCGCTTTCTCGTCGCCCTCCTTGTGGGCTGAACCGGCAGGCCAGAATTTCCAGCACAGGACGGCGATAACCAACAAGACAAGCAGGCTGATCAGCCAGCGACGGGCGTTGCGTGGGGACGATTGCATGGAGTGATTAACCATTGGGCGCGTGGGCTTCTTTTACGGGAGGCTGAACGATAAGCACTGGTGGGGATTTAGCAAAGCAGCTTTACCGGCAATTTACCTTCAACTTACGTTTCAAGGTGTGAGGCAAAACACTGATACACAAATGAAAACGGCCTGGACAGTGCCAGGCCGTTAACAATTGTAAAGCGCTTGTTTCAGAACATTTATTTCAAGACGGCCAGGGCCGCTTCGTAATTAGGCTCTTCAGCGATTTCCTTGACCAGTTCGCTGTGCAGAACGTTGTCGTTTTCGTCCAGAACCACCACGGCACGAGCGGTCAGGCCTTTGAGTGGGCCGTCAGCGATGGCCACACCGTAGTTCTCGATGAACTCGACACCGCGCAAGGTCGACAGGTTCTGGACATTTTCCAGACCTTCAGCGCCGCAGAAGCGAGCCTGAGCGAACGGCAGGTCAGCCGAGATGCACAGCACCACGGTGTTGCTGATGTCGTTGGCCTGAGCGTTGAACTTGCGCACGGAGGTGGCGCAGGTCGGTGTGTCGACGCTTGGGAAGATGTTCAGCACTTTGCGCTTGCCGGCGAAGTCTTTCAGGGTGACATCCGACAGATTGCCGGCAACCAGGGAAAAGGCTGGCGCCTTGGAACCGGCTTGTGGCAACTGGCCGTTGACTTGAACCGGATTGCCTTTAAGGGTGACTTGAGCCATGACTTGAGTCCTTCTGAACGTTGTTGTTGAGCATGCAAGAGGCCGAAGTTAAGCACGAAATTGTCCGACGACCTATGCCTTGACTGAAATTGTCATGTGCCGAAACGCAAAACTGCATACAACCCAAGTACTCAGTAGGCAGCTACACCGTTCCTGTTGAAACTGAAATCGTATTGAGGAATGTTCCCGCATTCTTCAGCGAGTCTTCCTACATAGATTTTTTTCTGCCCTTGTTACCGTGCCCGCCAGTTCTCGCGAGCACAAACCAGGGACGGTTTCGACATCGCGCTCTTTTCCTCTTTGCTTAAGGATAAGCGTATGTTCCGGCCGGCCAATGCGGCGCATTTCTCGTTGCAGATTCCTGC